>NZ_CP047984.1:665833-998750 GCF_009931655.1 Pontibacter russatus | reverse complement strand
TACTCCCTCTTATCTTCTTGTTATGTGCGTTTCAGGGCTGGGCGCAACAACAAAAAACGCTGGCCGCCGATAGTGTTGCACTGGCGGTGCCGCTGCCACAGGCCGACTCCAGTTCGTTCGTGACCAGAGCGTACAGGAGTGTGCCGCCGCTTGTGCGCAAAGCCATCGTGCCAAGCCTTCTCATCGGGTGGGGCGTCACCCACATGGACGATGAAGGCCTTTTTGAGGGAAGCCGGGGGCTCCGGAGTGCGGTGCAGCGCAATTTCCCCGATTTCAATACTACCCTGGATGACCATACTGCATTTGCGCCGGTGCTGCTGGCAGTAGGGCTTAATATTTCGGGAGTAGAGGGCAGGCACCATTTCACGGAACAGGCCGTGCTGCTCGGGATGACCTACTTCCTGAACAGGACACTGACCAACAACCTCAAAACCCTGACTCGGGTAAACCGCCCTGACGGCCACAATGACGATGCTTTTCCGTCGGCCCATACCAGCACCGCGTTTGCCTATGCCACTTTTTTCCACCACGAGTATGGGGGCAGGAGTGTCTGGTACAGTGTGGCAGGCTATTCTTTTGCTACCGCTACCGGTGCCCTTCGCATTCTCAACGACCGGCACTGGCTCTCCGACGTGCTGGCCGGGGCAGGCATAGGCATACTCTCGGCTGAGGTGGCTTACCTGGTATATCCCTTTTTGCAGCGCAAGATTGCTGGCGCCCTGAAGGAAAGGCAGCAGTTGGGCATAACGCCTTTCTATTTCGAGGGAGCGGGCGGCGTTGCTCTTGTGTACCGGCTTCCCTAATGCTTTCCGGGCGTAACTTATATATGGCCCTTTAGCTTACCTTCTTTACGCGCAGCGAAAAAGTGCTCTGGTCTATTACCTGCACGGCTTCGCCTTTCTCTATGTAGCCGTCGCGGGCCTGGGCGTCGTAAATTGTGTCATCTATCATCACGCGGCCGGAGGGAGTCATGCGGGTGTGCGCCAGCCCCGTTTTGCCCACCAGGTGATCCGCAGAGTTAGCCGAACGATACCCCTCCTTGCTGTGGAAGCTGTTCCGGAGCACCACACCATCCATCGCTTTGCTGTTCGCCAGGCGGTTCCAGGCGAAGGCAATCGCCATGCCCGCACCCGCCACGCCCGCCACGACGGAGATAAGGCTTTTCAGGAGCTGGTCGGAGGGCACGAACGTGAAGTCAAAGTTGTAGTTGTTCACCATCATCAGTACCAGCGAGCAGAGCACCAGCAGAATGCCGCTGATGCCCGTAATGCCAAATCCGGGGATGACGAACACCTCTAGCATGATCAGGATGAAACCTGCCACGAACATAAGGATTTCCCAGTTTTCCGCCAGCCCGCTCAGGTAGTAAGGCACGAGGTAGAGGATGCCCGCCAGCACAGCGGCAAACAACGGGAAGCCGATGCCCGGCGTCTGCAGCTCGAAATAGAGCCCGCCGATGATGATCAGCAGCAGGATGCCGCTGATGAAGGGGTTCAGGAAAAAGGAGATGATGGTGTCGGTGGCGCTGGGCTCGAAGCGAATGATCTCGGCATTCTGCAGGTTCAGTTCCGCCAGCACTCCCTCCACGTCTTCGGCCACGCCGTCACAAAAATCATATTTCAGGGCTTCTGAGGTCGTCAGCGTCAGCACCTGCCCGGCAGAGAGCGTGCTGTCCACGCTGGCTTCCACCATCGCCTCGGCCATATGTGGGTCACGCCCGTTCGCTTCTGCCGTGGAGCGCATGATGGAGCGCATATAGCTCTGGTATTTTCCCGGAGCGGCGGCCCCGTCGGCTCCCACCACGGTGGCAGCGCCAATGTTGGAGCCCGGCGACATATAGATGCTGTCGCAGGCAAGGGAGATGAGCGCGCCCGCGGAGGCCGCGTTGTTGTCGATGAACACGTAAACCGGTTTCGGGTAATTCAGGATGCGCTTCCGTATCTCGTCGGCATCGTTCAGGGCGCCGCCAAACGTGTCCAGCACCAGCAGCACATGGTCTGCGCCGGCCGCCGTGGCTGCGTCGAAGGCTATCTCAGAGTAGCGGTTGGTGCGCGGGTCTATCTCAGACTCTATCTCCATCACAAAAACCTTTGGCCTGTTTTGTGCTGATGAAATAAAAGGAGCCAGCAGGAAAACGAGGAGCAGGTACAGCGCTGGCGCATACTGTTGCTTTGGATAGGTTTTCATAAATTTGGGAGCTGGTTGAAGGCTTTAGCTGGCAATAAGATACTAAAAATCCACCGCATATTCTTCCGCTACAGTTTATATACGATTTTGGCGCGCCGGTGTGGCGCATCCGCCTCGACACTACCGCACGCCGCCTGGCCGTGGAGGTGCGCGACCCCGATTTGCTGCTGGCGAATTTTTACACTTTCGACATCGCAGAGTTCGGTATCAGGCAGCTGCCCTTGCAGCAGGGGCAGGCGTGGTGGCAGGGGCTGGAGGACGCACACGCCGGTTATATATACCTTCACGGCTACGGCGACTGCAAAATGGGGCAGCACAAAGGCATCACAGCCGTGGAGGCGGCCACCGCAGAAATAGCCTGGGAAGAAAAGGAACTTGCTTACTATGGCTTAGCGTTGCATGGGCTGCTGGCCTACACGGCCGCTACGCCGGAGGCTGCTTTCTGTCTGCTTCAGCCCGGCACGGGAAAGCAACTGCAGACCGGCATTCCGCAACAGCAGGCAGCGGAGGCGGTGGCGCAGTATTACCCCGTGCGTTACAGTCAGGCCGTCTACCCAAGCTTATACAGGGAGGGGGAGGAGTACTTTGCCCAGGTGCGGCAGTTCCTGGAAGCGCAGCATATGGCCGGGGCCACGCAGGCCATCGAGTACGCCGAGACTGCCACGGCGCTGGTGGTGAGCTACTACGTGCGCGCCGCAGACAACACCCTGCAAAACATGCTGGCTGTATTCAACTCGGAAGGCAGGCTATGCTTAAAAGAGCAGCTCGCTGGCGGATTAAGTGGAATCGGTTCAGATACTTTTTTTATCTTTATGGACGGATTATACTTCGTGAGGGATAGGGTCATCCTGGAGGTATACCGGCTTTTAGCATAGTAATTTTTTAGCCATGGTACGATCATTTTTAATTACGCTTGTCGTTGCACCCGTCCTTTCTTTTTCGGCCAGCGCCGCCGGTGTCACGGCTTTCCGCGATTCGGTGGGGGTGGAGCGTAAGAACGGGAAGCTGTATGTGCAGCACAAAGTGGATCCGAAAGAAACCCTGTATGCCCTGTCCCGGATGTACAATGTGCCTGTGTCGCAGATTGTGGAGGCAAACCCCAGTGTACAGACTACTATCAAAATAGGGGAGATTGTGTTGATTCCCCGCAAATCCGCTACCGCCAATGCCGTGGCCTCTACGGCAAAGGCCGTGCCTGCCGCGCCAGCGGTCAGCAGCCGTACCTACACCGTCAGCACGAGCGGCAACAAGCTGCACACCGTGGAGGCGCGCCAAACGCTCTACTCCATCTCGAAGATGTATGGCGTGTCCGTGGAAGACATCCGCCGCTGGAACAACCTGACGGACAACAGCATCAGCACCGGCACGAGCCTGGTGGTGGGCAAAGGGGGCGCAGCGCCCACCAAAAAGCCAGTATATGTGCCGGAGGCCGATGATGAGATGACCAAACCGCGGGCAACGGAGAGCGTAGCGACAGCCGCCACAGGCACGAATACTGCGGCAACAACGAGCCCGGCATCTGCCGGTCCGGCTTCTGAGCCAGTCGCCGAGGCGGAGGAAGCCGTTGAGGAAACGGTGTCTGGCGTGAAAAAAATCATGGAGAGCGGCATGGCCGAGATGATTGACCCGAAGGCAGACACGAATAAGTACCTCGCGCTGCATAAATCAGCGCCGGTGGGCACTATTATGCAGGTGAAAAACGCCATGAACGGCCAGGTGGTGTACGTGCGCGTCATCGGCAAGCTGCCGCAAACCGGGGAGAATGAGAACGTGCTTGTGCGCATCTCTAAAAAAGCTTACCAGAAGCTGGGCGCTGTGGATCCAAAATTCAGGGTGGATGTTTCCTATATGCCGTAGTTGGGTGAAATAGAAGGTCTTTGAATTGAGAACCAATAGTCCATATCACTATATCTACTATAGATGCTATGACCTGGTATGCACAACAGGTAACTATGATTTGCCTTTTGGGGCGAGTCATCTCTTAAGCTTATTTCAGGCCCTTCTGATTTTTAAGATATGTATATCTCTTCTTGGGGTAAATGTCCTAACGTTGCCTCAAACGGTAGTTTTATTCGTTGTTGCCTATATAATACTTGAAGCGGTAAACTATTTTACCTTCGTAAGTAACGAACGTTACAAAAAGATTGTCTCCAACTTTGGAAGCGAGAGTAGAAGAGGGAGGCATATATGCAGAGCGATAGCTCTAACCATAATAGCTGTTCTGATGTACTCCCTGTTATAGCCAAATCTGTAATATATAAACTAAAAAGCCCGCCGCCTATATATAAGCGGTGGGCTTTTTGGTTATATATGGCATAGCGCTTCTCTGCGGCAGCTATATATAAGGTAGCTCTTCAGGAGCCGCCTTATATATGATTTGGGTTCTTATTTTGTGTCGTAGGCCCACTTCAGGTAGATGGCCCCCCAGGTAAAGCCGCCGCCGAAGGCTGCCAGGATGATGTTGTCACCTTTCTTCATCTGGCGCTCGTACTCCCACAGGCAGAGCGGAATGGTGCCGCTGGTGGTGTTGCCGTATTTGTGGATGTTGAGCATCACCTTGTCGTTGCTGAGGCCCATGCGGTTGGCAGTAGCCTCAATGATGCGCTTGTTTGCCTGGTGCGGCACCAGCCAGGCCACATCGTCGCCGGTCAGGTGGTTGCGCTCAATAATCTCCGCCGACACGTCGGCCATGCCCTTTACAGCGAATTTAAACACCTGCTGGCCCTCCTGGTACGCGTAATGCTCGCGCGCCTGCACCGTTTCGATGGTGGCCGGTTTGCGGCTGCCACCGGCCTTCATGTGCAGGAACGGTGCTCCGGTGCCGTCAGACTTCAGGATAGCGTCCTGTATGCCCAAACCTTCTGTGTTTGGCTCCAGCATCACGGCGCCGCCGCCGTCGCCGAAGATGATGCAGGTAGTGCGGTCGGTATAATCCACGATGGAAGACATTTTATCTGCCCCCACAATGATAACTTTCTTGTACTGCCCGGACTCCACGAACTTCGCGCCCGTGGCCAGAGCGAACAGGAAGCCGGAGCAGGCGGCCTGCAGGTCGTAGCCGAAGG
Organism: Pontibacter russatus; assembly: GCF_009931655.1. Lineage (NCBI taxonomy): Bacteria > Pseudomonadati > Bacteroidota > Cytophagia > Cytophagales > Hymenobacteraceae > Pontibacter > Pontibacter russatus. The sequence continues at coordinate 993,498 of NZ_CP047984.1, read as the reverse complement.
CGTTCACGGCGCCTACCTCGGCCGTGATGAGGTTGGCCGTCGCCGGGAAGACCATATCCGGGGTGGTGGTGGCGCAAATCAGCAGGTCTACCTCTTCGGGCCTGGTATTCGTTTTCTTCAGGAGTTCTTTCACTGCTGGAACGGCTATGTGGGAGGTGCCCATGTTCTCCCCTTTCAGAATACGCCTTTCCTTGATGCCGGTGCGGGAGGTGATCCATTCATCGTTTGTCTCGACCATTGTCTCCAACTCTTTGTTGGTGAGCACATATTCCGGGACATAGCCACTCACGCCCGTTATGGCAGCAGTAATTTTACTCATTTTATATACTTCTTAGGTTGTTTAGGTTTCAAGGGGGGCAATTTAGTAAAAAATAATTGGCATAACCTGTCCGGTTCCATAAAAGAATAACCGATGCAGACTATGCCAAAAACTGAAAGGCGCATCACGTGCCGGGGTGGGCTGCTATGCGCTGTAATTTTTCCTGAAACGTTCCGATATCCTGGAGGCCGCCATCTTCTGGGCCAGCAGCACCATGTTGCATATGGCCTGGGGGCTCGACACGCCATGGCCGATTACGGCGTTGCCGTTGATGCCCAGGATGGGGCTGCCGCCTTCCGCCTCGTAGTTGAACTTGTCGAAGAAGGGGTCGTGAATGCCTTTTTCGTGCAGGATATCATATAGCGACTCGGCCATTTTCACGATGATGTTGCCGGTATAGCCGTCACAAACGATGACATCGGCTTTATCATTGAAAATATCGCGCCCCTCGATGTTGCCGATAAAGTTAATGTCCTTGTTCTGCTTCAGGCGCTGGTGCGCGGCCTGCGTGTTCACGGTGCCTTTGCCTTCTTCCTCGCCCAGGTTCATGAGGCCCACCTTCGGGTTCTGGATGCCTAGCACGTACTTGGCGTAGATAGAACCCAACTCGCCGAACTGCTCCAGCACCTCCGGCTTGCAGTCTGCATTAGCCCCTACGTCCAGAATAACGCCCAGCCCGCCGCTCAACTTCGGAACAAAGCTGGCTATGGACGGCCGCAGTACCCCTTCCACCGCCTTCACACTGAACATGGCGCCCACCAGCATGGCGCCGGTGTTGCCGGCACTGCAGAAGGCATCGGCTTTCTGCGCCTTTAACAGGCCATACCCAAGGGCAATGCTGGAGTCGGGTTTCTGCGTGAGTGCTTTGGTGGGGTGCTCGCCCATCTCAATTACCTGCGGGGCATGTACCACCGAGATGTTGCTGCCTGTGTAACCGTACTCGCTGAGCAGTGCATGAAGGGCCTCCTCCTTCCCGAGGAGGAGGATGACTTCACCATTCTTAAGCTCCTGGGCAGCCAGCATTGCACCCTTCACAACAGCCTCAGGTGCAAAATCACCGCCCATGGCGTCTAAAGCAATTCTCATTTAAGGGGGTATTTGGGATTATACAGAACTAAAGCTAAAGCAGGCGGTGTGCTACTGCGCGTTAGCTGTATAATTCTTGATTGCCAGTTTGCCCTTGTGGAACAGGTCGCCTTCTACCACATAGGCGTGGTGGAACAGGTGCGGCGTGTCGGTAGTAGGGCAAATGGCAATGGCTTTCTCAGAGAGCTTCTGGTGAGTTCTTCTCTTATCTCTTCTGGTCTTGGAAATCTTGCGTTTAGGATGTGCCATTTTTTAGAATAATTTACTTTGGTTTATGCTTTATACTTCTGATTGTCTCTAATTCAGGTTCCGGAGGGCGTCCCAGCGCGGGTCCACCTCATCGTCGTCCTCATCGTCTTCCGCTTCGTCCTCGGAGTTTTTGATGCGCGAAGAGTATATCAGGATATCCCGATCATCGTCCTCATCGTCTTCCTCCACAAAGCGCGGGTGCAGCTTCTTCATCGGCACGGCCAACCCTATATAGTCGTACAGGTGCTGCGCCACGTTGATGGACTGCGTGTTCGGCGTTATCTGCCACAAGTCGTCGTCCAGTTCTGCGTTCTCCTCACCGTACTTGATGCGGAAACTGCCCTGCACGTCAATCGGGTAGTCAAACTCGTCCAGGCTGCGGTCGCAAATGAGGCGCACGCGGCCCTTTATATTAATACGGAAGGTCAGCAGCGACTCTGTCTTGTCCAGTTCCACCTGCGCTGTGAGGCTTCCGCCCTGGATGATCTCTTTCCCGAACAGGTCGAAGAAGGAGTCATTCATGTCAAACTCATACAAGTGCGTCTTGTTGCTGAGTTTGGCAATGCCGATTTCATAGTCTCTGAGCTTCTTCACAACCGACTTTTTCTTGCAAGATGCAAAATTAGAACATAATTCCGATAAATAAAACTATCTGTCTTATTTAAACAGCAGGCATTTCGGCCTCAAATCGCTTCCTAACCACGTCACAGGCAACAAACAGCGCTTCCCGGAAAGAGGTTTCGCTGGCGATGTATTTGGACGCGATGTCGTAGGCGGTGCCGTGGTCGGGGGAGGTGCGCACGATGGGCAGCCCGGCGGTATAATTCACGCCGCTCTCGAAAGCCAGCGTCTTAAACGGAATCAGCCCCTGGTCGTGGTACATGGCCAGCACCGCGTCCACCTGCTGGAACTGGCGCATTCCGAAGAAGCCGTCGGCCGGGTAGGGGCCGAACACCAGGTGCCCGCGCTCTTTCATATGCACCACGGCCGGACGGATGATCTCCACCTCCTCGCGCCCCAGCAGCCCCTGCTCTCCGGCGTGCGGGTTCAGGCCCATCACGGCAATGCGCGGCTTTAGGATACCAAAGTCCCTGCGCAGCGAGTCCAGCAGGATGGTCATCTTCCGGATCAGGAGTTCCTCCGTAATTTTGGCGGACACCTCCTTTACAGGCATATGCCCCGTCACGGTGGCCACGCGCAGCCCGCCGCTCACCAGCAGCATCAGGCTCTCCGGCGCGTCGAAATAGGATGTCAGGAACTCGGTGTGGCCCGGGAATCGGAAATCATCGGCCTGTATGTTGTCTTTGTTGATGGGGGCGGTCACGAGGCCGTCCAGCAGCCCGGCTTTCAGGTCGCGGCAGGCCGCCAGCAACGAGTCCAGTGAGGCTTTGCCCGACTCCGGGGTGGGGTGGCCGGGGGTGATTTCCAGCTCATTCTCCCAGCAGGGCACCAGGTTGACTTTGCGCGGTGCCAGCCCCTGTGCCGACTCCACCTCCTGGAACTGGAAATGCTCCGCCTTCAGGGCTTTCCGAACGTGCTTCAGCAGACTGGCTGAGGCATATATAACGGGGGTGCAGAAATTGAGGATGCGCTGGTCAGCGAGGGTTTTGACCACCACCTCCGGCCCGATGCCGTTGGTGTCGCCGATGCTGATGCCTATTTTGGGTTTGCTCTTGTTGTCCATGTGGTTATCGGGCCAGTGTGCTGAGGTAGTTATATATAAGCCGGACGCCGGAACCTGTGGCCAGTTTGCCCCGGTAGCTGTCTTCGCTGTGCAGGTAGGCGGTGCCCGCTATATCGAAGTGTACCCACGGGTAGCTGGTGAAGGCCTCCAGAAACTTGCCCGCCGTGATATGGCCCGCATCCGTGCCGCCGATGTTCTTCAGGTCAGCAATATCTGACTCCAGCTGCTTTTTATATTCATCCCACAACGGAAACTCCACGGTGCGCTCATGCACGTTATCACCGGCTTGCTTCAGGGTGGCCATCACTTCCTCACCGGCTGTGCCCATCACCACCAAACCCTCTTTGCCCACAGCGCGCATGGCCGAACCAGTGAGGGTGGCGAAGTCAAGCACCAGCTCCGGATCATATTTTTTGGCGAAGCTCAAGGCATCGGCCAGTATCAGGCGCCCTTCCGCGTCGGTGTTCAGCACCTCCACCGTCAGGCCGTTGTGCATGGTGATGATGTCGCCGGGGGCCACGGCGCCGGGGCCGGGGCGGTTGTCGGTGGCGGGCACCAGTCCGATGACATGGAGCGGCAGCTTGTTTTTGGCGGCCGCATACAGCACGCCCGCCACGATGGCCGAGCCTGCCATATCCGATTTCATATAGTCCATGGACTGTGGCGTGGGTTTCAGGCTGAGGCCGCCGGTGTCATATACCACGCCTTTGCCCACCAGTATATAGGGTTTCGTATTCTTAGCGTTCTCAGGCTTCCATTCCATAATGCTGAACGTGGCCGGTTCTTCGCTGCCCTGGTTTACGGCTGCCAGCCCGCCCATCTTCAGCGACTGTATCCTGATCAAGTCCAGCACTTCCGTCTTGAATCCCGCCTGGCGGCCCAGTTCCTCAAATTGCTCGCTCAGTTGCGTGGCCGTCTGGTGGCTGTGCGGCTCGTTCACCAGGTCGCGCACTGTATATACGGCCTCCAGCACATTCGCCAGCTCCTGCACTTCCTGCCCACTTAGGTTTTCATCTGCGATGGTGATGGTTTGCAGCGGGCTCGGCTTGGCATCTTTTGTCTTGTGCTTCTGAAACTGGTAGTTGCTCAGGCAGAGGCCCTCGGCTATATATAAACTGGCGTCCGTGCCTGTTTTATCGAGCAATGTGATGCTTTCCACTTTGTCCGTCTTCAGCTGCTTCAGCAGGGAATGCCCGGCCTGCCGCAGCGCCTCGTTCTTCAGGGCTTCCGTTTTGGCATCCGGGGACAATAGTATATATAGGCGATGTGAGTAGCGGTTGAGGGAGATGAGTTTGGCTTCCTGCTGCACCTGTTGCTGCACGTATTGCTGCTCCTCCGGTTGCAGTTCTGTCAGTTGGTTCACCTGGTCGGGCGCGACGATCAAAGCCAGGTCCTTATTATTACCTAAGCTTGTGTCGTATTTGAGTTGTGTTGGCATCTCTTGTTTGTATCTTTGGTGTGCAATATAGTAAGTATATAACGGAATGCGAAAATCCGCCGGCTGTCGCAGCTTTGCAGTTCCTGCGCCTTAACGTTTAACGGGTTTGCGCCGAAAAGTATACCTGGAAGGCACAAAACCATAAAAAGCACCACGTGAGCAACGTAAAACCAAAGAAGAACCTGGGCCAGCATTTTCTGGTGGATCAGAACATTGCCAGCAAGATTGTGGAGCAACTGACGCTGCCCGGGGGGGTAGCCGACGTGCTGGAGATTGGCCCAGGCATGGGCGTGCTCACGCAGTACCTGCTGCAGCACAAGGAGTACCGCACCACCGTGCTGGACATCGACCGCGAGTCCATCGCCTACCTGCAGCAGCACTTCCCGCAGCTCGGCGACCGTATCATCTCCGCCGATTTCCTGAAAACGGACCTTGGCACGCTGTTCCCCGGCAAATTCGCCATCATCGGCAACTTCCCATATAACATATCGAGCCAGATTTTCTTTAAAGTGCTGGAGCACCGCGATGTGGTGCCGGAGGTGGTGTGCATGATTCAGAAGGAGGTGGCCGAGCGGCTGGCCTCCCTGCCGGGCTCGAAGGCATATGGCATCCTGAGCGTGCTGCTGCAGGCCTATTATATAATAGAGTACAAGTTCACGGTGGACGAGCACGTGTTCCATCCGCCGCCCAAGGTGAAGTCGGCCGTCATCCGGCTGGCGCGCAACGGGGTGGGGCAACTAGATTGTGACGAAACACTGTTTAAGCAGGTGGTGAAGCTGAGTTTCGGAACCCGGCGCAAAACGCTCCGTAACTGCCTCCGGAGTTATAACCTGCCGCCCGAGGTAACGGCGCAGCCCGTTTTCGACAAGCGGGCCGAGCAACTGTCGGTGCAGGATTTTGTGGCTTTGACAAACGTAGTGAAGCAGAATATATAAGGTTTATATGCAGCAGGTAGAGATAACGCGCGAGTACATTGAGCAGGTAGAGGAAGCCATCGGGCGGAAGGACAGCGATTTCATCCTGAGCACGATGGCCGACATGCATCCCGCCGATGTGACGACGGTGCTCTACGAACTGGACACGAACGAGTCGAAGTACGTGATGGACCTGCTGCCGCCGGACACCGGCGCCCAGATTCTCAGCGACCTCGACTACGACATCCGCACCGATTTCCTGGGCTACTTCACCAGCGCCGAGATTGCCCGCTACGTGAACCTGATGGACTCTGACGACGCCGTGGACATCCTGAACGAGCTGTCGGTGCAGACGCGCGAGGAGGTGATTGCCCTGCTCGACAACGAGGAGAAGGCTGCGCACATCCTCGACCTGTTGCACTACGAAGAAGACTGCGCGGGCGGTCTGATGGGGAAAGAGCTCATCAAGGTAAACCTGAACTGGCGCGTGCGCCATTGCATCGAGGAGATTCGCCGTCAGGCCGAGGATGTGGAGCGCATCTATACCGTCTACGTGACTGACAACAAGGATATACTGGTGGGGCGCGTGAGCGTGAAGCGGCTGCTGCTGGCAAAGGACGACACGCCCGTGAAGGAGATATATAACCCGGACGTGATCTCCATCGAGTCGTTCCGGGATGAGAACGAGGTGGTGAGCGTGATGCAGCGCTACGATCTGGAGGCTATTCCGGTGGTGAATATACAGGGCAGGCTGCTGGGGCGTATCACCATCGACGACGTGGTGGATGTGATGCAGGAGCAGGCCGAACTCAGCCGCCAGCTCATGACGGGTATCACCGAGAACGTGGAGGAGGATGACAGCGTGTTCCGAATTTCGCGCTCCCGATTGCCCTGGCTCATTATCGGCATGGTAGGCGGTTTGCTGGCGGCGCAGTTTATGGGCTTGTTTGAGGCCGATATCGCGGTGTTGCCGGCGGTGGCGCTGTTTGTGCCGCTCATCACGGCAACTGGCGGCAACGTGGGCATCCAGTCCTCGTCCATCATCATCCAGACGCTTTCTTCCAACGCGGTGGTGTTTGAGAATTTCGCCCAGCGTATCCTGAAGCTGGTGCTGGTGGCCATGCTCAACGCCCTGATCATCTCCATCCTGGTTTTCGGCTTTTCATACCTTTTCCGGCACGAGCTGAAATTGTCCATCGTGGTGTCGGTGGCGCTGTTCTCCGTGGTGATACTCGCCTCGCTGATGGGCACCATCACACCCATGATCCTGGATTGGTTCGGCATCAACCCGGCTGTGGCGGCAGGCCCCTTCATCACCACCGCCAACGACCTGCTGGGGCTGGCAATTTATTTTGGCATCGCGCATATGCTGTATAATTTGTAGGCATATATGTCAGTTCTGTTTCAGACGTGTGTATATGTTAATCGAGAGGAAAAACCTGATCTAACAGGTTATTCTATAATTGCACTACTTGTCGGCCTGATTTTATATGTCATAGCACCTGACAAATGGTATGCTGTTCCATTTATGATGATTTCCGCAGCAATGACATACTTTCAAAGGTTTTATCTTGACAGCGGCAAACAAAAGCTACATGGCTATCTGGGCAGGTATCTGACTTTCCAAAAAGAGGGTGTTCTGATTGAAGGTAAATTTTATCCTTAAAGAGAAATTGATAAATTAAGAATAGATGTAGGAGATTACGATGGAGAGGAATATATATCAGCTTATGCTTCTTCTATTAAAAGAGGTATAAACAACTACATAGATTTCAAGTACCAAAATAAACACTATAAATTCGCATTTCACATTGAATCAAAACAACATCAGGACAATCTTCGAATGACACTCGATGCACTGATAGTAAGAGGCATAAAAGTAGAAACCTATTATAAAGGTAAGCCCTCAAACATATTTTAAAAGCACCAGTAATGCCGACATCAACGATTCGCATTCTCATCATCGACGAGATGCACCCAAGCCTTTTCCCGATGCTGGATGAAATCGGAGCCGAGGCCGATTACCGGCCCGACATACCACCGGCTGAGGTGCGGCAGGCGCTGGCCGGGTTCGATGGGTTGATTCTCCGGAGCAAGGTGCGCGTGACGGCTTCTACCCTGGAACTGGCCGAGCGGCTGAAGTTTGTGGCGCGGGCAGGCGCGGGCTTGGACAACATTGACGTGCAGGCACTGCAGGACCGGAGCATTGCGCTGCTCGGCGCGAACGAAGGCAACCGGCAGGCGGTGGGGGAGTTTACCCTCGGGCTGCTGCTGGCGCTGGTGCGTCATATTGTCCGCGGCGACAGGCAGGTACGGGACAAGCTGTGGGTGCGGGAGCCCAACCGGGGGGAGGAGATAAGCGGCAAAATGATCGGCATCATCGGGTATGGCAATATGGGCCAGAACTTCGCCAGGGTGCTGGGCGGCTTTAACTGCCGTATACTCGCTTACGACTGCTTTGCGCCGGAAAAGGTACAGCCACCCGCCGAGCGTGTGTCGCTGGAGGAACTGCAGGCGCAAGCCGAGGTGGTAAGCCTCCACATCCCCTATATCCCCGAGAACCTGGGGCTGGCGAACGATGCATTTTTTGAGGCCTTCCGGAAGCCCATATGGTTTCTGAATACCTCGCGCGGCGATGTGGTGGACCAGGCGGCGCTGGTGCGGCACCTGAAGTCGGGCAAAATAAAGGGTGCTGCGCTGGATGTGCTCGAAAACGAGAAACTGCAGACCTTCACCACCGCCCAGCAGGAGAACTTCGGCTACCTCACAGCCGCCGACAATGTCATCCTCACGCCGCACATCGCCGGCTGGACGCATGAGTCTTACGTGAAGATAAACGAGGTGCTGGTCGGGAAGATTAGGCAGTTGCTTTGATCGTTGGTTGCTGGTTGTTAAATTGTTAAACGGTTAGATGGTTGGTTTGAGGCATAGCCATATATGATTCGTACATCCATTCAACCATAAAACAATCAAGCCTGACAAACAGCAATTAGCAATCAAAAACTGCCTTTTTATGCCGCAAGTTTGAGCGCAGCGGTAACTTGCGATATGGAAGGGTACTGTTATATATGAATCTGTATATGAATCGGACAGGCATCTCAGCCATTTAGCCATATAACAATCAACAACAAACAACCAGCAACCAACAATCAGCCACAGTCTTGCTACTTGTGTGGCAAATTTTGTATATTTGCTAAACAACAAGGCAATGGCTTTGTAGTATAATTAATTTAGAACGTATGCCATACGTTGGCGACAGCATGTAATTTATGTGCCTGGCGCCGCACCGGAATTAATATATAAATCATACATACTTGGCAAAGAGAACGGTTATGCACTGCATAACCGTTCTCTTTGCTTTTGTGTCTTAAACGAGAGAACTGAATATGAGCAAGATTTCTTATTACACAGCGGAGGGTTTACAAAAGCTAAAGGAAGAACTGGCTGAGCTCAAGACGAAGGGCCGGGCCGAGGTGGCGCGCCAGCTGGCAGAGGCCCGCGACAAAGGCGACCTGAGCGAGAACGCGGAATACGATGCGGCCAAGGATGCCCAAGGCCACCTGGAGCTGAAGATTGCCAAGATGGAGGAGATTGTAGGCAACGCCCGCCTCATAGATGAGTCGGGGCTGGACGCCAGCAAAGCCCTGATCCTGTCGAAGGTGAAACTCAAAAACCTGAAGAACAACATGGTGGTGGACTACACGCTGGTGGCCGAAGAAGAGGCAAACCTGGCGGCAGGCAAGATATCGGTGAAATCGCCGATAGGGAAGGGGCTGCTGGGCAAGTCGGTGGGCGATGTGGCCGACATTACGGTGCCCGCCGGCAAACTGCAGTTCGAGATTCTGGAGATAAGCCGATAAACCATGGAAACGACACTCTTCACAAAAATCGTGAACGGGGAGATTCCGGCCTACAAAGTGGCGGAGGATGACCGTTTCCTCGCCTTCTTGGATGCGTTCCCGACCACTAAGGGCCACACCCTGGTCATCCCCAAGCAGCAGGTAGATTATATATTCGACCTGGACGAGGAAGTATATATAGGCCTGATGGCGTTCGCCAGGAAAGTGGCCGCCGCCGTGGAGAAGGCGGTGCCCTGCAAGCGCATCGGCCTGGCCGTGGTGGGACTCGAAGTGCCGCACACCCACGTACACCTCATCCCGCTCAACAGCATGCAGGACATGAACTTCGCCAATAAGAAGCAGTTCAGCAAAGAGGAGTTTGAAGACACGGCATCCAAAATAAAAGCCGCCTATAACGGGTAGCCTTCAGCTATATATAAGCAACAAACCACCTATATAAAAGGGGTTAGAAGCAGCGCCTTTTCGCTTTCTTCTAACCCCTTTTCTTTTATATATAGAAGCTGTTTAGCGTTTCCGATTTTAGTGTCCAAACCTGCCGTTGTTGGTGTTTTCACCGACAACTATACTTTCACTAACAAGTTCTTGCTGGTGAAAACACGCAGCAAGGGCATCATGCATCGATTTTTTTGAAAACTCTAAACAGCTTCATAGGCACAAAGTTATTGCTGTCCCTGCTGCTGTAATTGCTGTTTCTGCAGTTCCTCCAGCCGTTCTTCCTCCTCTTTGGCTTGCTTCCTGAAAAAGCCCCTGAACAGGATGTTGCTCTGCAGCGCCTCCATGTTCTGGTCAAACTTCTGGGAACTGGTTTCCAGGTTTTGCATGGTGCTCTTCAGGTTGCGGGCAAACTCCTCGTCGTTCAGCAGCACCCCCACGGCATTGCCCTCGTTGTTGAGCCTGCTGCTTGTCTCCTGCAGGTTTTCGGTCAGGGCCGCCGCGGAGGCCGTCGCCTCCTGCAGCTGCGCCATTGAGGAGCGAAGCTGGCTATATACCACCGTGTCAGTCAGCACCTGGTTGGCCAGCCCGCCGGGCGAGTCTAGCTTGTCGGTAAAGCGGTTTAGCTCTCTGGAGGCCTGCACGGCGTTTTGAGAAGTCTGCTGCAGGTTGGCCATCAGCCCTTCCAGGTCGCCCGCCATGGAGGAGTCGGTGAGGAGCTTGCCGATGACGCCCTCGCCTTTTGTAAGCCTTGAGGTAATCTGCTTGATGTCGGAGGTGATGGCGGCGATGTTGCTGTTGTTCACCTGCAGCGTCTCCATCAGTTTGTCGGTGTCTATCGGGTTAATGCCCCGGATGCGGTCACCGTCCTCTACCGGCGATGCCTCCAGACTGCCGTCCTCTATTACGATGTTCTTGTTGCCGATGAAGCTTTCGGAGCTGATGCGGGCCACGGCATCCTCGCGTATGTACTTCTGCGCGCTCTCCTCCACCGACATGGTCACCTCCACCTGCGATTTGCCGAAAAAACCGATATTCCGGACAGTGCCGATTTTCACGCCCGAGAACCAGACATTGTTGCCGGGCTTCAGCCCAGCCACATCGTCGAAAACGGCACTTATGGAAATGGTGCTGGTAAAGCGCTTCTGCTTGCCGCCCAGCGTGAAAATACCGGCAATCAGGATAATAATGGCCAGGAAAACGAAGATCCCGACAATCACCAAACGTTTGTTATCTGCAGTGCTCATTTAATCTGTAAAGTTGTAATTGTAGAATGCTTTAACGCGCTCGTCATCGGTCGCGAATACTTCCTCGAAGGTTCCTTGACGCTGAAACTGGCCGTCCAGCAGCATCACCACCCGGTCGCCGGTGGCCCTGGCGCAGGTCAGGTCGTGCGTGATGATGATGGAGGAGGTGTTGAACCTTCGCTGCACCTCGTTTATCAGTTTGTTTATCTCTATGCTGGTGATGGGGTCCAGCCCTGCAGTGGGCTCGTCGTAGAGCATGATCTCGGGCCGCAGGATGAGCGTCCGGGCAATGCCTATCCGCTTCCGCTGACCACCCGACAGCTCCGATGGCATCTGGTGGATGGCCTTTGCAAGGCCCACCGCCTCCAGCACCACGTCAATTACCCGGTCGCGGTCGCGCTGCGTCATGTGCTTGGCGTGCCGCACCAGCGGGAACTCCAGGTTCTCTTTCACCGTCATGCTGTCGTAGAGGGCGCTGTTCTGAAACGAGAAGCCAATTTTGAGGCGCAGGGCGTCCAATTCCTTGCGAGTGATGCGGCTGACGTCCTGGCCCAGCACGTTCACTACCCCGGCATCGGCGCGCAACAGCCCCGAGATGATCTTGATCAGCACCGACTTGCCTGTACCGGAGCGGCCCAGCACCACCAGGTTCTCCCCCTGGTACAGGTCCAGGTCCACTCCCCGCAGTATCACGTTGTCATCAAAAGCCTTCTGAAGCCCCCGTATAAAGATAACCTTCCTGCTCCTGTCTATATTCGGGTTTAGTTTTTTCTCCTCCATAACCTACACTGCGCGGATAGCGTTGATTATCTGCATCACCAAAAGCTCCTCTATAAAGAGCAGGAACATGGCCGTCACCACCGACGAGTTGGCTGCCTTGCCCACACCCTCCGTGCCTTTGGAGGAGTAAAATCCCTTGTAGCACCCCACCATGCCTATCGTGAAGCCGAACAGCACCGATTTGATGGTAGAGGCGATGATGTCCAGGAACGTGATGGTTTCAAACACCTGGTTGAAGAAGGTGGTGATGGTTGTCAGCTCGTTCTGGTGTACGTTCAGGTAGCCGCCCAGCAACGACACCAGCGTGGTATATATGGTGAGGGCCGGGATCATAAGCGTGGTGGCCAGCACCCGGCTCACCACCAGAAACTTGAAGGGGTTGGTGGCCGACACCTCCATGGCGTCTATCTGCTCTGTTACGCGCATGGAGCCGAGCTCCGCGCCGATGCCCGACCCCACCCTGCCCGCAGCGATGATGGCCGTTACCAGCGGGCCGATGGCCCGGATGATGGCCACCGAGATGAGGGCAGGCAGCAGCGACGTGGCGCCGAAGTCCTGCAGCGAGGGCCGCGACTGGTTCGTGAACACTATCCCGATGATAAAGCCGGTGATGGAGATCAGGGGCAGCGAGCGGACGCCCACCTCATGGCATTGCTTGATGATCTCCTTGAATTCGTAAGGAGGGAAGAAGACTTCCCTGAAAAAGCGGGCGATAAATGAGTTTATGCGGGACAACTCCAGGAAGAAGCGGTCTATCCTTCTGGAGAAAACGAATTTGCGCGTCTTGGTTGGAGGTATCTGGTTATTGCTTTGATCCATTCGTTGTCAGTTGAAAACGGGTAAGCCAGCCTGTATGCACCGGCTCGCGTGGCGGCCGGTCAGAAGACTTACCCCCACACATACGGCTTCAGCCAAGCACAGGGTTAAGAAAGATTCCAGCGAAACATGTAAAGGTATAAATTAACTTCGAGCATATGCAGGCATCCCGGCCATCCTTTGCAAATCAGCCCTGACAGGCAGCCTACAGCCCTATATAAACCTTGTTTTATATATAAACCATCTGCCGCAGCCTCTTTCCACTCCTGATGAAGGGGCATGGCAATGCCCGAAGTGCCCCTACTGCTGTCCTGCGGCGGCAAATATAAGCAAGAAGTGCCCGAAACGGAAACAGATTGCAAGGCTGGGCCCTGAGAAAGACACATTAGCCTCCTGAAGATGCGGTACCGGATATATGGCTCCGAAACGCGGTGCCAGTTTCGGAGCCAGCAAATTCCGGATGGGTTGGCGTCGGTTCAAAGCTCAGGCAGAGCAGCTTCCGTGTTCAGTATACATATATAAGGAATATATAACTGCTCTCTCCGGGGAAGCTTATTTATATATGGAACGGGCGAAATGGATTAGAATATGGAGCAGAACGGAAAGCTTATTTGCCTGCCAGCCGCTCGGGGTTGTCCAGCAGGAAGCTTTTCCAGGACTTGCCGCCCTGCTTGGCGTTGTTGCCTTTCTGGTAGTGGTGGCAAAGCGCCACGCCCAGGGCATCGGTGGCGTCGAGGAGCTTGGGCGCGTCCTGTATCTTCAGGATTTGCATGAGCATGCTGGCCACCTGCTCTTTGGAGGCGTTTCCGTTGCCCGTGATGGACTGCTTGATTTTCTTGGGGGCGTACTCCACATAGGGGATGTCGCGGGAGAGGGCGGCGGCGATGGCCACGCCCTGCGCCCGGCCCAGTTTCAGCATGCTTTGCACGTTGGTCCCGTAAAAGGGCGACTCGATGGCCAGCTCGTCGGGGAGGTACTCGTCGATGAGCTGAATCATGCGGTCGAAAATTTTCTTTAACTTGATGGCGTGGTTGCTGTAGCTCTTTAGGTGGATAACGCCGTACTGCACTACCTGTACCTTTGTGCCCGTCACCTCGATCAAGGCATAGCCCATCACCTGTGTGCCGGGGTCGATGCCGAGGATGAATTTATTGGGTGGGAGTGCCGGAGAGTGCGCCATAGGATTGCAAAAATAGACATATTATCTTGAACATTAACCGCAGCAGAAAATTCCTTTTGGCCGCTGGCAAAGCGCTGGTGGTGTTGCTCACGTTGTACCTGCTCTACAAGGCCGTCTTCAAGGCACCAGACGCTTTCCTGAGCTGGGGAGGCATTCTGCAAGAGGCCTGGCAAAGCCCGCTGCGCCCGCTGTTGCTGGTCACGGCAGCGCTCATTCCCGTCAACTGGGGTTTCGAGGCGCTGAAGTGGCGGCTGCTGGGGCAGAAAATTGAACGGCTGTCTTTCAGGCAGGCGTACCGGGCCGTAATGGTGGGCCTTACCCTCGGTTTCATCACCCCCAACCGCCTCGGCGACTATGCTGGCCGTGTGCTGGAACTGAAGAGCCAGCAGCGGCTGGAGGCAATCGGGGCTATATTCCTGGGGCGGTTCTGCCAGCTGGTGGCCACGGTGCTGGCGGGTTCTGTGGGTTTGGCTTACTTCATCCTCCGCTTTTACTGGCACCTGTATCCGTCTGTCTGCCTTAGCCTTATATTCCTGCTGCTTGCCCTGAATTTGATCGTGTTGCTGCTGCTTTACAACGCCCGCGCCATGGTGGCAGTGGTGGCCGGTATAAAGCCGCTGCGGCAGTTTGTGCCCTATATAGCCGTCATGGCCGCCTACGCTTCCCCTGAACTCACCCGCCTCCTGCTGCTGTCGCTGAGCCGCTACTGCGTGTTTCTGCTGCAGTTTATCCTGCTGCTGATCCTGTTTGGGGTGCAACTGAGCGCGGTGGAGTATATATGCGGCGTGTCCGGCACGTTCTTCCTCAAATCGGTGGTGCCTTCCGTCAGCCTGCTCTCGGATTTGGGCATGCGGGAGTTGTCGGCCATGTACCTCTTTGGCTTGCTGGGGCAGGAGCGCCTGCAGGTGCTGAGCGCGAGCCTGAGCCTCTGGCTGCTCAATATAGCGGTGCCCAGCGCCGTTGGCCTGTTCTTCGTGCTGCGCCTGCGGTTCGCCCGGAAAGGAGTCACCACGTGATCTGGCTGCTCTCCCTCACGCTGCTGGCCTATGCCTGGCTTATCCTGCGCCGCCGCGCCGCCTGGCAGGATCTCCCTGCCTCTGATGCCCCCGCAGGCTATATACCGGACGTGCGGCTTTCTGTCATCATCCCGGTTCGGAACGAGGCGGAGAACATCCTGCTGCTGTTGCAGGACCTGGAGCGGCAGCAGTACCCGAAAGAACTGCTGGAGGTGCTGGTGGTAGACGACCATTCGGAGGACAGGACGGTTGAACTGGTGAATGAATACAGGGCAGGTTCCACAATGATTTTGAGGTTGTTGCATCTGAAGGATTACCCAGCCATGCAGCTGAAGAAAGCCGCGGTGCAGAAAGGGGTAGAACTGGCGCAGGGCGAGCTGCTGGTGTTCACCGACGGCGACTGCCGGGTGGGGCAGGAGTGGCTGCGGCAATACGCTTACCTGTACCGGCTGCAGCAGCCGTACTTTATCAGCGGTCCCGTCTGTTTTCATCACACAGACACCCTTTTCGAGAAAATGCAGCTGGTGGAGTTCGCAAGCCTGATCGGGATTGGCGGCGCTTCGATTGGGCTGGGGAGACCCAACATGTGCAACGGGGCCAACATCGCTTACCGGAAAGATGTTTTTACCAGCGTGGCGGGCTTTGCTGGCAACGAGGGCATCGCCAGCGGCGACGACGAGTTTCTGTTGCACAAGGTACACCAGCAGTATCCGGGCAAGGTAGTGTTCCTGAAAAGCAGTAAAGCTATTGTTTATACAACAGCATGCAAAACGCTGATTTCGTTTATGTATCAGCGGGTAAGGTGGGCCAGCAAGTGGAAGTCTTACCAGAGCCTGCAGGTGCAGCTGGTCGCCGTCGTTGTTTTTCTGGTCAACTTCCTGCTGTTCCTGGCAATTGCCCTGCTGCTGTCCGGCAGCCTTCCCCTCTGGATATTTACAGCCGCCTACGCTTCGAAGTTTGCCGTGGATTTCCTATTTTTAAGGCAGGTGCTGGGTTTCCTGGGCAGGCGAAGCTACCTCTGGTACATGCTGCCGCTGCAACTCGTTTACGTCCCCTACGTGGTATTTACCGGTACCTGCGGCCTGCTGGGCCGCTACCGCTGGAAAGGGAGAATTATCCGCAACACATGAGCGACAATGAATTTGACCTGCTGGACGAACTGTACTTCGTCACGGCTTACCCTGATCTCAAAAGTACCCTCTCCCTGGATGATGAGGAGCTGTGCGCGGCCCTGCAGTCGCTTATCCGGCAGGGCTATGTGAAAATACTCTACCCCGACCAGGACACAGAGCATGCATACGAGGAGAGCAGTTTCGGGCAGCACTGCCGCGAGTATTATTTTCTTGCCACCAAGGCGGGCCTTGTTGTGCATAACTCCATCTAGGCTGCTTTTCTCCTGTCATTCTTTTTCTTCCGGCGGCCCATACTGCAGCCAGTCATACCTGTGGCGCATCCTCCTGGCAAGGCTTCCGGGAAGATGCATATATAAAATCAATACTTTATATATTACTAATGAATAAGCTGATTATCAGGGATGAATAGTATATATAGTGAAATAAATGCTTATAAATGCCGGGTGTTGCAACAGATGATCAGGATGTTATGTGTTGTGCCGGGCCGTCAGGCGTCTTTCTTTCAGCCTTGCGGGAGAGGCGGCGTTGATCGAAGGTTTAACACAGTTAGCTGCGCTTGCTAATGATTTTTTAGTAGTTTTACCTAACTTGTGCGCTCGTGTCCCGGCGCTGGCCCAGCACTGTCGGGGAGTGGCCTATATGGGGATGCGACCAAAACCATGATTCCGAATGCCTGATATCATCACACCAAATACACAGCAGGAACTGAACCTGAAGAAGCTGGAACTTTCGGCTCTGCTTGAGATTACGCAGGCAATCAATGATAACCTGCCGGAGGCTGCCCTGTACAAGATATACCGCTTCACGCTGCTGGCCCAGCTGCAGATCAGCCGCCTGGTGCTGTTCGTACACGACGACGCCTGGGAGTGCAAGGTATGCTTCGGCACCGAGCAGGACTTCACCAGGCAGCGGCTGCCGGAAGGCATCACGTCGCTCAAAGAGATATCTAAGGTGGCGAAGTTGCCGGTAGACAAGAAGTGGCGCACCTTCGACATCGTCATACCGATTCTGCACAACGGCAAAGTGCTGGCCTTTGTCATGATCGGGAAGATACAGCCGTATTACCAGAACATAGGGGCGCTCGGGTTTGTGCAGACGGTGAGTAACATCATGCTGGTGGCGATCGAAAACCACAAGATGGTGCGGCAGCGGCTGGAGCAGGAGTCCATCAGGCGGGAGATTGAGATTGCCCGTGAGGTGCAGACAATGCTGTTCCCGAAGTCGCTGCCCAACGACAGCAACGTGGTGATGCACGCCAGCTATATACCCCACTCCTCCATTGGCGGCGACTACTACGATTTCATCGAGATTGACGAGGACCAGTTTCTGTTCTGCGTGGCCGATGTGTCGGGGAAAGGCGTTCCCGCCTCCCTGCTGATGTCGAACTTCCAGGCAGGTCTCCGCACCATCCTGCGCCAGACTACGGATCTGGGCACTGTGGTGGCCGAACTCAACAACCTGATTTACCGCAACGCGATAGCCGAGAAATTCATCACCACCTTTGTGGCCATATATAACCGCCGGACGCGGGAGCTCATCTACGTGAACGCGGGCCACAACTCGCCTATCCTGCTGTACGAGAACAACACCCACCTGCTCCTGAACGAGGGCTGCACCATGCTGGGAGTGTTTGACGTGCTGCCGTTCTTGTCGGTGGGCAGGGTGTCAGTGCCCAAAAGCGCTGTGCTGCTCTGCTACACCGACGGCCTGACAGAGGTGTTTGACGAAGAGGAGGCGGAGTTCGGCATCGAGGGCACCATCGAGTTCCTGAAGCGCAACCGCTTCCTGAGCTCCAAGGTGCTGCACCTGCAGCTGCTCCGCGAGATAAAGCTGTACAGCGAGGAAAAAAGCTTCAACGACGACATCACGCTGCTCTCCTGCCGGTTTAAGTGATTGTTGGTTGTTAAAGTTTTAATGGTTAAATGGCTGAGTTGTTTGATTGTTGGTTCAGCAAGACTGTTATAATATTTGATGACCTTCTACAACCATTTAACCATATAGCCATTTAACCATCCTACCATTTAACCATTCCGCCACCGACCAACAATCAATACCAGCAACTCAACCTTGATCCGCTTCTATAAAACGCCTTACCTACTCCGGAAACTGATGCCCGGCTATATATGGCGCCGGGACGACGTGGCGAAAAAGCTGTTCCTCACCTTCGACGACGGCCCTATTCCGGAGGTGACGCCCTGGGTGCTGGAGCAGTTGGCCATATATAACGCAAAGGCCACGTTCTTCTGTGTGGGCGATAACCTGGCAAAGCACCCGGAGGTGGCGCGGCAGGCGCTGGCGCAGGGGCATGTGCTGGGCAACCACACTTTCCACCACCTGAAGGGCTGGCAGACGCCGTTGGAGGCCTATATAGAAAATGCCGCGCTGTGCCAGGCAGAACTGGATGCGCTGCAGCCGGGCAGGAAAGTGAATCTGTTCCGACCTCCGTACGGGCGCATTACGGCTGCCCAGGCGGCGGCCCTGCGGAAAACGCACGAGCTGATTATGTGGGACATGCTCACCAACGACTACGATGCCACCCTTCCGCCCGAAAAATGCCTCCGGAAAGCCATAGCGCATACCCAAAGCGGCAGCATCATCGTATTCCACGACAGCCTGAAAGCGCAGCGGAACATGCAATACGCTTTGCCGCGCTTCCTGGAGCATTTCTCCAGCCTGGGCTATTCGTTCGAGACTTTATGATTGTATCGGTAGTTTATTTCATACTTTATTTCCTGCTTTTCCTGGTATTGCTGGCCCTGCTGGTGCTCAACCGCAAATCTTACGGCTTGCTCGTTACCCAGCAGCCGCGCGTCAGCATCCTCATCGCCGCCCGAAATGAGGAACACACCATCCTGCGCTGCCTGCGGGCCATCGCGGCGCTCGACTACCCCCCGGATAGAATAGAAGTGCTGATAGGCGACGATGCCTCTACAGACGCCACGCGCGCCGTGGTGCAAGCCTATATACAACACCTGCCCAATTATACCTGTATCCCGATTCCGCAAAGCGCGGGCGTCACCAAAGGCAAAGCAAACGTGCTGGCTCATCTGGCAAAGCACGCCACCACCGACTTCTTCTTTTTCACGGATGCCGATATTGCCGTGCCGCCGCAGTGGGTGCGGGGCATGCTTTCGGAGATGCGGGAGGGGGTAGGCGTAGTGACGGGCATTACATCCATAGCGGGAGAAGGGTTCTGGGCGAGGCTGCAGGCCGTGGACTGGCTTTACGCGCTGGGGCTGATGCAGGTGATTTCGGACCTGAAACTGCCTGTCTCGACGATGGGCAACAACATGCTGCTGCGCCGGCAGGCATATGAGCAGACGGGAGGGTTTGAGGGGGTAAAATTCTCCGTCACCGAGGACGTGGCCATCTTCAACGCCATCATCCGGAAGGGCTGGGGCTTCCGGAACATATATAGCCGGGCGGTGCTGGCGCTCTCAACTCCCGCCGAAAGCATCGCGGCGTACCTGCAGCAGCGCAGGCGCTGGATGCGCGGCTCTCTGCAACTGCCTCTCTATATGGCAATCATCTTTATCGTCCACTCGGCATACTACCCGGTGCTGCTGCCGTTTTTCGCCTACACCTCGGTGGGAGCAATGGGGGCAATCTTTGCTTATAAGCTGCTGCTGCAGAGCCTATATGTGTTTATATGCCTCCGCCGCCTGGGGCAGTCGGTGCCGTGGTGGTTTTATATCGCATTCGAGATTTACCTCCTGGTGTCGTCTATCGTGCTCATCTTCTATTTCTTTCTGCCGCTCCGCATCACCTGGAAAGAGCGTAAGTATTAAGGGTTAGAGAATCAGAAAGTTAAAGAGTGAACAATCAACAATACAGCAATCAACAATTTAACCCATCAGCCATCAACAAGTAAAATCCGTCAAAGATTAAATTCCTACCTTGTGTGGTCTTAAACAGGAGCAGCATAGCATTAGCGATTGATAAATGATAAATGACAAATGACTTTAATTGACTCGCACGCACATATATACTCTGAAAAATTTGATGAAGACCGCGCCGATGCCGTGGCAAGGGCGCAGGAGAAGGGCGTAAAACGCATCTATATGCCCAACATCGACCATACCTCCATCGACGCCATGCTGGAGGCGGAGGAAAAGTACCCGGGCGTGTGCCTGCCGATGATGGGCCTGCACCCCACTTCCGTGGGTAAAGATTTTGAGCGGGAGCTATATATAGTGGAGGAGTGGCTGGGCAAGCGTAAATTTGCTGCGTTAGGGGAGTGCGGCACAGACCTGTACTGGGACAAATCATTTCTGCCGCAGCAGCAGGAGGCGCTGAAAGTGCAGGTAGAACTCGCCAAAAAGCACCAACTCCCCATTGTGCTCCACTCCCGCGACTCATTCAGCGAAACCTACGAGATTCTGGCGGCCGCGCAGGACGGCACGCTGCGCGGTATCTTCCATTGCTTTTCCGGCACCCCGGAAGAGGCGCAGAAAGTAAAAGAACTTGGCTTCCTGATGGGCATCGGCGGGGTGGCCACCTTCAAAAACGGCGGTCTGGACAAGGTGCTGCCGCAGGTGCAACTGGAGGACCTGGTGCTTGAAACCGATTGCCCTTACCTGGCGCCCACGCCGCACCGGGGCAAGCGCAATGAACCGGTGTACCTGCCTTTGATCGCAAACCGTGTGGCGGAGTTGCTGCAACAGCCAGTAGAAACAGTGGCCGAAAAAACAACCGAAAACGCCTTGAACCTCTTTAAGCTGTAACGATGCGCGTCACCAAAATCAATATCGACACCGCCACGCCGAAAAACCCGGAGGCGTCCATCCTTATTATATATACCGGTGGCACCATCGGGATGGTATTTGACGAGGAGCACACGCACCTGGTGCCCTTCAACTTCAGCCAGATACTGCAGAAAGTGCCGGAACTGAAGCAGTTTAAGTACCTGCTCACGGTGATGAGCATCGAGCCGGCTATTGATTCCTCGAACGTCACCATTGCCGACTGGATGATGATGGTGCGGCTGATAGAGGAAAACTACGAGGCTTATGACGGATTTGTGATCTTGCATGGCACCGACACCATGGCCTACAGCGCCTCCGCCCTCAGCTATATGCTCGAAAACCTGCAGAAGCCGGTTATCTTTACGGGGGCGCAGGTGCCCATCGGTCGCGTGCGGACGGATGCCCGCGAAAACCTGATTACGGCGCTGCAGATTGCAGCCACCAAGGTAGACGGCAGGAGCACAGTGCCGGAGGTTTGCATCTACTTCCACAACCTGCTGCTGCGCGGCAACCGGGCCAAGAAAGTGGAGAGCACGCAATTCAGCGCCTTCAAGTCGGAGAACCACCCGATACTGGCTAAAGCCGGCGTTAACATCGACTACTACTGGACCGCCATCAGGCCCTGCGAAAACCTTCCATTCAGGGCGCACTATGATATGGATTACCGCGTGGCCATCCTGAAGCTTTTCCCTGGCATAACGCCTTACGTGGTGAAAAGCGTCCTGTCGTCGCCGGAGTTGCGGGGCGTGGTGCTGGAAACCTACGGGGCCGGAAACGCCCCCACCAGCCCCTGGCTGCTGGATTTGCTCCGCGAGGCCATAGCACGGGGCATTCTTATCCTGAACGTGTCGCAGTGCGATGAGGGCTATGTGGAGCAGGGACGGTACGAAACAAGCCGTTACCTGCTGGAGATGGGCGTCATCGGCGGGGCCGACATTACGACCGAGGCCGCCATCACCAAAATGATGTTTGTGCTGGGGCAGCAACTGCCAGATGCTGAAACAAAGGAATTGCTCATGCGGGACCTCAGCGGCGAGATAACACTGTAACTATTCGCGCTAGAATATTTGCTGCGCTTGCAACTGTCCCGACAATTGCTGTATATTTGCAGTACAAACAGAGAGGTGTCCGAGTGGTTGAAGGAGCACGCCTGGAAAGTGTGTATACCTCAAAAGGGTATCGCGGGTTCGAATCCCGCTCTCTCTGCCGGTAGCGATACTAAAATTATATAAAAGCCTGCAAACACTTTGTTTGCAGGCTTTTTTGCTTTTAGAACTGTACCAGATTATTCAATTTTTCGCATAAAGAAAGTGCGTAATCCGGTGAGTTCATTTGGGGGAGTAGTTTACTTACCAAATTTTACATAACTGCCTGATGTACAATATGTACAAAAGCTGTGCATCTTGATTACGGTTGACTGCAAAGCTACATTTGTTTAACTTTTAAAGTCACCGTCATCAGTGTTAACTTCAGCCTTCTCTTTTATCTCAAGAAGCAAGAGAACTACCGCATGGGTCCAGCTCCTGTCTACCTGCGCATCACTGTTGCCGGGCAGCGCGCTGAAATGGCCACAGGAAGGGGGTGCGAACCAGACCGCTGGAATGCCCCCGCCGGTCGTGCCGCCGGTACAAAGGCATCCTCCAAAACCCTGAACGCTTACCTGGACAGCCTCCAGGTGAAGGTGTATGAAGCCCAACGCCAGTTGGTGGAGGCCTCAGGACTAGTCACGGCAACGGCTATCAAGAACAGGGTTATTGGAAAGGAAGAGAAAGGAGTCATGCTGCTGGAGGTCTTCCAGGACCACAATCGCAGGATGGAAGCCCTGGTGGGGGATGAGTTTGCACCGGGCACGCTGGAGCGTTACACTACCTCTTTGAGGCATACCGCAGATTTCTTGCAGTGGAAGTTTCAGGTCCAAGACATCGACATCAGAAAAATAGACCAAGCCTTCATCACCGAGTACGAGTTCTTCCTGCGGAGCATCCGCAAGTGCTCCAACAATACAGTCGTCAAGTACATCAAGAACTTCGGCAAGATTATTCGTATCTGCCAGCCCCTTTGTTAATTACAAGGCGAAGGTGAAGAAGGTGGATCGGGTTTACCTCTCAGAGGAGGAGTTAGAGGCCATGGCGGCGAAGCAGTTTGAGATGGAGCGTCTCTAGCAGGTGCGGGACATTTTTCTTTTCAGCTGCTTTACAGGGTTGGCGTATGTGGATGTGCTGCAACTGACATGAGCAGACATTAGCAGGGGGATTGACGGAGGGAAGCGGGTAAAGCGGATCTTTCTATCCCTGCCCTGCGCCTGGTAAGGGTGCTGGAGTATCTGAAGGAGTTCAGGGGCCTGCCGGAGATGATCCGGGTGGACAACGGGCCGGGGTTCATCTCCCAGAAACTGGAGGACTGGTGCAGGGAGAACAAGGTGAGGCTGGTGTTCATTCAACCCGGAAAACCGACGCAGAATGCCTATGTCGAGCGCTGTAACGGCAGTATCAGGAAAGAACAGCTGAACGCTTACGTGTTCAGGACCCTGTCAGTGGTGCGCCAGAAGGCCGGGGAATGGATGGAGGATTACAACCACCACCGCCCTCACCAGGCACTGAAGTTCCGAACACCAGTGGAATTACTGGAGGAAATCAGCAACTTGAAATACCAACTTTACGATGGCCTAAAATCAGGTAAGCTTACAGGGTGAGTCGGCTTCCCATGCACTGCAAACTCTGTATGCGGTTTCCACGGGCGCGATGGACGGCAGCGGCTGCCGGCAGGGGACGGACACCTTAGCCGAAACCACCATGATCCTGTTCAACAACGCCGGGGGCCGGATGAAGGTGCGTTCCCGAGCGGCGGGCATGCGGCTATATGCCGGTATTCTTATATATGCAAAATGAATTGTTGGAAAAGTCGAACTAATTGCCACCTTTGCTGAACTCTACCAAACGCTACCCCATGCACAACTTCACTGGCAATATGCTCGACCGGAAGCGGCGCATCACATTGGCTTTCCGGGAAATAGCGGCGGCCATTGACCCGCCGCTGGACTTCAGGTTCTTCCCAAAAGGATAGAGGCCCTGCGGTGGCTCACGCAATAGGTCCCTTCTTCCCAAGCCTTTGCGGGGCCTTCAGCCTCGCCTCACTGCTCCAGCAGGCCTCCCTGTCCGGGCACATCCCCTCGCTCGCCCCACTCTGCCGCCTTCCGATAGGTGCTGATTTCAGGGCGAGGCAGGGCTGGATTTTATTATTTTGTTCTTCTTATTTTTAGAGTCATGCGGATCTCCCGCCCTTTGTAGTTCTTGACTATCTTTCTATCACTACCTCTTCAGTTTCCGTCACCACCTGGCCGTCTTTTTTATCTTGTTCCACTTTCACAAGTAGGGCCCTGTTTCCGGAGAAGGTCACCGTGTAAGGCGTTTTGTCCGGGTGGTTCTGACCAAAGAACAGCTTCCCGCCGTCCATCCACACCAATAGCGTCGTCTGGGGCTGTCCCTTGCCTCCAATAATAAGCGTGTTGTTGCCGGTAAACTCGTACGTCTTTTCGCCTTTGTCGTAAAGTTCCTGTTCCCGTTCAATTTCCTGGCTCCCGATCGTGTCTGTGTCTGTCTTCGAGCGCACGTGCCATTTGCCCAGCAGTCTGTTGTCGAGGGGGTTCTGCCCGGTTTCGCCTTTGGCCTTGCAGGATACCGCTATCAGGCTCACGAAAAGGAGCACGAGGAGTGGGAGGTTTTTTGTCAGCATAAGTGTGTACTTAAAGATAATTATGAAAATTTATATCCTGCAATTGGCAGCAGGACTGTCTGCCTGCCGTGGCTATGAAGTAACGGTAAACACGTGCGGCAGGGAAAGGCAAGCCAATGCCTTCCCTCCTAAAGGAGGAGGCGCAATGGGATAGGGGAGAGCGTTTCATCGGAGTTGTAAGGCCCTCTGCTCAGTATATTAGTCCGGAGGAGTTGTCAGTTCCCTCTGTATGTGGAATAACCGTAAGGTGACAGGGTGATGGGAACGTGGTAGTGCTCGTTGTCCTTGATCTGAAAAACTACCTCAATGAAAGGGTAAAAGCTTTCTGTTTTTCTGCTTCTGAAATAATCGGCTATTAGAAACCGGAGCCTGTAAACGCCTTTGTTCGTTGGGATCGCGTTTTGAGTAGACAAGAATTCTTTGATGCGCCCGTTTTCGTCGGTGGTCTTTTCTTCCACCTGCTTCCACAACTGCGTCTTTTCGTCCAGTTTCTCCAGCTTAACCGGAACTCCTCTGGCCGGCTGGCCAGTAGACACATCCAGGATATGGCTCGATAACTGGTAGGTGGTGGTCTGTGCGAAAGCAACGGTGGTTGCCAGCATAAACAATATTATAAAAGATAGGTTTTTCATTGTAAGTATAAAGTTAATGTATGAGTATGGCTGCAGCTTGTATGGCAGCAGCTTTTGCGATGGCGTCGTCGTTTTCCGGTCCGCCCCCGCCGGCTACCCCAATGCCTCCGATCACTTGTCCGTTGTACCAGATGGGGCAGCCACCGCCCAGCAGCAACAGCTCCGGTAGGTGGGCCAGGTTTTGGGTGTCAGCATTTGCTTTGGCATTACGGGCCAGCAGCAGGGTAGGTGTTTTGATGGATAAAGAGGTGTAGGCTTTTCTTCTGGCGGCTTCGGTGTTGTGTGGCCCCACGCCATTGCCCCGTGACATCATAATTACCTGCCCTGAGGCATCTAAAATGGCAATGCTCACTTCTTTTTTCAGTGATTTTGCAGCTGCCCTGGCCCGGTTTGTCAGTTCCAAAGCTGCCTCCAGCGTAAGCTGATGCGAGTCAGCTATATACGCTGTCTGAACCTGGTAATTACCGGCGTTTTGTTTTTTTCTCTCCTGCTTGCTGTTCTGTGCCAAAGAAAGCATCGGGATGAATAGAAGCAAAAGCAGCTGCAGTTTGTAGAACATGATTTTTATTTTTACAAAGCTACCGGTGCTTCTTGTGAAAAGCATTGCCCTATGTCAACGTTTTCAAAGTCTGGCTTTTACTCTGCTTAAAGTGGAGGGGGAGAGGCCCAGGTAGGATGCGGCCATTTTATTCGAAACGCGCGACAAAAAATCTGGCTGGTGCTGGATGACCCATTTTACTTTTCCCAGCGCGTCAAACCCCTGAAAACCGTATATCCGCTTCTGGGCGGTGATAAAACCCAGTTCCAGAATCTGCCTGTAGATGAATGCGAATGGTGGCACGGTATCCACCAGGTGGTAAAAATGAGCTCTGGAAATTCTGAGCAGCTCGGATTTTTCGATGGTCTGCATGTATTCGCAGGCGGGTTTCTGTTCGATCAGGCTGGGCAGGGCGGTACCGAACCCGCCTTCAAAGGCAAAGAACCTTGTTGTCTCGACCCCTTCTTTGTTGATCGTGTAAAGCCGGATGCAGCCTTTGTTCACGAAATAATAGTGCTGGCATATGTCACTGTAGCTCAGCAAAAGTTCGTTCCGTTTGGTTTTCACCGGCTCAAAGTGAGCGCAGATTATGTCCAGGGAGGCGTCATTTATACTTGTTCTGCTTTTAAGAAAAGCTTTTAGTAGGCTGTACATGGTGTTGGTTAGTGCTCATTTCACTCAAAGAGACAGATCGTCAGCTTCTTGATTTCAGTCAGTGTTTGCTGGAAAACCGGATGCAGGCTTTAAAGTTTAAGCATTTTGGTGCAGCAGGGTTACAAATCCGCCTGTCTACTTACAGGTGCACCAAAGCGGAAATAGCGACGCTTTGATGGCAGGTGAAAAAAATATATAACCAAGGGTTTACAAATAGTGCATCCTCCTAACCATGTAAGCTAAATTAATCATAGCTCTGTACTCAGTTGCCGTAACGGGTATATTGTTTGTCATGCATTATCGCAACTGAAGGTAAACCAAGAAGATTCTACCCAGGCACTTAAACATGATACTCTGGTTGCTTATGGTTTAGTCGCTTGATTTAGAATAGTTTGCGTAACTTAAAGCCGTGAAACCTAAAGATAATTTTCCGGTACTTGGCATTCAGGAATTTCAGCCTGACCTGCAACAAGACAATGGTCTGCAGTTTCATCAGATACAAGGAGAGCAGCACATTGAGAAGCCACATAAACATGACTTCTATATGCTGCTTCTGTTCGAGAAAGGGAGCGGAACCCATACGATAGACTTTAAAGAGTATGAGGTAAGTGAACTTCAGTTGCACCTGCTCTTCCCCGGTCAGGTACATAGCTGGGCTTTGGGTGAAAAAACGATAGCGTTCCAGCTCATGATCAGCCGGCCTGTTTTCGACATGTTTTCTTCCTCAATGGAGGTTACTTTTGTACTGTATCAGAAGCATCCGGTCCTTCACCTTTCCTCCGAAACTTTCCGTAAACTGCAGTATGAGTTTCAGGCCATACAAGCCGAGCTGAAGACAGTGCCTGTTCACTGGGACATCGTAAACTTAAGAAACCGGCTGATCACCCAGCTGGTGCACCGAGAGGCCGGGAATAAGTATGATTACTTAAAGGTATACCGCACTGTGCCGGCGCTGCTGAAATATCATAACCTGGTAGATGTATACTTTAAAGAGCAGAAGACAGTGGCCTTCTATGCCGACCAGCTGCACATCTCGCCAAATTACCTGAACATACTTTGTAAAAGGCACCTCCAGGTGCCTGCCATGTTTCTCATACAGAACCGGGCGACCTTGGAAGCCAAGCGATTGCTGCATGCCTCTGAAATGCCCATCAAGGAAATAGCTTTTGAACTTGGCTTCAACGACCTTGCCCATTTCTCCAACTTTTTCAAGAACAAAACAGGGGCTTCGCCGCGTTCTTTCCGGAGTCAGTTATAAAATCTGCAAGTTTTGGCAGAAACCACGCATCTATTCTGACTATAAGAGAGGCTACCTTTGTATCTTCTAAAAGGATAGTACTATGGCTCCAAAGCTTATTACGCGCAAAGATTTCATCAGAAGTTCTACTATTCTACTTGCTGGCAGCAGCCTGGCCTCCTGTACCGGTATGCTGGCTACAGCACAACCGGAGGCTAACAAGCAAGACAGTAACATGACAACCTACAAGACACATGCGTTTAAAAACGTTAGACTGGAAACCGGATTCGAGTACGAGGAAGGTGAAGTAATTGGTACCAAAACAGAGCTGTTTAACCTTGAGGTCAGCAATGGTACCATAAAAGCTATTTCGCCCAATAACCCCAATGCCAAAGCTGTAGATGCCAAAGGCCTCCTGCTGCTTCCTGCCTTTAAGGATATGCACATTCACCTGGATAAAACCTTTTATGGTGGTCCGTGGCAGGCGCGTCGCAAAAAGAACAGAACGGTGCAGGATATGATTGCCTACGAGCAACAGGTACTCCCGGAAATGTTGCAGACATCGACCCATCGGGCAGAAAAACTGATCGAGTTGCTGCAGTCGCATGGAGCAAACTTTGCCAGAAGCCACGTCAACATCGAGCCTACCTCCAAACTTGACTCTCTTAAGAATCTACAGCAGGCCCTGGAGCATAAAAAGAACAGTTTTGATGCAGAGTTGGTAGCCTTTCCGCAACATGGTATACTGCATTCAAAATCAGAACAGCTGATGAAGGAGGCTGCCACCATGGGCATTGATTTTATAGGCGGGTTAGACCCGGGTTCTATTGACGGTGATATGGAGAAAAGCATGGACTTTGTGGTGCAACTGGCGCTGGACCACAACAAGGGCATCGACATTCACCTGCACGAAGGCGGTGCATCAGGCCTGAGAACAGTGGAATACCTGATCGATCGTGTAAACGAGAACCCCATACTGAAAGGTAAAACCTTTATTAGCCATAGTTTTGTACTTGCCAGGCTTGAAGAGCAAAAACTGGAAGGAATAGCAGAGAAGCTGGCCAGCGCCAACGTGGGTATCATTTCTACCATCCCGTTTGGGAACCTGATCATGCCAATCCCGACACTTTACAAGCATGGCGTAGACGTGCGCACCGGTAACGATTCTATCATCGACCACTGGAACACCTTTGGTTCGGGCAGTATTCTGCAGAAAGCTAACTTCATGGCGCAACTCTACGGTTACTCTACTGAATTTGATCTCTCCAGATGCCTGAAACTGGCTACGCATAACATTCTGCCACTGGACGACAAGGGAAACAGGCAATGGCCGCAGGTAGGTGATGTAGCCGACGTGGTACTAATAGAGGCCAGTTGCTCGGCAGAAGCAGTCTCGCGCATCTCTCCCGTGAGAACATTGCTTCATAAAGGAAATATTGTGTACCAAATACCAAACCTATGAGCACGCTGCTGTTACTATTTTCGATTTTAATGCTTGCTTCCTGCCAAACAGAAACTCTTATGCATACACCTGCCACACAAAGCTCCATAGTTGAAGCCGTTATAAATAAAAGATTAGACGAGGTAGCAGCTGCCCTAAAAAACGGAGCAGACGTGAACACGACAGACAGTCAGAAAAGGTCGCTGTTACTCTTAGCCACGCACCAAAACAACCTGGAAATGGCACAGCTACTGGTTAAGCACGGTGCTGATGTAAACCAACAGGACGAGATAAAAGACAGCCCTTTCTTATATGCTGGCGCATCAGGATATACTGACCTGGTGAAACTATACCTGGAAAGCGGCGCTCGCTTTGATGTGTTTAACCGCTACAACGGCAGCGCCCTGATTCCGGCCTGCGAGAGAGGACACCTGGAGGTGGTGAAACTGCTTGCCAATACCAAGGGTTTCCCTATAAATCATGTAAACCGACTGGGTTGGACAGCGCTGATGGAGGCCGTAGTGTTGGGTGATGGCAGTAACAACTATGTAGAGGTGGTACAGGCATTGGTAGATGCCGGCTGTGATACCAGCATTCCTGACAAGGACGGTGTTACAGCCCTGCAGCATGCCCGCAGAATGGAACTCTCAGCAATAGCCAAAGTACTGGAAGAAGCACGCTGAATTGACACTATAGCAGGAGTATAACTGCACAACTTGACGATATTAGGCGCTGCAATCAGTAAAGGTTAGACTTGGCGGTACTTTAGTGCCATGGCCGAATCCAGAACTGCATTGGCAAGTTCCGCTGCCAAGCTGAAGTCGGGATTTGCAAGCAAGAGAAGAATATTTGGCGGTGCAGAACATGTTGATCGATAGGGTACCTTGCTGCCGCTGGCTTTGCTGGATGAGGTCTGGCTCAAGGGCCAGAAGATTTTAATAGTGGAGCCCCGACGCCTGGCTAATAAAATGATTGCCGATCGCTGGCGCATCTACTGGGTGAGGCGGTAGACCAGAGAGGCGGCTACTGCATCCGTTTCGAGAAAAGCATCTATGAGTGCATCCGCATTGAGGTTGTCATGGAAGGCAGCTTAGTCTTATGATCCACAGCGACCACTCAATGACAGGTATAGACATTGTAGTTTTTGACAAGTTCCATGAACACAGCAGCCATGCCGATGTCGTCATGGACATGAGACGGGAGGCGCAGCGCATGCTTCACACAGACCTACGCATCATGGTGATGCTGACCACACTGGATATGCTCAACTCATGAAGCTGTTGCAGGCACCGGTGGCGCAAAACATGAGGCTGCAGTACTTTTCGAGTATATCCATTAAGGTGAAGAAAAGAAAAGAGAGGCTTCTTTAGTGTCCGAATGTCATAAAAAACATGAGTCATCCCGGAGTTTAGGACTGGGATAAAAAAGGAGAACCTCCTGTTTTAGTGGTACAGTCTATGTATCACCAAAGACGGGAGGTTCTTATGTTTACTACTTTCAAAAACGCAGCACGCCAAGCCGAGGTTCTCTCCCAGGCTCTGTTTTTCTCCTACCGCCTCGAAGGATTTCTTTCTCCTTTCCTTGCCAGGCTCGATGAGCTGCTGGACCGCCGCCTGGTCTACACTTTCCAGAACCTATGCCGGGCGCTGGTGCGCCACCGCAGCCGCTCCACCGGTCTGCTTCTAAGCGAGCTGGGTGGGGTTGTGCTCTCGCCCGACAAAGCCCCGGCGGGCACCAAGCGCCTGTCTAACCTGCTGCGCAGTAAGAAGTGGTCTGCCCAACTCATCACCGACTACCTGAGTCAAGAGGCCCAAACATACGTAGAGCAGCTGCTGGAAGCGGAACGTGAGCTGCCCCTGCTTTTGTGGGACGAGAGCGTGCAGGAAAAGTGCGAAAGCCTCCAAAGCGAGGGCTTATGCGCCGTGCGCAGCGTCAAAGCTAAACGGCAACTCAGAATCAAGAAGGGCTATTATGATCCCCCCACCCGGGAGCCGGTGCACGTGCCAGGCTTTCGGTGGGTGGGCCTCTTGTGCTGCGGCCTGTGGCAGGCTCCACGCATCGCCCGCTTTGCCTGGTGGAGTAGCCGGGGCAAAGAGGCCACCTCCCTGGAGCAGGTGAAGCTCACGCTGCTCTTGTGGGCCCGCCAGACCTTCGGCCAGGCCGTGCTGCACGTCTTTGACCGCGGCTATGCCTCCTCTAAGTGGCTGGGGCTGCTTTTAGGCCGCCACGACCGCTTCCTCTTGCGCTGGCCCTCCAGGTATAAGCTCGTGGATGGGCGTGGGCTTCTAAAGAATGCCTACCGCTTTTCGGTCGGCCGCAAAGCCACCTCCTCAAGAGTAGTAAGGGACATGGTCCGAAAGATCACTTACCGGCGCAGCCTCTTGTGGCAGCCCTGCCTGCACCCGGACTATGACCAGCCGCTCACGCTCCTGATCTGCCGGCCAGGTAAGAAAGGCCGCCAACCCTGGTATTTGCTCACCAGTGAAGAAGTCAGGAGTGATCGCCAGGCCTGGCGCCTGGTCTTTGCTTACGCCAGAAGGTGGCAGGTGGAGCAGGCCTTCCGCTTCAACAAATCAGAAATGGGCATGGAGTCGTGCCGGCTTTGGTTCTGGTCGAGCCGCATGAAGCTCTTGCAGGTGGTCACCCTGGTGTATGCTTTTCTGCTCTCGCTGCTGGATAAAGAGCTGCGGGAGGCGGTCTCCCATCTCCTTAGGCAGGGCTGCCATAGAACAGGAAAGCGGTGCAGGAAAACTCCTACACCGCTTTACCGTATCCGGCTGGCACTGGCCAACCTCTGGAATCTACTCTATCTATCCCTGCAAACTCCGGGATGACTCATGTTCGTGTAGACCGAAGGTGCAAATTATTGAACCACATCCACAAAGATTTTGAGGCTGTGGGTAAGTTTTTGCATGTGGGAGAGGAGTAGCATTCGCGTCTTCGACTTCTTTGTTCACAAATATTTCCTAATCCATAGGAGGCGTCAGAGGTGCTCCACCTCCAGGTTACTTCTCCATATACTACTGCCAACTGACTATACGCACCTTTTCATCTTCAAACTAAATGGGGATAGCAGCCTTAAAAAAGGGCAGCATCACTACAACGCCATGAAGCCTGATTTCTATTATAGCAACCACACATGATAGGCCATAACCTCTATATATCTGTTCTCGGCTCCTTCAGGTCCAGCTCTTGGATCCAGATGTTGCGGTACAGGACGTTGTGGCCCTCGGCCTGCAGCTTTAGGCCGCCGGGGGTGTCCGTGATACCTTTGCCTCCGTCGTTGCCGCCGTCGATGCCGGAGTTCGGCCCGCCCCACACTTGGCTAATCGGTTGGTTTGTGTGTACCTTCTGGCCGTTGAAGTACACTGTCGCCAAGGCTGGCTCTACCTTCTTTCCGTTCTCGAAACGGGCCGCCCGGAAAATAATGTCGTAGGCGTTCCACCTGCCCAGGCCGTTGTAGGCGTGGTAGGGGGAGGGGGTTTCGTTGATGATGGCGGCCATGCCGTGCGAGGTGGTGTCGCCGTCGAGCACCTGGATCTCGTAGCGGTTCTGGAGGTAGACGCCGCTGTTGCCGCCCGCCTCGGGGATCAGGAACTCCACGTGGGCCCGGAAATCCCGGAACTCTTTCTTCGTCACGATATCGGCGGCTCCGTATTTACCTCCCGCCGAAGCCGGGTCGTTGCTGCTCATGGCCATTCCGCCATCCACCGGGTCTTTCACGATCTGCCACTTGATGGGCATTTCGGCGGAAAGCCGGGGTCCTTGCCAGTAAGTCCACTTCTGGTCCAGCATTTCGCGGGAGCCGTCAAAGAAGACTTCCGCCTCATCGGGGGCCTTTGTACCCACGCCGGTCTGGGAGGAGCAGGCCTGGGAGGCGGCTACCGCGCTTACCAGGAGGAAGTAAAGGAATAATTTGTGGAGTCGGGTGAAGGGGGAGGTTTTCATTGGAAGGCTTAAATTAGAGTTTATATTACATATTGGGATAAATGACTGAAAGATATAAACTTTACTCGCTTTATTGAATCTATTTTGGGTGCTCGTCTCGAATTTTAGGCTTCGTCTGCGCAAGTCTGTTAGCTTTCTACTGGACTCTGTGTAGCTGATGAACTAAAAACAAGCAGGGTTCCTCACTAGAAGCCTCGGTTGCTCTATAACGCCTGTTATGTTCAATAAAATGCTTGAATGTGCAGAAGCCTGAAGGATATTGTTGCTTTACATAGCTAATATATTAGGAAATAGATTCGGTAAGGCCTTCAAGCGGCGTCCGAAGATTTGTTGTAGTTCTCGAATAACTGCAAATGAGTCTGTGATTGTACGGGCTGCGCTCGTACAAAATACTACCGGCTGGTTATTCATGCCCTCTGCCATTTTCTTAGCAGCTTAACACGGGCCATGAGGGTAATTCCCTTTTTGGGCTCTGTCCGCTACCTCATCATCGTGCCTGCCGCGCTGGCGCTGGTGTTCTCCTTTTACCGGGGCATACGCTGGAATGGGTTGCGGGTCCTAATCATTTCCTTTACCGCTTCTTTGCTCAACTGATTCCTGAAGGCTTGTTTTGAGCGGCCCAGACCGGCTCCCGCCCTGGTTGACATGGCTGGGTTCAGTTTTCCGAGTGGCCATACCATGATCGGGGGCGTCTTCCACGGACTGCTCATTTACATCATATGGACTACTGTCGAAAACAGGACCTGGCGTTGGGTGCTATCGGGATTTCTCACGCTGGTTGTGCTGCTCGTAGGGCTAAGCCGAATTTACCTGAAGGTGCACTACGCCACGGATGTGGCAGCAGGCTATATCATTTGATCGCTGTGGTTGGTGCTTTCTTTATACCTGCTTCGGCAGATTGAAATCATCCATCTTTCCAGGTATAAAGGGCGCTTACAATACAGGAAACGTCTTTTCTTTGAATTCCTGAGATTCCTGTTGCATGATGAAATCAACCGAAAAGCCATGAAGCAAATGTTGCTTAGCCGCTCCGTCTTCCTACCGGCGGGCCCGCAGAAAGAAAACTGTGGCCCCTTCATTCGCGATGTGCCTGCCAGTAAAACATTGTGGCACTCACGCCCCCGGACTTCGTGCCCGGTTGTGGGTTAATCAGGAGCCGCTGTTTCCGGACTCTCAGTTTCTGGTGGTTTGCTTTTCGGCGTGCCTCTGGAAAGGATATACATGTAATATTTTTCGGCAGCCGCACCATCCGTGTGCTGATACTGGCTGACGAAATGTAAAGAGGCCCCTTCTTCAGCAAGTTCTGCCTGGCGCAAAGGCGAAAGCGAAAAAACAACGGCAGGAAGCCCCTCAGGAAGTTGCAGGTGCCCCCTGACGATTCTAAGCGTATCCACTTCTTTGCCCACTTCCCAGATACTTTCAGGGCGCATGCCGCTTACCGCATAAAACTTCATCGATCTCAGCTCAGCTCTTTTTCTTACCTCTTCCAGTTCGGGCACCCCTCCCTGCCTGGCGCTCAGCCCTTTCCCTTCCTGGTAAAGCGGCATTACGAACACAAACACCAACGCATTAAGCAGGGAGGCGGCAACAAACAAGCAGATTACCTTATACCTTCTTGTCAGTACTATAATAGCTGTACCAAGCAACAAAAACAACAATGTCACGACAACCTGTCGCCCTCCCGACACAGCCTGTAATTTATGGGCGGCAAAGAACATGTAGACAGGCGCGGCAAAGGCCGCCATTGAGAAAAGGAAACCGCTTGCAAGCAGCATAACTTTTTCCCAGCGGTTGAACAGGTTTTCGGAGAAGGCATAAATCAGGTATCGCAGGTAATGCGCCGTGAGCAGCGCCATAGGCATCAGCACAGGCAGCAGGTAGCGCTCCTTTTTTTCCGGTATGACGGATAATAGAACAATAGTGATCAGCACCCAGGAGAGCAGGAATCTGTAATTCCCATACTGACCGATCCTACGGCTTGCATACGGCACAGCCAGGGCAGCAATGACAAAGGGCGTCCAGATGCCGGACTGCACGAAAAAGCCCCAATAGTACCAGGGGGGCTTGACATGCCTGTTCATCCAGGCCGTGCTTTCCTGCAAGACGTTGTGCGCCAAACCGGCCGGTTCCATTAGGTATACATACAATGGCCAAGGGAAACCCACGAGCAGGCACACCGACAGCATCAGCACTATCCCGCTGCGTTTTTCTCTTACAACCCGCAGCGGATAGGCAAAGCCGTAGGCCAGCAGGAAGGGAAGCAGCAGGGCATAGAAAGCCACCGGTCCCTTGCTAAGAAAGGAACAGCCTAAAAGCGCGCCACTCGCTGAAAACATAAAGTAGCCTGAGCCGGGTTTGCGCAGCGCGGATACCAAGAGCCAGATAGCGCCCAACGCAAAGCTATGGCAGTAAATATCCCAAGTGGCCTGGCGACCGGTATTGATGAACATAAAAGAGGAAGCGAGCACCAGAGCGGCAAGAAAGGGAACAAGCCGATCGGCCGTGAGCTGGCGGGCAAGAAAAAGCAGGAAAAAGACAGCGAGACCGGCCATTACAGAGGAAGGAAGGCGCAAAGCGGCAAGATTCTCTATATTTCCGGCCCCTAAACCGGCCAGTGCCGTGATCCAGGTAGGGAGCGGCGGCTTTGCCAGCCGCGCATACCCATTCATGGTAGGGATCAGCCAGGAATCGTTTTGTGTGATTTCCCTTACTGTAATGAAATTCCGGGCTTCCATGATGCTTGGTTCCGCCTTACCCAAATTCAGGAAGAATGTAAGCACGACGATAAATCCAAGCAATCCTGATTGCACGCTGGTCTTGAGTAAAAGATTTGCGCGCTCCGACTCCGCTGTAAGCGCCTTACCTGTATACATCAGCTTTCCTTCGTTTCACGCATCCGCGAACTATTTTAAACCCTGCCAACTGCGCGCCTTTAGCTTGCCTGTCGGGCTGTTTTCGGGCGCAAACCCAGGTATAGGTTCCGGCTATAGGCCACCACCCCCACCACCTGCCCCAGGAGAAGTACCGGGTCCAGCCGCAGCAGGGCGTATGAAACGATCATTAAGCTGCCCACTAAGCTGATCACCCAAAAGCCGTTAGGCAGAACCGATTCCTGTGCCTGTTCGGAGAAGTACCATTGGTACACAAAGCGCAGCGTGAAGACCATTTGCCCCGCACCTCCCCAGGCGACAAGAGCCCCCGAAAGTTTGCTGTGTTCCCAGATGTAGTGCAGGCTATAGGTATCGCCGAAGAGTAACCAGGCAACGGCCATGCAGGGAAACAGCACCGACAACCACTGTACCCCTGCGGGCAGCTCCCGCCACGCATCTCTGAAGTGCAGGTTGCGCATGTAAATGAAGTAAGAGATCACCTGACCGAATATAATGACCAGGTCGTTACGCAGCGCACCGTAGGCCATCAGGAGAAACGACGCCAGCAGGCTGAAAGTCCAGAGCGAAGTGGGGGAGAGCACCCGCCCTGCCCGCTCAGACTTAACCCACTGCACCAAAATGCGGGCGGAGAAAAGCACCTGCGCTAAAAAGCCCAGGCCATAGATCCAGGGCTCAGACCTGCTCATGACGGCTGGCGTTTTGGTTGACGTACTGCTCGGCAACGGCATAGCGGATGTATCGCTTGCGCATCCACCGGAAGGCGAATGTGTCAGTGAGGGGGCCCCACAGGCGGTTGAAAAGGTGGTATTTGGAGTAGCCGGCAAAGCGCTCGAAATGCTGCACGGGCAGCTGCTTTACCTTGCCGCCCTGCAGCTGTATCAGCGCGGGCAGGAAACGGTGCATGCCGTCAAAAAAAGGAACGCGTTTGGCGTAGGCTGCATCCACGATCTTGAGCGGACAGCCGGTGTCCTGGATGCCGTCGTTGATCATATACCTCCGGAAGCCGTTGGCGATCTTGGACGACATTTTTTTCACGAACGAGTCCTTGCGCCTGGCCCGGATGCCGTTCACCATCTGGTACTCGGGCAGAAACTCGAAGAACAGCAGGAAATCCAGCGGTGATGTTTGCAGGTCTGAGTCGATGTAGCCGATATAGGTGGTCTGTATATGGTCGATGCCCGCTTTGATGGCGGTGCTCAGGCCCCGGTTGCGGTCCAGGGAGAGGAAGCTGTAGCCGGGCTTGCCGTGGCAGATCTCGCGTATCAGGTTCAGGCTGCTGTCCGTGGAGCCGTCGTTCACAAAAAGCACCTGCGTCGGGATGGGCGCCTGCTGCAGAAACGCGTCCATAGCATCGCAGAAGCGGGCCAGGCAGCCTTCCTCGTTATACACGGGTACGATGACGGTAAGCGTGGGGGCAGTGGGTGCCATCATATATAGTGACGATCGTTTAATTAGATACCTGATATAGGGTGAAAATAAGGTTTATATATCCTTCTAACAAAAGCTGCTTCAGGCCGACTCTGCCAAAGGCTCCAGTTCCTGTTTGCAGTGGTAGGCTTTATACCAGCTCACAAACTTGCTCAAGCCTTCTTCCAGGGGTGTGCCGGGCCGGTAATCTACAGCGGCCTGGAGGTCCGTTACATCGGCAAAGGTTGCGGGCACGTCGCCGGGCTGCATGGGTTGCATGTCCAGTAAGGCTTTGCGGCCCAACAGCCTTTCTAAGATGGCGATGAGTTCGAGGAGGTGCTCCGGTTTGCTGTTGCCAATGTTGTAGAGTTTGTAGGGCGCAGTGGGATCGGACTCCGGCAGCATATCCAACAGCTTGGCGATGCTTTGCACTACATCATCTATATAGGTAAAGTCGCGGTGCATCTCCCCGTGGTTGAAAACCCTGATCGGAGTGCCTGCCGCAATGGCTTTGGTGAAGCTGTAGTAGGCCATATCGGGCCTGCCCCAGGGGCCGTACACGGTGAAGAAGCGGAGCCCCATAACCGGCAGTTGATAGAGATGCGCGTAACTGTAGGCCATCACTTCGTTCGCCTTCTTGGTGGCGGCGTAAAACGAGATCGGCTGGTCGGTCTTCATGCTGGTCTTGAAGGGCGTCTCCTTGTTTAAGCCGTATACGGAGCTGGAGGAGGCAAACAGCAGGTGCTTTATATGATGCCGGCGGCAACTCTCCAGCACGTTGGCAAAGCCTACCAGATTGCTGGACACATAGGACTGCGGATGGTCCATGCTGTAGCGCACGCCAGCCTGTGCCGCCAGGTTGACCACAACGTCAAACCGTTGTTCCTCAAAAAGCCTGTTCATGGCATGCTCATCGGTCAGGTCGAGGCGGATAAAGAAAAGCCTTTCTTTGAGCTTACTCTCGATACAGGCGCCATGTTTAATCTGCATACGTTCAAATCCCTGTTCGGCCAGGCGCCCGTACTTCAGTTCGGTATGGTAGTAATCATTGATGCTGTCCAGTCCCACCACCTCATAATGGTGATGTTGCAGCGCCAGCGCCAGGTGATGGCCGATAAATCCCGCACTCCCGGTGACTAAAACCCGTTGTCTTCTCTTCATATTAGTACACGAAAACAATGATACTCTTTAATTACATACTCAGGATATAACGTGGAAGCTTATTTTGCACTTAAACAATGTTTTATACGTCAATTTTGACAAGAGAGGTAATGTGTTGGCCAAAGTGATAAATACAAGAAAACGGGCTTAGCATACAGAATAGGCTGTGCCTCGTCCTGAAAAAAGTTGACACCTGGTCTTCTCCTGCTATAGGGTGACAGTTTTTAAACAACCTATCCCTTTGGATGACCAAATTCGAGAACTAGTCAACCGCTATCAGTATAGCGAGGAAGTCAAAGAGGCCGCTAGCCTGTGAAGTTCAGACAAAAAAAAGAGCCTGTCACGAACATGCTGTCCATATACAGATGGGGCCAGACGCCTCGGCGGCGTATCAGAAAACGGCAAGTTCTCGGGACGTAAAAATGCTGTCTGAGGGGAGCTCTCCTAAAAGGCTGATCCTTTGGGCATCTGCCGCTTGTTCCTACCCCAGAAACGGGGGAGAGGGGAGACTTTCAACCTGTTTTTATATCAACCTACTGCAGGAGGAGCCGGGCAAAAAGCAGCTGTTACCCCTTGTTGCTTCTTGTTGCTGGTCGTTGCTCCAGCGTTGATTTCCTGTTGCGCTGGCGTTGCCGAAACGTTGCGCATCTGTTGCTTTTGTGTTGCTGAACCGCTGCGGCCACGGGGACAGAGCGCCAGGCTTGGAGTGGAGAATACTAAAACATCAGGAGGAAAAGTGCTTTCTCAGGCATTCAAGCTGCTTGCCGCCTACTGGAAACGATCCTGAAGCGCGACGGGCAACTGGTTAGTAACGACCAACAATAAGAAGCAACGTCAGCGCAACAAAGAGCAACAGCCAGCAACAGGAATGCATGGGACAGGGCAGGTGGATCCGTTCAATGCAAGAATACCTCCGTATTTTCGATTTGAGGAAGCTGTTTTGGAAAATT
Source organism: Pontibacter russatus (assembly GCF_009931655.1). Classification (NCBI taxonomy): domain Bacteria; kingdom Pseudomonadati; phylum Bacteroidota; class Cytophagia; order Cytophagales; family Hymenobacteraceae; genus Pontibacter; species Pontibacter russatus. Next base: position 954,008 of record NZ_CP047984.1, on the reverse strand, counting down.
GCTCTCCCAGTGTCCCAATTTGCCGTCTCACGAATCAAAAAGAGGTTTTGATTCATGAGATGAGTAAGTGAGATGAAGAGAAGCAATGGTTGGAGCGGAAAACCCCACAGCTATTTACATCTCCGGACACATGAGTAGGAAAGGAGCAACCGCTACAGCTGTCCCTCTACAGCTGCATTAACTTCCTGAAGCAGGCCCTGTTCAGTACCAGGAACTTTTTTACCGGGATTTGTTTGGATCACTCTTCACACGGGCGGCCACATAATCTGTCAGTTCCTGCATGGTCTGTATCGTTCCGTAGTCTTCCTCCGGAGTTTCTATTCCAAACTGTTCATCTATGGCAACTATAAACTGAAGGTAATCAAACGAGTCGATGCCCAAAGTTTGTCGGATGTTGTCGTCGGGTTGCAGTTGCGCGGGTTCGGTGTCAGGGGCTATAGTTTTGAGGCGTTGTACCAGTGCCTGTTTTATTTCTTCCGGTGTCATAGTTTGTCGGGTTGTTGTAAGTAGTTTTTAATGGCTGTCAGGAATTTGCTGCCGGTGCTGCCGTCAGATGCCCGGTGGTCGGCGGCAAGGGTGGCGGTAAGTACAGGGCGAACGGTCAGCATGCCGTTCTCGGCCCAGGGTTGGTCTGTTATGCCGCCAAAACCAACCAGCGCCACCTGCGGCGGATATATAACCCCGTAAACCGTTTCCACGCCGCCTTCGCCCAGGCTGGTAACGGTTATAGTTGAGTCGGCAAGTTCGGAGCTGCGCAGCCGTAGCGCCCGGGCACGCGGTATCAGGTCATTCAATGCCAGCATCAGGTCTTCCAGAGTTTTAGTGTCTGCGTCGTGAATAGTTGGTACCATAATGCCTCCTATACGGAGCGCCACCACGTAGCCTACATTTATAGTTTCCTTGCGCTGCAGGCTGTCCTCCCACCATGCATTCAGGTCGGGCATATCGTTCAGGGCTTTGGCTACGGCTTTTATCAGCAACACAGCCGGCAGCAACCGTTCCTTTACAGGCCTTCGCTTATTTGTTTCTGTCAGCCAGGTCAGTGCCTTGCTCATGTCAATCTTCGTTTCGAGGTAATAATGCGGAATTTCGCGATTAGATTTGCTCATGGCGGCAGCCACGGCCATGCGTATGGTTTCAGCAGCAGTGGCAGGTGGTGCCGCAGGTTTCTCTGTAATGATCTCTTCCGGGTTAACTGGCTCAGCTGGTTTGGCTTTAATTATAGTTGGTTTCTGTGGTTGAGCAGGCTGAGGTGCTATAGTTGACTTTTCAGGTTGAGCTTGCGGGGCGACTTGAGCTGCCTGGGCATGTTCCACATCTTCACGGGTAATGGCTCCTTCGGGACCGGTGCCGTGTACGGTGGTAATATCAATGCCTTTTTCGGCGGCTATCCTTTTTGCCAGCGGCGAAGCCCTGATGCGATGCGGCTGCGCTATAGTTTGCTGTTCTTTTATGGTTTCTGAAACAGGTAGTGCGACTATAGTTTCCTTTCGAGCTTCAGTTGGGACCTGTTTTATGCCGGATCTTGCTTCTTCATCGGTTAGTATAGTTGCCATAGTTGTGCCTACAGGTACCTGGTCGTCTATCTTTACAAGCAGTTCGCCAATAATCCCTTCTTCAAAAACCTCTATCTCGATGATACCTTTCTGGGTCTCCACTTCGGCAATAATGTCGCCTTTGTTTATCCTGTCGCCGGGTTGCACACGCCATTCCCGTAGAAAACCGCTCTCCATGTCGGCACCAAGGCTGGGCATTTTATACGCGATCATGTTGCAGTATTTTCTTGATGGCAGTTACGATCTGAGCTGGTTGCGGCACCGAGGCATCTTCTAAATGTTTTGGATACGGAATTGGCACTTCGGCTCCGCACAGCCGTTGCACCGGCGCATCAAGGTCGTAAAAGCATTTTTCCATAATGCGGGCGCTCACCTCCGACGATACACTAACCGACCTGCTTGCATCCTCTACTATAAACGCCCGGCTTGTTTTAGCTACTGATGCAACTATAGTTTCTTCATCAAGCGGGCGCAGCACGCGCAGGTCTACTACTTCGGCTTCAATGCCGGCTGCGGCCAGTTCGGAGGCTGATTCCAGGGCTTTGTACACGCCAGTACCATAGGTAATAATGGTAATATCTCGCCCCTCTCGCCTTACTTTTGCTTTGCTGATGTCCACGCCGGTCTTTGTTTCCGGGAGTCCTCTTTCTATGTTAAGCATAGAGGTATATTCAAAGATGATAACCGGATCGGGGTCTGCAAGGGCAGGAGCAAGCATATAGCGGGCATCTTCGTGTGTGCCGGCAGACAAAATACGCAATCCCGGGATGTGTGCAAAAATTGGCTCCCAGCTATGCGAGTGCTGCGCAGCCAGTTGCCGGCCAATGCCAGTACTCATGCGTATCACAAGCGGCACGTTAAACTGTCCACCCGACATGTGCAGCAACGTTGCCGCATTGTTCGCTATCTGGTCCAGGGCCAGCAGACTAAAGTTTACGGTCATGATCTCAACTATAGGCAGCATGCCGCCAAGCGCAGCCCCTATACCGGCACCCACAAAACCGGCTTCCGACAAAGGTGTATCCATGATTCGTTTGGGACCAAATTCCTGCAGCAGGTTCTTGCTCACGGCAAAGGCACCGCCATAGTGGCCAACGTCTTCGCCCATCATAAACACGCGCTCATCAGCCAGCATGGCTTCCCTGATGGCCTGTTTTATGCACTCGCGATATGTGATGCGGTCGCCGGCCATCAGTTCTGTTTTTCGCTGTAAGTATATTTCAGGAGCTCTTCCACAGGTTCAAAGCTGCAGGTTTCGGCAAAGTCTACAGCTTGCTGTACCTCCACTTCCACACGGCTTTCTATTTCATGCAGGTCCGTATCAGTCAGTAATTGCTGTTCTTTCAGATACCGGGTAAAAGCTGGTATCGGGTCTCGTTGCTTCCATTGGTCTACCTCGCTTTTTTCGCGGTACAGTTCGGCATCAAACATGGAGTGCGCCCTGAAACGGTAGGTGTTACAGACCAGGAAATAAGGATGACCGGTTTCGCGTATAGTTTGCACGGCTTTGTTCGCGGCATCCATTACCTGTAGCAGGTCCATGCCGTCTACTGATGCGGATGTAATGCCGTAAGCAGCCCCTTTAATTTCGAGTTTGGTCTGGGCGTGGGTGTAGCGCAGGGCTGTGCCCATGGCATAGAGGTTATTTTCGCATACAAAAAGCACCGGCACCTGCCACAAAGCGGCCAGGTTCATAGCCTCATGAAAAGCCCCTTCTGCCATAGCCCCCTCCCCGAAAAAGCAGCAGGTTACCTGGTCGCGCTTCATTTTTCTATCGGCCAAAGCCAACCCGACGGCCATTGCCAGGTGCCCGGCAACTATAGCATTGCCACCATAGAACTTAGTTTTCGCATCAAACAAATGCATAGAGCCTCCGCGGCCCCCACTGCAGCCTTCCTGTTTGCCATACATTTCGGCCATGATCACGCCCGGCTCCAACCCACGAACCAGTGCATGACCGTGCTCGCGATACGTGCATAGTACGTTATCCTCAGGAGAGAGCGCCTGCAAAACCCCAACAGCGACAGCCTCTTCACCAACATATAAATGCAGAAAGCCCCGAATCTTTTCTTTGGTATACATCTCCGCCGACTTTTCCTCAAACTTCCGGATAAGGATCATCTGGTAAAGCAGTTTTTGCGCTTGCTCTTTGCTGAGGTTTATAGTTTGTTCAGGTTGCTGTTCCATAGTTCACTTAATCATGGCGCGAGCGTTATCGCTCGTGCCGGCTATAGTTGGGCCTCTGGCCCAGTCGAGTCACAGACTCAATATTGTAGTAAGACACGGGGTACAAACCCGCGACAGCATTTAAATTTGCCCTCGCCCTGAAAGCTTTCGGGATGTGTGTTACCTGCGGGCTCTGGCCGCTATAGTTTGTGCCTTCGGTATAAGTGGCGGGACGCCACTGAATAGCGCACACTCGCCAGAGGCGAGCGAGGGGCATATACTGATATAGTTACGGCTGCTCCAGCGTAGACAGATCACCTTCCGGCAAACCCAGTTCACGTGCCTTTAGTAGTCTGCGCAATATTTTACCACTTTTTGTTTTGGGCAGGTTCTCTATAAAGCTGATCTCTTTGGGCGATACTGCCGGGCCAAGCCGTTTACGGGCAAATGCTGTGATGTCCATTTTAGTGGTTTCGTCGGGTTGCTGGGCGGGCTTCAGAACTATAAAGGCTTTCACCAGTTCTCCTATCAGCTGGTCAGGTTTACCGATAACTGCTGCTTCCGATATGGCCGGGTGCTCCATCAGGGCGCTCTCCACCTCAAAAGGGCCTACCATGTGCCCGGATGTTTTAATGATATCGTCTGCCCGGCCTACAAACCAGAAGTAGCCGTCCTTATCACGTTTGGCCAGGTCTCCGGTCAGGTACCAGTCTCCCCTGAAGCTTTTGGTGTAGCGCTCCTCGTCGTGCAAATAGGCACGGAACATAGAGGGCCAGCCGCGTTTCAGTACCAGGTGTCCTTCTTTGTCAGGTTCGTCTATTATTGTGAAACTATCATCCGTCACCTCGGCAATGGCAGCTTCCACGCCGGGTAATGGTTTGCCCATTGAGCCCGGCCTTACCTGCATGGCTCTATAGTTTGCAATCATGATACCGCCGGTTTCGGTTTGCCACCAGTTATCGAGTATCGGCATGCCAAAAGCTTTTTCACCCCACACCACAGCCTCGGCGTGTAATGGCTCGCCCACACTCAGCACCAGCCGCAGGTTGTCCAGGTTATAGTTGTCTTTCGGGATGATGTTCATGCGCATCAGGCGGCGTATGCCAGTCGGGGCGGTGTACCAGATATTTACTTTTTGCTCCTGCAGTATGGTATACCAGCGCACGGCATCAAATTCTTCTTCATCCACAAGGTTAGTAACGCCATTTACGAGCGGGGCTATTATGCCATAAGAGGTACCCGTAACCCAGCCCGGGTCGGCAGTGCACCAGTAAATATCATCGGGGTGAAAATCGAGAACATACTTGCCTGTTACGTAATGCACCAGCACGGCTTTGTGAACATGCAGCGCGCCTTTGGGTAGGCCGGTGGTGCCGCTTGTAAAATGCAGCAGGGCCGGGTCTTCAGGGTCGGTAGGAGGTATAGTGTATTCGTCAGAGGCTTGTTCCATTAGGCCTGGCAGCGAGCGGATCTGTTCGTTTTCGTCTTTATCGGTATCGGTCAGCAGTATATAGTTCAGTTCTGGGAGGCGGTCCAGTAGTTGTCGTATTTTTTTCTCGAACAGGTCTTTGGTGGTTACCAGCACTTTTGCATCGCCGCGGTTCAGGCGCTGAAACACCGGCTCAGGGCCAAACACATTGAACAGTGGGCAGAAGACAGCCGTCGTTTTAAGGGTTCCCAACGCTGCTAGGTATAGTTCGGGAATGCGCCCCAGGAAAGAGAAAACCCTGTCTCCTTTTGCTACGCCCAGTTTCTGCAGCACATTGGCAAAACGGTTGGTCAGCTCCATAAAATCATGGTATGTGCAGGCCATCACCGACATGTCTTTTTTGATGAAACGAAAAGCTGTATGGTCGCGCAATTTACCCTGTGCATGCCGGTCTATAGCCTCGTACGCAATGTTCAGTCCCTGCCCGTTTGGCAAACAGCTCAGCCCGGCCTGTTCCTTCTCCCAACTAAAAGAGCCGTCAACTGAACTATAATCGGTAAGGTTTGGCGCGATCACATTTAATGATTTATGATTTATTATTCATTCTAAATCACCTTGCCACCCAGCCACCATCTGCTAACAGCGCATGGCCTGTGGTAAACGAAGAGGCATCTGAACAGAGCCATATAGCAGCTTCCGCAATTTCTTCCGGTGCACCAAATCGGCCTATAGGTTCTCCGGCAACCATAGCTTCTTTGGTCGTGTTATTTTTCTCGATGAACCGGTCGATCATTGCGGTCTGGATGGCGCCGGGGCATACGGCATTTACTCGAATACCTTGGGTAGCATATTCTAAGGAGGCGGCTTTAGTAAGCCCGATCACTGCGTGTTTGGAAGCGGTATAAATAGGTATCCCCGGGAAACCGATTACCCCCGCGATAGACGAGCAGTTTACAATAGCACCTTTACCCTGACGGAGCATGTGCGGTATCTCATACTTCATGCAAAGCCACACGCCCTTCACGTTTACGCCGATGACCTTATCAAAATTCTCTTCCGTTACTTCGTGAGTAGGGGCAGAGGCGCCTTCTATACCGGCATTGTTAAAAGCATAATCGAGCCGGCCAAAAGTGCTGGTTGTTTGCTCAACCATAACCTGTACCTCGGCAGGTTTTGATACATCGCATTTTATAAAAATAGCTTCACCACCGGTTGATTTAATAGCATTGACTGTTTCCATGCCCTCTTTCCAATCTACAACAGCTACTTTGGCGCCTCGTTGTGCAAACATCACAGCCGTGGCTTTGCCAATCCCAAAGCTTCCCCCGGTCACGATTGCCACTTTGCCTTCAAATTGCTTTTCCATATATTTAACATGAGAGATTTTACCCAAGAGTATTTAAATAAGCAGATCTTAACGGGACTGATCGGAAATGCGAGCGACTACGGGAATGGGGGCTAAGGTGTTCCGGTCGATAAGGTGGAGTTACAACAAGGATTATAGCGCAAGATTGATACAAACAATGCCTTTCGGAACTGTTAAATAATATCGTATATTATTTAAGTACATAAAAAGGTCGTATTTTGTTTCAGGGCTGCGGCATAGAGAAATAATCAGGTAACATTGGCCAACAGGCGAGATACCAACGGCACAATTAGGCGGTGTCTGAAAAATGTAATTTAGGCCGTGTTGACAATTAGAGTAAAAGAATATCCCACACCCTTACAGGGTCTTGTCCTGCTATAGGTTGACAGTTTTTCAAACGAACTATCCCTATGGAAGAACACAGTCGAGAACTACTTTACCGCTATCAGTATGGCGAGGAAGTCAAAGAGGCCGCTGCCTTTCGCGTGCTTTTCGGCGGCGAAGATGCCAGGCAAATTATGCAGGAACTTGGCATTGACAGTGTCAAAACTATCCATCATTGGGTGGCTGGCTACCAGCAAAAAATTGAGCAGGGGCTTATATCTTTACCTCCCATGACTGAGAAGCAAAGGCAAAACCTGGAAGCCCTAAAGCAGCGAAACAAACAGCTGGAGAAAGCCCTGGAGGAGGCTAATCTCATGATTTTGGCCCTGCACACGATGATTGGGGTGGCGGAAAAGGGCCCCAAGATTTCGATTCGAAAAAAGCCTGGCGCCAAACGGTCCTGACCCTACAGTATAAGGGAACAGCAAAGGTAGGTGTCGGTAACCTTTGCCGACTGTTTGGTAAAAGCCGTCAAGCGTTTCATCAGCGAAGGGTATTCCTGGATCAACGCGCAGCCCAGGCTATGCTGGCGTTGGATCTGGTCACTGCCATCAGGAGGGAGATTCCTGGGCTGGGGACAAAGAGGCTGTGTCTACTGCTGCGGGAACCCCTGCAGAAAAGCGGGATTGCCATGGGCAGGGACCGGCTGCATGAGTTGCTCCGGGGACACCGTCTGCTCATCCGCCATAAAAGATCTGCGCCCAAGACCACACATTCTAACCATCGTTTAAGAGAGTATCCTAACCTGATCAAACAGCTTCCAGTTCTGGAGACCGAGCAAGTCTGGGTGTGTGACATGACCTACATCTATGCGGGCTTTGACTTCAACTACCTGTCTCTGGTTCTGATGCTTATTCCAAGAAGATCGTAGGCTACTGCCTGCATCAGTTTCTAAGCACAGAAGGTTGTCTGAAAGCTTTAGAAATGGCGCTCGCCACACGCAGGAAACAAGGCGGCAAGCTTATTCACCACTCTGACCGGGGCGTGCAGTACTGCAGCTTTGGATATGTGAAGAAGCTAAAAGCAGCAGATATTGCCATCAGCATGACAGACAGTGGAGAGGCGCACGAGGATCAGATAGCCGAAAGGGTGAATGGTATCTTAAAGCATGAGTCCAGGGTCAACCAGGTGTTCAAGACACATGTGGAGGCTCTATGGGCTGTAGAAAAGGGTATCCGCAATTACAACACGCTTCGCCCTCACATGAGCTGTAGTTGCTTGACTCCCTCACAAGCTCACCAGGAGGAAGAGCCTTTGGCGAAGCAGTGGAAGAATAAGTCTTCCGTGAGTGAGGGGGATGCCATATAAGCTAAAAAAGCAGTGGACTTGTGGGTAACGCCTGCAGAGTTACCCACAAGTCCACTGCTACGATAACAGTGGTTGCCGAATAAAAAAGCGTCAAGCTAGTTGAGTACTCAACTAGACATTCGAAGACAAAATCAATACAGTTGACAAGCTATAGCCGTATTAATTCTTTAAATTTATTATCAACTCAAAATCGTCAACTTTTCCAGGACGGGTCAGGCAAACAGTTCCTCCGGTGTCCCGAATTGCCGTCTCACCAATCAGAAGGGGGATTTGATTCTTGATATGTGTAAGTGAGATGAAGAGAAGCGATGGTTGGAGAGGATAAGCGCCAAGCTATTTACGCATCCGGACGCAAAGAGTAGGGAAAGGGCAACCGCCACAGCTATCCCTCTACTGCTTCTAAAATCTCCTAAACAGCCTTTGGAAAGACTGGTTGGAACCCGGAAAATTGATGAGGAGCTGATTTTAGTGTCCGAATAGTGTCCGCGGATCAATAAAAAAGGCCACCAGACGCTTCTGATAGCCTTTCGTGTAGACCGAAGGAGTGAATTATCGAACTTTATCCACAGGGATTTGGCTAACTTAGTAGATTATTTGCAGGAGAGCAGCTAACTATGCCATCCTTTTTTAATATAATTTACTACATATCCAGCCAAACTTTAAAGTCTGATGCTTTGCTGCTGCTAATAATAGCATCTTCCGCCACGGCGGGTTGTAGCAGTAACGATAGTCTGCCTTTGAAGTAGGGGCGTACCTCTTGCACGGCATCAATGTGAACTATCAGTTGCCTGTTTGCCCTGAAAAAGATAGCACTGTCAAGCTGCTCCTCTAACTGGTCCAAAGTATAGCTGATGATGAAGCGTTTGCCTTGCTTTGTTACCAGAAACACGATGCCTTCCTCTGCCCAAAAGTAAGCCACTTCTTTCACGGGAATTGCCTTAATCCCCTGGCCCTGCTTCACCAGAAACCTGGATTTTACATGCTGCTGAGGCTGTTGCGCCTGTAGTAACTGGTTTAGGTTGTATATATCTAGTGGTATAGAGCGGTGCTGGTTTTCATACTTCTTTAAAGCAAGCGCCACATCCTCCGGCTTGATCGGTTTTAGCAGGTAATCTATGCTGTTTACCTTAAAGGCTTCTATGGCATATTGGTTGTAGGCCGTCGTGAAGATGACCGGGCAATTAACTGTTACCTGCCTGAAGATCTCAAAACTGTTGCCGTCCGAGAGATGAATGTCGCAGAAAATCAAGTCCGGGGCCTGGTGCAGGTTAAACCATTGCACAGCCTCCTCCACAGATCCGATCCTGGAGAGAACTTCTGTCTGTGGCCGAAGCCTTTTCACGATAACGGCCAAAGCATCGGCCGCCAATTGCTCATCCTCAACTATAACTACTTTCATAACGGGCTACATCAAGTAAAGGTAAAGCTACCCTAAAAGTCTGCTCATTTTGCGCCACTTCCACTTTCCCATCAGTAAAGTATTTATATCTGCTGCTGATGTTCTTCAAGCCTACCTTCGTGGAGACTACTTCCTCAAGGCGGGGCTGCAGATTGTTTTCAACGACCAGTTTAGTATCTTTTACAAACACGGAGATGTGCAGCGGTTTAGTTGTAGTAGAGCCGTTATGTTTTATCGCATTTTCAAGCAGCATCTGCACAGAAGTAGGAGGCAACTGCAAGTGCAGGAAGTTAGCTGGCACGTCTACTGTAAATTGCATGTTTCCGCCAAAGCGGGTCTGCATCAGGTAGATGTAGGCGTTGGCCAGTTCCAGTTCTTTAGCGAGCGGAACCAGTTGCTTGTCTCCACTATCTAGCAGCGCCCGGTATACTTCCGAAAGCTGGCTCAGAAATGTAGCTGCTTGGTCCGGATCAACATAGATAAGCGAACTGAGTACGTTTAAGCTGTTGAACAGGAAATGCGGGTTGACCTGGTTCTTCAGCGCTTCCAGCTGTGCCCTGAAGTTTTCTTTCTGCAACTGTTCAGCGCGTAAATGCTCAGCCTGTAGCTCCTTTACCTTCCGCTCACGTTCTACAAAATAATAAAAGAAAAGCGCCGCCACGCTACTGATGACATAGGCCAGGCGAACCCGTTCAGGCAACAGGTTTACTTCTGTATCAGCCACATAGTAGATAAGCCTGTAAGGAACATAATAAAGCAGGAAGCAAAGGGTAACGCTGCTGGCTACTACCGTGATGCCTTCCAAAACCGCTTTCCAGATACCCTGGATGCGATTCAGTGGCCCCCATGTAAAGGCCCTGGAAATAAAACCGTTTGCAACAAAAATGGCCAGCAGAAAAAAGAAGGCAACAACAAGTTCTACTAAAATGCCTGTGTCAAAAAGCCAGATGGTACCCTGGTGTACGAATACCAGCGCATAGTATAAAAGCACTGTCGTCAGGGCAGCAATGGCAACCTGTTGCAGGAAGGGTTTATACTTGGTGCGCATCTTTAAAATTAGTCCTTGGAATCAGCTGAAGGGTAGGTAAGTGTAACAGCTGTTTCGTGACCGAAGTAACTCTTTTTGCTGCTCAAAAACAAGAGCATGTTTTGGGCATAAGAGCATATATAGTTCCTTACTACATCCATTTCATTACCTGTTTTGCCCATTTCAACTATAGGGCTTTCCATTTCAACTACCCCATATCCCATTTCATTCGGTTCATGTCCCGCTTCATCAGAAACGGGTTTCTAACCTTAGTCTGATGTCACATCTTTGGATCAACTAATTGATTTCAGGACAAATAAAACTTAATGAAAATGAAAAATTTACAACACTACTTCATCCTGCTGCTGATACTAATTTTACCGCAGGCAGGCTTTAGCCAGGTAAATGGTTTTTTAACAGGAACAGTAAAAAACGAGCAGGGGCAACTGGTGGGTTTCGCCAATGTAGCACTTTTAAAAGCTGCTGATTCTGCTATTGTAAATGGCACTGCTGCAGACGCTGATGGCAGATTCCAGATCAAATCTCCGGCAAAAGGCACCTACTTGCTGCGCTTCAATTTCTTGGGGTATGTGCAGCTTGATTCTAAGCCTTTTGACGTAACCGGCGAAGATTTTACAAAAGACTTCGGGAGCACCACCTTAAAAGAAAATGCCCAGGTGTTGCAGGAAGTAGTGGTGCAGGGTATACGCCCAACTGTAGTAGCCTATGCCGATAAAATGGTAGTGAACGTGGAAGGCACCGCCATGTCGGGCGGCAGCAGTGCGTATGAAGTATTAACAAAATCGCCAGGTGTGTGGATTGACCAGAACGGAGACTTGAAGCTGAATGGCAAAGCAGGTGTGAAAGTGATGATCAACAACAAACTGTTATACCTGAACGGTAAGGAACTGCAGAACCTGCTTCAGAATGTGTCGGGCGAAAACATCAAAGACCTGGAGATCATCACCAACCCATCTGCCAGATACGATGCGGAAGGTGCGTCAGGCATCATCAACATTAACCTAAAGCAGAACAAAGACACCGGCTTACATGGCAGCTTGCATGGCAGTTATCAGTACAACGAACTGAACAGCTATACTGCCGGTGCTGAAGTAAACTATAAAAAAGGTCCCTGGAACTCATTTGCAGGCTTTGATTTTGCCGAGCGTGCCAATCTCAGAACAAACAAAATGCAGCGCACCTTACGGAACCAGCAGGACAGCAAACTTAACCAGAACCTGAGAGAAGAAGGAACAAGAACAGTACCTACTCTTAGAATAGGCACTGACCTGGAGTTAAACCAGCGACACAGCCTTGGTTTTATGGCAGATATATCTGTTTACAACACAGAAAACAACATCAAAGCACTTGCGAAGCTGGTTGATGGCAACTCTGAAAACGACCTGCTGATTGATGCGCTGAATATTGGAAACGGTGAAAAGCAAAACAGCACCTTAAACCTGCATTACCTGGGCAAACTTGATACGCTGGGCACTACGCTCTCGGCAGACCTGAATTATGTGCGACTCTACAGTCAGGACGATGCCATGTTCGTGAACCGTTTAGATAGTCTTGGTGTACCTGCCGGAGTATCTGTTAACAGGTTGCTATATGATAACCCAAACAACTACGACATCTATGCTGCAAAAGCAGATCTCACGAAAACGATAGGCAAAGCAGGCAAACTGGAAGCAGGGGCAAAGGTAAGCCGCGTGACCTCGGATAATGAATTGAAGTTTTATGAGGAAACAGATGGTGCCATGTATCCGGATGCAAAGCGCAGCAATCACTTCATCTATAAAGAAAGCATCTTGGCAGCTTACGCTTCTTACGCTACTGCTATTGGCAAAAAGCTAAGTATACAGGCTGGTCTCCGTGTCGAGCAGACGTTTGCAGAAGGTAATTCCGTAACTATGGAGCAGAAAACAGATATGAATTACTTTAACCTGTTCCCAACCTTGTTTGTGCAGCATGCGGTAAGTGACAACTACCAGGTTCGTTATTCCTATAGCCGCCGGGTTAACAGACCGCAGTATAGCGCCTTGAACCCTTTCATATTCTACATTGATCCTTATTCTTGGGTGGTGGGCAATCCATATTTAAAGCCGCAGTACACAAACGCTCTTAGCATTACACAAACTATACATCAGCGCTACAATGTCGTAGTGGGTTATGCTAAAACGAAAGACTTTATAGCAGAAGTGCCGGAACAGGATGCCGAAGATAAGACCACGTATTTTCAGCAGCAGAACCTGGACAAGATGGAAAGCATGGATGCGACAGTTGTAGTGCCGCTTCAAATTTTACCAGTATGGCAAATCAATAACACAGCGACGGTGATATACCAAAAGTTTACAGCAGAACGGGAGCAGCGGGTGCTGGCAAACGAGCGGGTTTCTTTTATGCTGCAGTCAAACAACACGGTGCAGATGCCAAAAGATGTACGCCTTGAACTGAATGCTGCTTATCAAGGACCTGTAGCCTACGGTTTATACCGGGTTAATGCTAACTGGGGAGTAGATGCTGGCTTGAAGCGTTCTTTTATGCATGATAAGCTGGACGTAACTATGAGCGTGACAGACATCTTCAAAACCAAACGCATGGCAGGAGCTATAAACATAGACGGCAACACCATTACAGCCGATCAGTACAGGGGCACACAAAGCTTTAATCTCAGTCTTCGTTACCGGTTCAGCAAGGGCAGCGAGTTTAAAGCCGGCAAGAAAAGTATAAACCTGGATGAAGTAAACAGAGCCGGCGGCAAGTAAGCTGAAACTATAGTTTGCTAGCTTTGGCTTGAAACAGAAAGATAGCATTAAGTTCTGATCTAGTCCTGAATCAGAAGAGGCGCTTGTCCGTATGGCAGGCGTCTCATTTCTTATCTATCAGGTCGTAGTTAGATTAAGCATCCTGGAACTTTAAAACCTGTTCCCTTGTATCGTTGTACCTTTACAACTTCGTGTTATTAAAGTATTTTTTAGCGAATTGAGTACAACCGCTAATTTCTGTAAAAGGTTAGCATGGGAAGCAAAATAGGCTCGATACAAGGTTTTAATACTGTACACTGGCTTTGTCTTCCTTTTTACCAACAACTATTTGATCTGCCCGCGAACCTATTGCACAAATATTAAAGTTTCCTTTGGTTCTTGATGTTGAATAGCACAACCAAAGGGGAAATCATCGAACCAAAAAAGCCGCTCCATAGAATGTGGAGCGGCTTTTTTGCTGTAGTAGACCGAAGGAGTGAATTATCGAACCTGATCCACAGGAATTTAGGGGCTTAAGGGTGTATTTTGAGGAATGACTATACGCTTGGGTTCCTAATAACTCATTAGAGCTTACGGATTCAGGCATACACTTGCTCAAGTAGAAACCCTCTGCTTTAAATCATCGATTTCTGATTGGTTAAGGTAGCGCCATTCCCCAAGCGGCAGGTTTCCCAGATCAAGGGTGATGATGCGGACGCGCAAGAGTTTCTGCACCTGATACCCCAGTTTGTAACACATTCTTCTGATCTGTCGGTTGAGCCCCTGTGTCAGGATGATGTTAAAAGTTTTCTCATCCACCTGCCTAACGACGGCGGGCCGTGTTTTTTTACCCATAATAACTATTCCTTCGGCAAGATTATCAACTGCCCGCTGTGTCAAGGGACTATCCACGGTTACCAGGTATTCCTTTTCCTGGTGCCTCTCCGTGTGGAGTATATTGTACAGGAGTGCCCCATCATCCGTGAGCAGCATAAGCCCTTCCGATTCTTTATCCAGCCTTCCCACAGGATACACCCTTTGGGCAAAGCCTAAAGCCTGTAAGAGATTATTCTCTATTCGGGCATTCATCGTGGACTCTATGCCGCGTGGCTTATGGTAAGCCAGGTATACTTTCTTATTCGCCTCCTTGATGAACTGCCCGTCCGCCTGAACCTCATCTTCCGGCAGCAGCACCTGACTTAACGCCCCCTGCTTGCCATTCACCAGTACCCTGCCTGAAAGAATATAATGGACAGCGTCTTTGTTCGATAAACCTAATTTCCGGACAATGAATTGCTTGAGGGAAGAACAGTGGGCTTTCATGTATAGCAGAGAAGCTGGGTGAGAAATAAGGTGTAATATATTTCATGGTGTAATTTAACAAAGACTACTTTATTTTAGCTGACTTGAAGCTAATTGATCTCAACGCTCAAAATGGCAAAACCTTGGTGCCTGTAAAAACAGTGCCGCCCATCATTAATCGAGTGGCTTCGCTAAAGACCAAAGAAGTGATCTTCCGAGTCCTCCATAAGGATCTCCATAGCGAAAGCAACGGTTAGCAGGAGAGTCTGTAGAGCAAGGTCATCCGGCCACTGTGGTCCCCTTTCCAGATCAATAAAACACCAACTTGAGCGGTTGCAGGAACTGTCAGCGGAAAAACCAAGATTATCAATACTATTCTGATTCTGTTATTTTTATCACAGTATTTTGCGCCTATCTGGGGGCTGAGTCTTTCTCTTGCCGGTTACTGCAGTTCGTCTTCCAGTTGGTCCGCGTGTTTGTATAAGCAGTGCCTTGTTTCGGTGTCGCTTAAGTTTTTCAGTCGCCAGTGGATGGTGATGTGCTTCTCGCTTAGGCGGCAGAATTTTTCTGCTTGGGTGAGCTTGTTCAGCCATGCTGCAAAGTCTGATAGATTTCCTTGTTTGCTTTAGTAGTCAAAGTGGTTGATGGCGAAGCATGAGGACTCAAGGCTAGAGCTTTCCTAATTGGAAACCGACACTACGGGCCTGCCGATAAACTTGTCGAACAGGTATGTGTCGTGGCAGAAAGCCTGAAACGCCTTCTTCTCGGCTTCCTTCCGCCTGCCAGCCTGGGAAAGTATAATCGCCCTCCCAAACAAAAAGTCCGGAAAGCCGCTCTCATCCAGGAAGTTTTGTTGAACCAGTTGAGGTGACGAAGCCAGATCGGGAAATCGTCAAACTCTATGTAAAGCGCGAGTGGCAGATAGCGAAGACCCCGCTGGCGTCATAAGCACCGTCCCACCTTTTTTGTCAGCCGCAAGAGCATGTTTGATCAGCCGAATTTTGCTTTTAATCCTTTCTTGTTGTTTCGGTGTCATAGGCTGTTGCTCAGACAATTCTCTAACATTGCCTGTCACTACCATGTATTTAAAACATGCGTTTTAGCTGCACGAAACATGAAATTGGCCTGTGCTAATCCAAAAAGTGAAGCAGCAGGTTCCCTTTTAGGATTAGGCCGTCCCTCGAGGCGGGGCAGGGCCTGGGCTGCCAACGCCGCAGGTTAAAATAGTGAAAGATGTACAGCCATAACAATGTGCAGCAGGGAAAGGGCAACCCCTGATGCTTGCTGCTATCCGTGGCACAGCCTGCTTAAACTCGCATAATAGCACGGCTCACCATATTCAACAGCAGGCTTTTGTTGCCACACTTTTTTCTACATGTTGCTGTTGGTTGGCGGAAAATGCTTACTATCCCGAAGCCACCAGGCTTTTCAGGAGACAAGTACATGGGAGGAGCATTAAGCTATGCCTTGCCTCCCTATGACCACAATACAGCACTACCCGGCTACTGGCTTAGCCTCTCCATTAATGTAAGTAAGATGTGCTGAAAGCATCAATATTCATAAACTGAGCCTCGAAGAATTAAATCAAATTCGTTAACTAAAAATATAAATCAATGAATTTGATTTATTAAATAAAATTAAAAAAGTCTTGTGTATAATATTAAAAAATTGCTCCTTGAGTTTATCTACAAAATCTTAGATTATAATATTTAGCTGTTAGATTCGAAAGGTGAGTATTAAGCAGGAGAGTTTTTCATGCCTTGCCTTCAGTTATAAAGGCGTTGAAAGTGAACAGATATAGAAAGTAATTGGGTGATATTGCAGTTCTTTCCTGTAAGGCTTTTAATATATAGCCAATGCTAAAGGACTATGGCAAGCGCAGAAAAAGACTAAGCAAACAGCAGTAGGCTTGGTTACGAATTGAGGAAGTGGCGGAGGGGTGATTTGCTGAATAGAGGAAGGCTTTATGTCAATAGGAGCGGAGAAGGCTTAACAGGAGATTTGCCTCTGTCAAGTTGGCATCAAAATAAAAAGTTGCTGCGAAAGCTAAACGATTAATGTTTTCAATCTTAAAGACGGTGGTATGAGAAAATCTTTTATAGCTACAGGGGAAGCAGGCTTAGTAGAAGTCATAATCTGCTGTAAACATGACAAAGAGATAAACATACGAAGCTGCTGAAGATGACAAGCAATGCATAGTGGTAGCAATATCAGTGCAGGTCGGATACATTAGTTCAGCTTCTTAAACAGGGAAATAATAACCTCTCAACTCTTATTTTTTTATGAATCAAACTCTACTTACTAATAACTATGGGGGCTCTCGCCGAAGATGCTCCCTGCTATTGTTTGCCATGCTCGGAATTGCTCCGTTTGGCAGCTCTGCCACGGGGAGCATTGGGCAACTTAATTTGGAAATTGCCGCCTCCCCTGCAAATAAGAATCAAGATGAAGCCGTGTCAGGTGTTGTAACAGACGCTAATGGTGAACCTTTGCCTGGCGTTTCTGTCTTGTTGAAGGGAACGAACACCGGTACTGTAACTGGTATCGATGGCAGTTTCACACTCAATGTGAACGGTGTAACACAGCCTGTGCTTGTTTTTTCCTTTATTGGATTTGAAGGGCAGGAGGTCGCCGTCGGCGACCGAAAAACCATTGCTGTGTCGCTGCAGGAAGACACTGAAGCGCTTGAAGAGGTTGTGGTAGTTGGCTATGGGACGCAGAAGAAGGTTAATCTTACAGGCGCTGTATCCACAGTAGAGTTTGACGAGGCCCTCGAAAATAGGCCTATCACCAATGCATCACAGGCACTGGCAGGGAAGGTTTCTGGAGTTTGGGTAAGCCAAAACTCCGGATCTCCGGGGAGTGACGCTGCAACATTAAAGGTAAGGGGATTTGGCACACTCAATAACTCTGACCCACTAGTGTTGATAGATGGGGTGGAGGGTCCTTTGTCAGAACTCAATCCAAATGATATTGAGTCGATGACTGTATTAAAAGATGCAGCTTCAGCAGCAATATATGGTTCCAGGGCTGCCAACGGCGTGGTGTTAGTCACAACCAAAAAGGGTGTCAATGCTCCCCCACAGCTCTCCTATAATGGCTACTACGGCCTTCAGAAATTAGGCAGAAGGTACGAGTTGATTGATAACAGTGCTGAATATATGGAAATATGGAACGCTGCCGTTACCAATAATGGGGGTGATCCCCTTTTCCCATCAGATGTGATTGAGGCTTTCAGGAGCGGGCAGGACCCTTATTTGTACCCTAATACAAACTACTTTGATGAGGTGTTCGAGACAGCTGCCATTACGGAGCACAACATCTCGGTAAGAGGCGGAAGTGAAAAACAATCCTATTACCTGTCTCTCAATTATTTGGATCAGGACGGTATTGTGAAAGAGACTAGCTCAGAGCGCTTTGGCCTTAACCTAAGCCTGACTTCCAAGCTGAATGACTGGCTGGAAGTAGGTGGGCGTGTTCAGGCGACGAGAAAGAACTCCGAGAGCCCTTACCAGGGCATAGATAGAGTTCTGTACTTAATGATGAACGGCCATCCATTCAGTGCGCCTTACACCAGAGACGGCAGGTTTGGTGCTACCCAGGCCGTGTATTTAAACGGGGATAGAAAAGGAGACCCAATTGTTGACACACGGAATCCGTTTCCCGACCTGTATAATGGCAGGACCATAAATACCAGCAATTACCTGAATGCAAGTGTCAACGCCACTGTTCAAATCGCTCCCTCCCTCAGTTTTAGAACAACATATAACGCGCAATTCAACAATGATGTGTCGGATCGGTACAATGAGATAAACCGCGCCTACACAGATGCAGGCCGTGAGACTCTTTCATTAGACTATCCCTCAGTCATAACTAACATTCGCAATAACATTGACGAATTTTACTGGGTTAATTTTAATACTATCAATTATGAGAAGACCTTTGCTGACAGGCATACTATTTCTGGGATAATAGGTATGCAGACGGAAGAGCGCCGGATCAAAACTACAGGGGTGCAAAAATCAAATCCCCCGAAAGAAGGTTTGCACCAAGTGGACGCGGGAACGTCTAATGCAATAGCAAGTGGAAATGAGACAACCTGGCGCATGCTGTCCTATTTCGGGCGAATTAACTATAACTTTAATGAGAAGTATCTGCTTGAGGCCAATCTTAGGGCAGATGCCTCGTCCAGGTTCAAGACAGGGAACAAATGGGGCGTATTCCCTGCATTCTCAGCAGGATGGCGCTTGAGTGAGGAGCCCTTCATGGAGGATTTCACTTTTATTGATAACCTGAAGCTGCGGGCCTCCTGGGGAAGGCTGGGCAACCAGAATATCAGCGGAATCGCCGGAGACTATCCCTACTTGGTAGTTATCGCGCAGAATAATGGAACAAGCTATAATGTTGGCGGGCAACTGGTGCCTGGAGCGGCTGTAACTGCTCTTGTGGATGAAGATATCTCTTGGGAGACAACAGAGTCCGTGGACGTCGGTTTTGAGTTGGGCGTCTTGAACAACAGACTTAATCTTGAGTTCGACTATTTCAAAAGGAACACAGAGGATATACTGGTGCGGCTGCCCATTCCTTTGATCCTCGGAGGTGTCTCCGCACCTGTGCAGAATGTGGGAGAGATGAGCAACAGCGGAGTTGAGCTGAGTGTAAACTATCAGTCGGATAGCTATAATAAAGACTGGAGCTATAGAGTCGGCGGCAATTTTTCGGTGGTCACAAATGAAGTGGTAAAATTCATCGAGAACTCACCTGATCAGTTGTACCTGATTCGTGAAGGCTATTCTTACCGGTCCCTATATGGATTAAACGCAATTGGAGTATATCAAACCGATCAGGAGGCCTCTGAACATCTCCCGAACAACAGCTATACTCCTGTGGCGGGCGACCTAAAATATGAAGATGTCAACGGGGACGGGAAAATAAACTTTATGGACAAGCAGGTGCTTGGGAATACTATTCCTAAATATACCTATGGTTTAAACGTAGGGGTGTCATATAAAAGTCTCAGCCTGGATATAGTGACAACAGGAATAGGGGGAGTATCGGCCTATACGCAAAACGCGTGGACAGAGCCTTTGGGGATTTCAGGTGGATCAGTAACGGAGAGGTGGAGAGACGCCTGGACA
Source organism: Pontibacter russatus (assembly GCF_009931655.1). Classification (NCBI taxonomy): domain Bacteria; kingdom Pseudomonadati; phylum Bacteroidota; class Cytophagia; order Cytophagales; family Hymenobacteraceae; genus Pontibacter; species Pontibacter russatus. The sequence continues at coordinate 934,186 of NZ_CP047984.1, read as the reverse complement.
AAGGAGAATCCGAGCACCACTTTACCGATGATAAAGGTCAACGACACTTGGAACCGCCAGCAGTCTTCTTTCTGGATGTCTGACCTATCCTATTTCAAAATCAAAAATGTCCAGTTAAGCTATGATCTGCCAGCATCCTGGATGAAAGGCATACTGGTTAAATCAGCGACATGCTACATCAACGTCCAAAACCTGCATTCGTTTGTATCAAGCCAATATGAAGGTTTTGACCCTGAGCGCAGTACTTTTGATTCAGGAGCCAGTCTGTATCCTGTGCCAATGACTACTTCTCTGGGTGTTAATGTTCAATTTTAAACCGGGTGTCAATTATGAAATATCAGATAGCTGTACTGTTCGCTCTAATGTTGAGCATATCATCCTGCAAGGAAGAATTTTTGGAGGTACTACCTGATGACAGAATTGTCCAGGATACCTTCTGGCAGAGCGAGAACGATGCCGTCATGGCTTTATATGGTGTATACAATGTTCTACAGGACCGGTTTATATATGGGTATGGAGGCGGTGTGGACGCTGCCTCCCCCAACGCTCATCAGTGGGCGCACTGGGAAGGAATGCACATGCAGGTTGGCAACGGTACCATTCAGTCAGGTGATGGCGGGATTGTGACAGGCAGGTGGACTGCAGCCTATAAAGGTATAAACCGCGCTAACTTCTTCCTGGAGAACATTGATAAGGTGGAGATGGCTGAAGAGCAAAGGGAAGTGATGAAGGGGGAGGTGTATTTTCTGAGAGGCGTGTTCTATTCCCTGTTAGCCAATAGCTATGGAGGGGTGCCCATTATCACGAGCTCTTTATCCGTTGAGGAATCCAAGCAACTTGAAAGGGCATCATTAGAAGAAACCTGGGCACAGGTTCATGCTGATTATGACAAGGCAATCGAAAGGCTGCCCGTAAGTGCTGCCATAACGGGAAGAGCTACCCTAGGGGCTGCTTTAGCCATGAAAATGCGCGCCTACCTTTACCAAGCGGAATGGGAGAAAGTAGTGGAATATGCAGATAAGGTGATTGATTTGGGTGTATATGATCTTTTCCCGAGCTACCAAGGGCTTTTCCAGGTTGCCAATGAAAACAACATAGAAGTAATATTTGATGTTCAGTTTATGAGCGGCCCGTTCTCACAGGGCAGTATATTTGACCGCTACTGGCAGCCGCAAAACCTGAAGTTCGGCATACCTGGCTCTAATTCAGTTGCCCCCATACAGAATCTGGTTGACGCCTACGAAACAGTTGATGGCTCACCGGTTGATCCGGCAAACCCGTATGAGAACCGTGATCCCCGGCTTGAGTTTACAATTCTAAGGCCGGGTGCTTATTTTCAAGGGCAGCTGTATCCTGATGAAATCCAGAACCACACCGGCCAGCGTGTAGGATTCGGCATACGGAAGTATACCATCGAAGACCAGCAAATTACGGCGGGTCAGTCTCCTCTTAATTTCATTGTGCTGCGTTATGCGGATGTGCTGTTGTCAAAGGCGGAGGCATTAATTGAAAAGGGGGAGCCGGATGTCGCCCAGGCTTTAACTATACTGAATCGGATCAGAACAGAGCGTACTGATGTGCAGCTTTCTCCTGTCCCCTTGAATCTTAGCGTAGATGAAGCGAGAGAAAAGATGAGGCACGAGCGCCGCATAGAGCTTGCTTTAGAAGGCTTGTATTGGGCTGATGTAAGAAGGTGGGATATTGGGCCAGATATCTATCCAATAGAAGTCAGAGGAAACGGAGGAGAACTCATCAATACGAAATTTCCCGGCGGTTATAACAGTGAGAAGGATGATTATCTGCCGATCCCAGATGGTGAAATCTCCCTGAATCCTAATTTAGAGCAGAATACAGGCTATTAGGGTGATCAAAGCAGGCGATAGCGCTTGGCCCCATGGTTAGAGGCTATGAAGACAGAAGCCTGGGCAAGTATAGAGTTGCCGTGCCGGGGCATCCCTGAGCATGTCAACAAAAGCCTTCTTACTTTTCAGACATAAGCTATAGTTTTATAGCCTCTATCTTTTTAGATGTATTTGTTATTTAAGGATCCTTCCCGATATTTTTCAAAGGGAATGAAACAAGAAGAATCATGAAAAACATGATCAAAAGCACAGGCTGTCTGTTGCTGGCATTATTCACTTTTGTCAGCTCCACAGCAAACAGAACTGTTTTGAAGTAGAGTCAAACCTTTAACTTTGAACAGTTATTCATGAAGAGAAAAACATTTCCCCCGCAGCAGATCGCCCGGATACTCAACGAGTTCGAGCAGGCAAGAGCGCGGCAGAGATCAGCTGGGAGCATGGCGTAAGCCAGGCGGCCTTCTACAAGTGGCGCTCTCGCTACAACGGCATGGATGCCACAGAGCTAAAGCGGCTAAAGGAGCTGGAGGAGGAGAACCGCCGCCCCAAGGCCATGTACGCCGAACTGGCCCTGGACCTGAAAGTAGCCAAAGAGATTATCGAAAAAAAAGCTTTAACGCCCTGCCAGAAGCGACAGATAGCTCAGGAAGTGGCCTCTTTGCCAGAGGTAGGCATCAGCAGGGCGTGCCGTGTGCTCAAACTGAGCAAGTGCGTCTACTACTACAAGAGCAAGAAGGACGACTCGGCCGTGGAAGAGGCGCTGCGGCAGAAGGCCGAGCAGCACCCGCGGGAGGGCTTCTGGAAAGCCTACCACCGGCTGCGCAAGGAAGGCAAGCCCTGGAACCACAAGCGCGTGCACCGGGTCTACAAGAACATCGGGCTGAGTAGCAGGAGGAAAGCCAAAAAGCGGCTGCCCGAGCGGGTAAAGGAGCCCCTGCAGGTGCCTGAGGAGGTGAACCACACCTGGTCGGTTGATTTTATGAGCGACGCGCTGGCCAGCGGAGTGAAATTCCGCTCTTTCCACGTGATGGACGACTATAACCGGGAGGCGCTGCACGTCAAGGTTGGCTTCTCCCTGAAGAGCAACCGGGTGGTGTGGGTGCTGAACCGCCTGATCAGGAGAGGGGAGAAGCCAAAGCGCATCAGGATGGACAACGGGCCGGACTTTGTTGCCTCGCTGACGGAGGAGTGGAGCCGCATGCACGGCATCGGGTTTGTCTATATCTAGCCGGGCAAGCCGACACAGAAGGCCTTCATCGAGCGCTTCAACGGCACCTTCATAGAGCATGTGCTGGACGCGCATCTGTTCGACTCGCTGGACCAGGTCAGGCAGCCAGCCCAGGGCTGGCTGGGGGACTACAACCACCTCCGCCCCCATGACAGCCTGGGAGGGATGAGTCCGGTGGAGTACGCCAGGGCAAACGCGATGGGTGTTCACAGTGGTGGTAGCAGAAGTGAATTTAAATCTGTTGAATTATATACTCCAGGGTAGTTCTAAAGTTGGGGAGCTGACAACGGGAGGTAAAGATATAAGCCCTTGCTCAATTTTTTGCTGGTAGCCAGCCACCAATGGTGAATAGTTTTGACATTTTGAATGCCAAGTTCCTGCATAATTTGCTTGGCATCTTCGCCGCCAAAAAGTACGCGAAAGGCAGCGGCCTCTTTGACTTTCTCGCTATACTGATAACGGTTAAGTAGTTCTCGACTGTGGTCTTCCATAGGGATAGTTCGTTTGAAAAACTGTCAACCTATAGCAGGACAAGACCCAATACCATTCTCCTGACAAAGCTGTTGATCTGTAGTTCCAGAGGCGTCACCTCCTCCGCTATGCTTTCCATGCTCTTCAGCCTCGTGCCGTTGCCGATGGCTGTCACCGTGGCAATGGGCAGGCCGCTGGCTACTGTAGTGCCCTGGTATACAAAATGATCTTCCTGATGCTGGTCTTTGAACACCGCCAGAGACTTCCCGGTCAGAATAGACTCATCAACAGTGAAATCGTTTGCCTGCACGATACTGCCATCTGCTGCCACCAGACCTCCCTTCTCTACCATCAGTTTATCACCAATTACCACATCCCCGATTTTAATTTTCTCCACCTGCCCGTTGCGGATCACCTTGCCGTTTGGCTGCGTGTTGCTGCGTAGCTTTTCCAGTGCATTACGGCTTCTGTTGTCCTGGTACAGGGATATGGCGGCCACCATCAGAATAGCAGCAGCCAGGAAAATACTGTTGCCTACGTCGCCACTGATACAGTAGACCAGGGAAGCCACCAGCAACAAAACCAGCATTGGCTCTTTAGCCAGGCGCTTAATGGCAGCCCAAAGCGGAATTTCCCTGCGCTCTTCCAGCCGGTTCAGCCCATACTTCTCCTTGGCGGCGAGCACCTGTTCTGTGCTGAGCCCTTGGATGGACATCCGTTGTTCAGGCATTTTTACTTCAGGCATGAGAGGGGTAGGATTAAGTTCTATTCCTGTATACGCTACTCCTCTGGCTCTTTCACAGCAGAGAACGGCTTGTTGACGGAATAACATCCAATACAACAACTCCTTGTAATATAACCTGTATAATTAAAATGTTAACTTAAACTATTTTTATAAAGATGAAAATACTCAGTATCTTATTGGTTGTTTTACTTCTGGGTAGTTTGGCGTGTGCACAATCTCAGAAACACAGTCAGACTTTGGATAACCTGCAGAAGGCTTATCAGGCGGAGGCGAACGCCTCACGACGCTACGAAATGTTTGCCAAGAAAGCAGCCGAGGAGAATCATAAGCAAATTGCCCATCTCTTCCAAGCAGTCTCCAGGTCGGAGTCGGTGCATATGCAGAACCATAAAAGGGCGATCGAGGCAATGGGCGGCACTCCCGCAAAAATAAAGTATGAAGAAGTAGAGGTGGAAACCACCCGTGATAACCTGGAGGAGCCTATTAAAGGCGAAAAGCAGGAAACCGAGGCGCTGTACCCGGAGTTTGTAAAAATAGCCAAACAGGAGAAGGCTTCACAGGCCGAGAAATCCTTTACCTATGCCATGCAGGCGGAGGCGCAGCATGAGGAACTTTTCAAGGATGCCCTGAAAAACCTTGGTAAGAACAAAAAGCAGGACTACTATGTCAGCTCTCTTACTGGCTCCACCATAGCCACTGACCCTGGAAAACCGGCTCCAAAACCTGAACACAAAGGGGAAGAGTTCATGAGGATTGAGTATGGAGCCCTCTCAAAGGCAGCCAGACTCGATTAATATGGACGCAACCCACATCCGCTTGCTGCTCAACCATTATCCCATCATTGGCACCCTTATCTGAGCTGCCGTCATGCTATGGTGGATCATGCGGGATGATAAAAGCATAAAAGCCATCGCAGCAGCCATCGTCATGGCGATGGCTGTCATGGCCGTTCCGGTATATCTGACCGGCGAGCCGGCCGAGGAGCGGGTGGAGCATTTGGCCGGCGTGTCGGAGGCCATGATAGAGGAGCATGAGGAGGAGGCGGAGGTGGCTATCATGGTCATGGCCCTCGCCGCCCTCGCAACCCTGATCGCCTTGCTGCTTCAGTACCGCTCCGGGTCTAAAATTCCATTTGTCCTTGCCTTTGTGCTCACCCCATGCAGGTTCTCACCTCTTCCAGCTTGGAAAATTATTCTTATAGGGCATGCAATCATATAAGTTAATCCATCTTAAATCACATATTACATATCTGATAACTTTAAATTATGAAATCATGAAAAAGAACAGTTCCATGCGTTTTTTGTTAAGTTTCGGTGTGTTCATTTTTGGATTCACCATCCAGTCTTTCGCTCAGAATGTCGTCTTGCCCGAGGTGAAAATAGTCGCTGTAAACTACAAATACCTTAACTCGGTAAATGATAAGGAGACGGCTATGCCTGTGCAACGCCTTGAAAGGGAAGCTGCAGCTTATGATATAAAAACTGCATCATTTTACGAAGATGAATATGATAACTATTTTGTTTCCTTTTACATTCCCGAAGGCAAGATTCTGGCTTCCTATGATAAAGACGGAAAACTTTTGCGCACTGCGGAGAAATTTAAGGATACAGCCTTGCCGCCAGCAGTGAGACAAGCCGTGAGTAAAAGGTTCCCGGAATGGAAGATCACCAGAGATGTGTATTTGGTAAACTACCACGAATCAACAGGGGCTACAAAAAGATATAAAATTTTATTGGAGAACGGAGATAAACGCATTAAGGTAACAACAGATGAAAATGGAGAATTTCTTAAGTAAACGTGAACTCGGCAATTAAGCATAAATTCTGGCAGGCCTGAAGCCATTGTTCTGGTCCAGAAACGTGTAGGCGGTAAGGCCGGAGAGAATCTGGGCCAAGGCGTTCATTCGGTTGCGGTGGCGGGTTTGATCGATATCACATTCCGCCATCAGAATGTCGTTGACTGCCTCGATACTGCCACGCTTGAGAAAGTTGGCCTTGTCAGAGAGGGTAAGGAGTCTGTTTTTCATGTTGCGCCGCACCTTGGTGATTAGGTGCAGGCCCTCCTCCAGTAGTTCCTCATAAATGGAGGAGAGATAGCCTCTATCGCCATAACACTTGCCTTTGAGCCCGGAGAGCAGAAAGGAGAGCACCTTCGGGTTATTGTCGGCCACGTTGACCGGAGTGAGCAGGAAGCGCACCAGTTAGCTGTGCCCATTGGTCACCAGGTGCAGCTTGAGGCCAAAGAACCAGCCGGTAGAGCCCCTGCCGCGGGTGGACAGCTCCCCGAAGATCCTGTGGGAGTGGATGCGGCGGTTGTCGCACACCGGCAGCTTCTTGGAGTCGGTGTAATAGAGCCCGCTTCTCTGGGAGCGGCCTGCCCGGTAGTGGGCCAAGCGAAAAGCATGCAGCAGCGCCTGCCTGGCCAGTTCCAGGAAATGGGTGTAGGAAACGGCCCGGGGGAGTAGCTTCTCATTTCCTCCAGGACCAGGCACTCGTAGTAGTACAGGAAGCACTTAAAGCCCGACATGTGGTAGAGCACCAGGAGGGTGAGCACCTCGCTCTCACTTAAGCCGTGCTTGCGGCCAGCCAGATGGCGCGGCTAGAGCCCCGCTTGTAGGGGATGGAAAGCCAAGTATTCCTTCAGCTCCAGGCAGAAATCATTATTGGCGCAGGAAACAGCAGCTGGCAATTTATTAACCGGTATGTCATGGCCCTCCTTTGTTAAAGTTCCATCGGCCTTATTTTCTGCCCAATGCATGGTGTTATTCATTTTAAACTTAGCATGATACTCGCCGTTCTTCTCTTTCCATTCTACCCCCTTCGCATTGTTATACTCCCTGTTGAAGCTGTTTTACATGTTCCGGCACATGCGTTTGGGTAAAGGCGGCAGCACTTGTACCAAAAGCTACCACGAGCATTAACATTAATTTTTTTCATCCTCAGAAACTGTTTTAAAATGAATTAAATCCTTTTTAAGATTATGCTGATCATGGCCAGATAGATCATACTCTGTGCGTTTGTTCTGTTTTTCTCATAGTCTTTGCTCAGGCGCCTTGCATGTAGCGTCCAGGCAAATGTTCTCTCCACCACCCACCTTCTGGGCAGTACCTTGAAGCCTTTCTGCTCATGCATCTTGCTGGCAGTCGGCTGCAAAGCTACAACACCAGAAGAAGGCATTCCGCGTTAAGCCTGCTGAGGACAAAGTACTATTAACTTTATAATTGCTAATGTCCTTCAGGGACGACGCACCTCAAAGGGCGGTGCGGTGGCTGGAGATTGCGAACTTACAGATGGTAAGCGGCAGGCTTGCCTCCGTGGCTTGTGCTGCAACTGAAGTTAACGGTGGTAATGGAGGATCAGGAGCGGGAGGAGTGTATGGTAAGCCATTTCTAGGCTGTAATCTTGGCGATGCGGATGCTGCCACAAGCGCTGGGGATGATACCCCATCACCAAAAAGTTTGCTTTGTGACGGCGGCAGAACTGGCTAAGACTGTCCTCGAGGTTGGTGCCGCGTTCAGTGTGGAAGGAAGTGTTCTTGTAAGAGAAGCGCTTGTGTTCCCGCTCATACTCGGCTTTGGCTATATCCGGGCTGCCGGTAAATTCGTCTGTTAATACATGCAGGAACAGTATTTCCGCCTCGAAAAGGCCTGCCAGCTTAAATACAAGGGACATATCGCTATACGGTTCACCCTGCAGGTCAGTGGCAAACACAATTTTATAGATTGGTTTGAAAGCAGCTGTTGGCGGTATGAGCAGCACAGGGCAAGGAGCTTTTTTTATTACATCCGCCGCCACTGATTTCAGAAAGGTTTCCTCGGACCCATTCGCCTTTTCGTTTCCAATTATCACCAGGTCTGCCTGAACCTCGGAGGCCTGTAGCGGGATGGTGTCACCGGGGTAGCCATATCCTACTTGGGTATGATAGGCTATTGGGATTCCCCATTCGGCATCTTCTAATTTGCATTTTAGGAGGTCCAGCTTGTTTTTCTGCACCTGGTGGTATGCAGGGTCTCTGGCAGGTGCAACCTGAGGGCTGCCAGTAGAGGAGGGGTCTGGCTCGACAACACTGTGGAACAGCTCGATGCGGGAGTTCATGCGCTGGGCAAGTTCCTCAGCATAGCGGATCGCATTTTCTGAGCTTTGGGAAAAATCGGTAGGACATAAAATTGTTTCCATGATAGCCTCTTCAGTTTAAATCTGAACTCTCTGCCTGCAAACTTAGTTTCCATTCCCCTTTCTGCATTGAAAAGAACATCAAACGAACATGCTTCTGATGTTGAAAGAGGCAAATTCCAATTTTTGCAGCAGATAAAGCCCCTGTGTCCTTTTCAGTGAAATGTAGCTTATTTATCAGCAGCTAAAACAGAAATTGGTAAAATAAATCTAATAATATAGGGAAATAGGTCTAAATTTTAGTGTATGCATATCACTACTCCTTAGGATTTGCGTTTAACTGGTTAATATACAATATTTTCCATGGTGAAAGCATGTATACTGTGAACAACTCCCTGCGGAGGCGCTTCTTATCCTTCTGAACCGGGGTTACATCGCAATAGAGTTGGCGATGCTATGGAAAGCAGGAGAATCGAATCCAAGGGAGATGGCCTACATTGGCGCAGGCAGCAACAGGATTTAGCTGCTAGAGAAAGGCCCGTTGCCCCTATGATTAGTGGAGAAATGAACACACAGGCACAGTAGTCTGTTTCTTGGTCCTCCCCACTGTCCGAAGCAAGCCTTCGCTTACCAGATATCTGTCACCACGTTAGCGGAACTTTATACCGCCCGCGTCCCAACTAATACGGCAAGCGCAAAGTATTCACCAAGAAGCCCGGTTAGGTTATGCAAAAAGTTCTGGTCATTGAAGATGATGAGCTGCTGCGGGAAAACGTGGCTGAGATGCTGGAGTTATCGCATTATCAAGTCTACAAAGCAGGAAGCGGAAAGCAGGGTGTTGAGATAGCCTTACAGCAAAAGCCTGACATTGTGATTTGTGATATACAGATGCCTGCCATAGACGGGTACAGCGTGCTGGATGCTTTTAGTAGAACCCCTCTGCTGGAGGCTGTTCCTTTCATTTTTCTGGCAGACCGCGCAGCTATACCTAAAGAAATGGAATCCGGAGCAGACGAGTATATTACTAAACCTTTTCAGGAAAGTGAGCTGGTAAGCGCCATCAGCGACCGACTAGGCAAAGCAGGTGCCTTGAAAAGGAATGTTGTTCCATCCATTGAAAGGCTGAAGGAACTTATCGAAACCGCCAGGCAGTACAAGGAATTGGAGTATCTAACACAGGATAAGAAGGTTTACCTTTATAAGCGTAAATACGTCCTTTATTTTGAGGGAGTAGAGTCTTCAAGGTTGTTCTATGTGAAGAAAGGAAAGGTGAAGATATACCGCACGAACCAGGAAGGAAGGGAGCTGATCACCGAGATTTGCAAGGAAGGAGATTTTTTTGGCTACCTGTCTTTGATTGAAGAAACAGAGCACCAGGAAACAGCCGAAACAATGGAAGACTCTGAAATTGTTGTGATTCCTAAAAATGAGTTCCTTGCTTTGCTTTACCAGGATCGTCATGTGGCGAAACGCTTGATTAAGATGCTTGCCAATAGCGTCTCAGCAAGAGAGAAATTGCTTTCTGGCATGGCTTACGATTCCCTGCGCAAACGTACGGCGGATTCCTTGCTCTTTTTAGATGCTAAGTACAAGACGGAAGGGGAAGGGAGTGGCGCTATCCAAATCAGCCGTCATGACATAGCCGGCATAGTTGGCGCCTCCACAGAATCCCTGATTCGCACCCTGAGCGACTTCAAAAAAGAGCGGCTGATCGATATGGCGGATGGTAAAATACTGATCGTCAACAAGCAGCGACTGCAAAAAATGCGAAATTAAAACAATGCATTTTTTGATTGCCTTAGCCATGTTTCCGGCAGTGTGTCGGCTAAGTGTTTTCGCCGGGTCTAAGTCTCCCTGCCTTACTTAAATGGCAAAGAATGGCAGCATCTAAAGCGTTACAGGAAAAGATTATCTCGTTCTTGCGCCACCCTCTTTCCTATCCCCACCATCCGACTGAAGTGGAGATTCGCCAGACGCATGCTTCTGTGCTGGCCATCGTGCCTCCGTATGTCTATAAAGTTAAAAAGCATGTGGACCTGGGGTTTCTGGACTTTACTTGCTTAGAAGAAAGAAAAAGCAACTGTGAAAAAGAGCTTCAACTCAACGGCCGCTTATGCCCTGACCTTTACCTGGAGGTCTTGCCCATCGCGCAGAAGCAGGACCAACTCTCCTTTGGGGCAGATGGAGTGATTGTGGAGTATGCTTTGAAAATGAAATGTTTGCAGGATGGCTATTTTTTGGACCAGTTGCTGGAGGCCAATCAGGTAACAACCTTAACCCTGGATACTATCCTGGCTATTCTAAAGGAGTTTTATGAAAAGCATCCCCCAGAACCTTTTGTATCTTCTTACGGAAGTCTGGAGGTAATAAGGGAGAGCATTGAGGATAATATAACCGTCTTGCGACAACACGCTGGTGACGCAGCGCATGCGGCGGCGCTGGATGCTATTCAAAATTATTTCAGGCTTTTTCTTGAGCAAAGCCTGAATCTATTCCAGAGACGTGTTCGGGAGCAAAAGATACGGGATTGCCATGGTGATCTTCGCCTGGACCACGTACACGTCCAACAGGGCAAGATTTGTATCTATGACTGCGTTGAGTTCAACGACCGTTTTCGGTATATAGATGTAGCCTCCGACATTGCCTTTCTGGCTATGGATTTTGGATTTCATGGCCGCCCGGACCTTGCTTCCTTTGTCATGGGCCATATGGCTGCCTTGCTGCAGGACCCTGATATGAACCTGCTGGCTGACTTCTATATGTGTTACCGGGCTTGTGTACGCGCCAAGGTGGAATATATCAGGTCCCAGGAGCGGGAAGTGCCAGCTTCTGAGCGCCTTAAGAGCCAAGAAATGGTAAGCAAATACCTTCGCCTTGCGTTGCAGTATGCGCTCTTTGGCTCAGGCCCCGCTGTCCTCCTTTTGTGCGGCAGGAGCGGCAGCGGTAAGAGCACCCTGGCGCATAGCTTAGCCGACCTACTGGGGTGGAAATATGTAAACAGCGATTTTACCCGGAAAGAAAGCTTCCAACTACCCATATACCACCGCACTCCTTCAGAGATAAGGCAAGGGCTATATACCGAGCGGGTCACGGACCAGGTTTATCAGGTTTTGCTCAGCAACACCCTTTCCCAAATAAGCAGCCAGCGGCCTGTACTGGTGGATGCCACCTTCGGGCAAGCCAGGCACCGCACGCACTTTGTGGAGGCCTTGTCCAGATTAGGTGTCCCTTACCTTTTCGTGGAGCTGATAGCTTCAGACGAGGCTATTAAAAAAAGGCTGAAGCAAAGAGACAAAGAGAAAGAGGTTGTGTCTGATGCACGCCTGGAGAACTTTGATTTGCTCCGGCATATGTATCAGGAGCCGGAAGAAGTACCTTTAAAGCATTTGCTCCGGGTTAATGCGGAAGCTGACAAAGAGGAGCTTGTTACTCATGTCCTCCAGCAGCTCTCATTGCTAAACCATCCTCAAAGCCGACAACAACTGCCTAAGCGAGATTGAGCCCCTACAGTCAAGACAGGTATGACACACCTGCGCTGTACTTGGCTAGGTCTTCCTGCATATGGGCGGAGAGCAGATCCTGTATGTTCCTGTTTTATTCCTGCCCGGAAACCCCTCGGGCTCCTGCAACAGCAGCGACAGGCGTTTTGCGCATTTGAGCATCCCGCTCAGCCAGTTGCCTGATATGCCTCAACTGCGCTCCGGACATAAAACCATGAACCGAGGGATAAAGCACATTACCCATCAGCCACTCAGCCCACTTAGGAGTCGATTCAGCTTTGACTCTGCTTACCATATGAGTTGCATCGGCACCAATCGGTTCCAGAACAAAGGCCCAGCGCATCTTATAGGGAGCTCCAAAATGTTCTGCTTCACCGCCCAACGCGAAAAGTTTGTTTTCTTCTACGGCCAGCACCTCAAAAAATCCGTCCTGGGCAGGAGTGGCTGCGACCTTATCGCCAACGCTTCTTTTTTCCCAACCAGGCACCAGGTGATCCACGCTGGGCTCCCCACCATGGTCGAGCCAGTCAATGCTGTACCAGCCGGCCCGGTCGCAACCCAGCTGCATCAGATAAGACCACACAATTTCAGGAGGCGCTTCAACATTGATGTGGTGCGTCAGCGCATAAGGGGCATTTGGCAACAGCTCATCACCCGGCAATGCCCGCTCGTCGTCATCCGGCAAGTGCAGTTTGCCAAGGGTGGCAACGAGATGGTGCATAGAGGCATCGCGGATAAGTCTGGAGCCGATACCAATAAGGTTATAATAGGCACTCAGTTTTTTCCAGCTAACCTCATCCGTGGCTGTAATGCGCAGCTCCAGGCTAAGAGTGCTTCCGGTTAGATAAGGCTCCACGGCAATGGCCCAGGCTAACTTGCCATAACCTGGCGTCTGGAAGGATTTGAAATCCGCTGGTTCAATTTTGGCAAAGGGAATGTTGGCATGCCAGAATTGACCGACGGATGCCACCACCACTTCTTTGCCCGGATTCTCGTGTACCACCATAAACCCTTTGCCACTTTCTGTCACCTGATCCACGCCTAATCGTCTGTCGGACTCAGCAGGTTGGTGCCCCCATAGGCGGGCGGGCAGCAACCGGATATCAAACAAGAGCCGCACCCATGGAATAGTGGCCATATCAAAGTGCCGTGCTGCTGCCCAGGCAACATCCGGCGGGGATTTTACAAAAACGCGTTGTACTTCCGTATGGCGCGGCTGAGGCAGTTGTTCCTGAATGGCTCTCATATGCATTGCAGATTTAGTTTACTCTTCTCTATTCTGGTTACTGTGTCCATAATAGAAACTATACAAGCTGGCAGTGTGCTGTACAGACAGTAGGTAAGGGCAGGGGATTAAGTCCAGAACAGCAGCTCTTTCATCAGAGCGGGGAGCGAAGGCCCTGGCAACGTCTTTTATCTCGGGCAGGTGCCTTTCTTTTATTCTCTAAGGATGCGGGTGCTGTTCCTGAATGTTTGTGAAGAGCAAATATCTTTCTGTATTGTTGAACTGCAAGTCTGTCAGCTCCAATTTCAACCAGGTGAAGTCACCTGTTTTCAGTTTCCATGTTACTTCAAGTTTGGAAGGCACCCGAATACCCCGGAAGTCGCGGTATGCCTTGGTTTCGATACGCCACTTTTCCAATGACATCTTGCCGTTAAAGTTCCCGTACCGCATGGCTTCAAAAGCTGTGATGTCGCCTGCTTCGTTATAAAAGAAAACTCCCGTCGCCTTGCTTCCTCCGTATTTCATCGTAGCTCTTGCCGAAAAAGAGTCAATTGATTCCCATATGATATAAGGTTGCAGCACCGCTGCAGGAAACCAGCACATCTCGCCGAGATAGCGAAGGAGGGTGCCTTGATTCATTTGTTCTGTCCCTCCGTCATGGACCACTTCTTTCAGCGACAGGAGTTTGATCAGCATTTCTCCCTGACCGTTTTCGTATTTATCTCTACCCGTCAGGTAAAATCCGGGAGCGAGCTGCACTTTAGTCTGCCAGTTGAACCCTGGCTCATCTAGTGCAACATACTGCACTGCTTCAAACATCATCCAACGGCCATTCGGCTTGGTGCGCATGGCTCCTTTTTGTTTCAGCCGCCCGGTGTGCATCCATTCTTTACCCACCACTCCAGACCGCAGCACCCACCTATGCACCACGGGGGGCAAAGCCAAGAGCATTTCAGGTTTTACGATGAGGGAGTTGCCTGCCGTTTCAGCGAATAAGGAAGCGACCTCTTTTTCTACTTTCCTGTCAAATCTCCAGTCTGCATAGCTTACAATCCCCACTATTATAATGATGCAGTTGGCAAGGGTGCCATATCGGGCATCCTGCCAGACCAATGAAATTAAAGCTTGTGAAAGAAGAACTGCCACTAAACCTACGTACCACCATTCTCTTTTGAGAAGGTATAAAACAGCAGAAACCAAAAACAGCAGGGTCGCCAATCCCCAGAGAAGCCCGACTGGCTTCGGGATGGACAGGTTAAGCTGAGTAAGCTGGCCATATCCAAAGGCTTTGGCCAGGCCCAGGAGGTGGAGGAGGCCATGCACCAACTGAAGGAAAGCAAACAGGAAGCGTAACATGGGCAAAGGGATATACCGGCTCAGCAATAAAGGTTCTAATATTAACCAGACACCTCATCACGTGCTTCCAACAGGATTATCAGCCTCGACCTCCAGCATATGCCAAAGGGAAAAGTGAAAAGAATACTGTATGCTTCATCCTGGCCGGCTTGCTATGTGATGGAAGGGGTGCTATAGCACAAACACCTCCTTTCAGTGGCAGAAAGTTGAGATTGGCTATAGGCTGCCGATGACGTTACGAAGCTTTCTGCTCACTTCCTCGGCGATGGCTCTCAGGTCATGGTTTTCTATGGCCGACATAGATTCCATCGGGTTGATGGCCGTTACCTCCACTTCCCCATCCTCATGGTCCTGCACCAGTACGTTACAGGGCAGCATCACGCCTATTTTGTCTTCCAGTCCGATGGCCTGGTAGGCCAGCTTTGGGTTGCAGGCTCCTAGAATCCTATACTCCCGGAAATCTTTTCCGAGCTTCTCATTGAACTTGTCTTTGAGGTCAATCTCTGAAATAACCCCAAAGCCCTCGTCTCCGAGAGCAGCTTTTGTCTTCTCCAGCGCATTCTTAAAGCTGTAGTTTACTTTTTTTGTGATATGGTAGGTCATGGTCAGCGCAGTTAAAATTTTATCCTTGTAGTATGATGTGCACAGGTGCTTTCCTATATATAATCTTTTCCTAAACAGGTTAGCTACAAAGGGGTTATCCGGTTTCACTTTGTGGCGTGCGCCCTACCTTTTCTCATATCTGCCGGTTTTATCAGTTATCCGAATTCGGTAGGCAACCGGCACCTGCTGAAAAGAAGTAAGGGAGTTGTGTGTATACAGTCCTGGCAAGCTTGTCTCACTTATAAGCAGCGGCGTCATACGGTTCTTTAGTAAGAACAAGGCATGTTGGCTGTCCTCGCCGCTCAACTCTTCATACTCTCCCTGTACAACCACGCATTGCCAGTTCATCATGTTCTGAATGACATCCACTTCGAAGCAAACATGCTTATTTTTTCGCATCATGCTTATTTTAAGGCCTTCTTTCGTATATCCGAAAATATATGGTTCTTCATAAACATAGGTAACGGGAACTATATATACCTGCCCGTCCGCGTAGCAGCCCAAACGCCCTACTGTCTGAGAGCTAAGCACAAACTCTATTTGTTTCTGATTCAATTTTCCGAGCATGACGAGTGAAACTTTAGAGGTAGCCTTTTAAATGCCATATACTGCTCCGACGCAGCTGTTAAAGGGAAAGCCCTGCTGCCTACCCTGTGATTGAAGTCATGTATCAAGTAAGGTACAAATCATGAACAATAAAATGATTTACATCAGTGTTCCAGATGCTCCTCGTCATGGTTCCACTGCCGGAAGCTTAATAATTTAACACTTGGCAGAAGGTTTACCCTAGAAACCCGCAGGCAAAGGCCCTGCAGGTTTTCAGCGGGTGCTGTTGTGACCTTTTTTCTTAAGAGTGGGGGTTGAATGACTTTGGCTCCCCTGGCGCAGCACGACCTGATAATGTCCGCAATTGTTTATACTCAACACTTCGAGTTCATAAAGCAAACCCCTTGTTGCGATGTCACATGATTTATCCGCCCGTCGACCTGATTACCTGCGGCTCCTCCTCTATGTTTTAGTACTCAGTGTGCTTTTACATCTGGGACAAACCCTGCTGGTACCGCTGAGCTTTGCGCTTTTGCTAAGCTTCGTACTGTACCCTATTTGCCGGTGGCTTGAGAAAAGAAAATTACCGCGGCCCCTGGCCATTACATTGGCCCTGCTGTTGGTGCTGACCGCAGTGGGCGGATTGCTTCTGTTGCTGGCGCAGCAGGTAATGCAGTTTTCGCAGGAGTGGCCTTCGCTACGGGAAAAGGTAGCGGTTTTGGCAGCGCAGTTAAGAGAATATTTGCTTTTACACTATGACCTGTCGCTCTATACACAGGAGATGTGGCTGGAAAGTATGCTGCTGAGTGCCGCGCAGCAGGTGTTGCCGCTGGCCCACCAAGTGCTTTATAGTTCCGCAATCAGCCTTGTTTTGCTTATTCTTATCCCTTTCTACTGTTTTCTTATACTATATTACCGGGAACAGTTCGCGGCTGCGCTGCCACCGCTTTTCCCTCAAGCTGATGCCGCTAAGATACAGTTCATCTTGCGGCAAACCATCTCCACGTTCTACAACTTCATCAGGGGCATGGCCCTCGTTTATCTTGTGGTGGGGATACTGAATGTGGCAGGCCTGTTGCTTTTAGGGGTTCCGCATGCGGTGCTCTTCGGCGTTGTGGCTTCTTTGCTTACCTTTATTCCTTATGTAGGTATTACGCTGGGTTCGCTTCTTCCAATCTCAATGGCCTGGCTTACATATGATTCCGTGTGGTACCCATTGGGCGTGGTGGCCGTTTTTACCGTGGTGCAGTACCTGGAAGCAAACCTGATTTTTCCGCTGGCCGTGAGTTATCGGCTTCAGGTAAACACACTTTTCATGATTCTGGCCATCATTGCTGGCGGAATCATATGGGGGGCTGCCGGCATGATTTTGTTTGTGCCATTTCTGGCTATAGTAAAACTCGTGGCCGACCAGGTGGCTGATTGGCAGCCCATTGGTCTACTGTTAGGCATCGGCACCCATGCCGATCCCGTGAAGGACCGGTAGCCTACGAAAACTATAACTGATCACGACAAAGAGCTGTGAACAGGATTGAATTTTACGCCACCCTCCGGATGGCCTGTCTTAGGAAGTGCAAGTCGCTGTGTCTGAGAGAGCCGTTTAGCAAGATGGGCAGCGTGTTCGTGGCGTTATTCCCGCCTTTCGCCATCGCACAGCTCATAATCTATTCTGTTGTCACGCACTATAAAGTCTTAGCCTCTCTTTAGGCAATGATAATAGTCATGGAAGCAGATGATCATGCTCATTGTCATACTCTTGTGGAATAGCTTTCTTTGGTAACCGACAAGGAAATGTTACGCACCATTTAAATCAGCTACATGAAAACAGATGCACAAATCCAGGAAGACGTTATACGGCAGCTAAAGTGGAACCCGCTCCTGATGGCCGCCGATATAGGAGTTTCCGTTCAGAGAGGGGTGGTGACGCTATCAGGCCAAGTAGACACCTATTTCAAAAAGTCGGAGGCAGAAAAGGAAGCCAGGAAAGTAACCGGTGTGCGGGCAATTGCTGAAAACATACATGTTGGGATCTCCCCCAATCACAAAAGAACGGATACGGAGATCGCCGAGGCCGTACTGCATGCGCTGAAATGGGATACCTCCATCCCAGAGGAAAACATCAAGGTGAAAGTGGAAGGAGGAGTCGTTACCCTCGACGGGAGCGTGGAGTGGGATTTTCAGCGTGCAGCGGCAGGAAAAGCAGTTGCAAAACTTGCCAGCGTGCGGGAGGTGCTCAACCGCATCGCATTGAAGCCCAAGATCACCCCCAGTGATTTAAAGCAGAAAATCCAGGCTGCTTTCCTGCGCGATGCCACGATTGACGCCAGGAGGGTTCAAGTGGAAGTGCTGGGAAGCAAAGTGACCTTGCGGGGGCAGGTGCGTTCGTTAGCAGAAAAAGAGGAAGCAGAGAAATCCGCCTGGGCGGCCCCAGGGATTGTGTTTGTCGAGAACATGCTCGAGGTAGAGCAGGTGCCGGAACATGATCAGGAAAGCCTCTAAGTGAAGTTGGTCTGGGTACAATAGGGCGCTGCCGTTGCTTACTTCTTGTAGGGAGATTTTAAACCTGTTGCCGACAGCTATTATTCTTTTAAAGAAACGGACATGACTAGCGTTACCCTGCTGCTAGGCTGCTGCCTGTGCTGCCTATCCTCTCTGGCCCAGCCCACCAGCCTGCATTATTCGCAGGAGATATGGAATGGGTATCCACCGGTTGTTTCTCAGGTGGTTGGGAAAATATACATTAATCAAGAAGCCAAGAGGATAGACATTCACGGCCGGAATCGGGATGAGACGTACAAAATCATCAGGGGCATACTGGAAGAAGACAGCCTTGCCGTTTACAGTTGTGAGACCAAGTTTCCCAACGGTCAGCTTATCCGGTATGTCATAAAGTACGATGCCTCTCAGCATGTGTTCGTTTTATACCCGGACAACCCTTATCTGAAAGCCAGCACCACGTTTCGGTTAGATTCCCCATAGAAAAAGGTCGTACCCCGCTGAACAAACCTAAAAGAGGAGCATCTTAACATTGTGCCACCGCCGCCCACGCGAACTGGTACGCCCACATCTTCAAAAAGGAGCAGGATGTCCCTTGCTGTCGTTTGCGCCTGGACACAGCAAAAGAGCCTGTCCCGGTTCCTGTGCCGAAATGAAAAAATTTTGCACACTACGCTAGACGGAACAGTGAGGTGTGTCAAAAATGACGGACAGTGAATTCGCTTATTGGTTATATGTATATATAAATTGTTTTTCTCATAGTTCATCGGGCTCAGGTACCCAAAAGCAGAATGTCTCCTTTTGGTGTTGTAGTACATCTCAATATACTCAAATATCTCTGTCTGCGCATCCCTGCTTGTTTTCAAAGGCACCGTCCTCTATCAACTCACTCCGCTTAATGGGATTGAAACTGACGAAGATCTTCTTTTAGGCTGATACAGGTCATCGTTTTGAGAGGCTGCCCCGCCTATCTTTATCATATAAGTCAGCGGACATGTCCAGACTGGCTCCGGTTGTATCACGATAAAACTGCCACAATGAAAACCATCCTGATCCCGGTGGATTATTCCCCAGGCTCCACCAGCGCATTGCTTTATGGGCTAAAGATGGCCCGTAATGCTCACCTAGAGGTAGTGGTGCTCCATGCTTTTTATTCCGTTATATCCCCTCCAGCCGCCTACGATGTCCCCTTTTTTATTTCGGAGCTAGAAGCGGAGAAGACCCGGGAGTTGGAAAAGTATGTAAAAGAGAGCCTGAATGCGCCAACAGATGAGCTCATTTTCCGGTATAGCTGCGCGAAGTTCGCAGAGGAGGGAGAAGAACCCGTGCCCTTCCGTGCGCCCCCGTATCATACCGTGGCAGTAGAAGAAGTGACCCATAAAAGCTATGCGGCGCATGTCACCTGCCTGGCAAAAATGGGGTCTGTTTACGAGCAGACCAAGGCGGCGGCCGAAGCCTATGGTGCCGACCTGATCGTGATGGGCCTGCAAGGGGTCGGCGCCACCCTGGGGAATGCGCTCATTGGTAGCACCACCCTGTCTCTGATGCGTTCGTGCCCGGTGCCCGTGCTGGGAGTACCGCCAAAAGCTATATATAGCGAACTGAAGCAAGTGGTCTTTGCAACCGACCTCCGGAAGCAGCCTGACAGGCAGCAGTTGTCTGTCCTGCGCGGTTTTGTCAGCACCTTCCGCTCTATGCTGCAGGTGCTCCACATCGACCGGGAGCAGGATCTGCCAGCCGTCTATATAGAAGTACAGGGCGCCCTCAGCGTTCTTGACCGGGCACTATATGATGTGGAGTACAAAGTGATCCTGCAACACCGGAAGAAAGTGGCCGCAGGCATACAGGAGTACCTGCAAGCGCACAAGGTCAACTTACTTATTCTCGGCCCGCGGCACCACTCCTTCCTGGACAAGTTGCTGCATGCAAGTGTTACCGCTACGATGGTAGGGGATAGCCTGTTCCCGCTGCTGACATTGCCTGAAACCCATACGGCGGGTCACCCTGGGGCAGAAGACGAAATGGAGAACACCCAGGGTTATTAATTCTGCAGTGTGGTATCTGAGGCGCGGCCCTTTGTTTCACAAGGTCAAGGACCGGATGGCTGTTGTGCCGTGGTGTAGCCCTTTTGCAGGAAAAGGTGCTTTTCTTCTTCTGCCGCTGCTTTACCTGCTTTGTTAGAAATCTTGTTTCCGAAAGATCAACTCTCTGAATTCCAAAACCAATGGAAGAACTATACAACCTCTCGGTCGGGTTATTGAACAGCAGCACGCTGCTGCTGAGGAGGCAGGGGCACCTCCTGGAATGCCTGTTTCTTCGGGAAGGCCTTGTATGCCATGTTGTTCCTGTAAAGTGCCAGATTCTTGCTGCTGCCCTGCTGCAGGAAAGTGTAGCCGGTGTGCTGGAGGGAGCGGCATATACGGCGTTTAAATTCAGATTTGAGCAGTTCTCCCTTCGGGTGAAGGCCAGAAGGCTCTATGGTGAACTTTGCATGCCCCCTTTTTACTCCCCACGGGAACCACAAACCTTAGCGGTGGCCTAAAGCCTTCCCGGGCGGACTGCATGTGACACCAACCTCTGGATGCTGCTATCAGACCGTCAGCAGACTACCACGAGCTCGCACAGGCGTGCTTCATAGGCCGCGAAGTTCATACAAGGTTGGATGACATATCACCTTTACAAGATTTTTAAGCATCGACATAAAGCCGGCAATTATGAAAAGGATTTTAGTACCTACCGATTACTCACAGGATGCACATGACACCCTGTTATATGCTCTTGAAGTGGCCTGCCTGACGGGGTCAGAAATCGTGCTGCTCCATGCCTTTTACCAACCTGTCTCTTACCCCTTAGGTCAGGACTATTCAGCAGTTGTCAACGAACTGGAAAGAGAAAAGACGATGCAGTTAGAGGCCTATGCTCATAAAGTCAGGAGATCGTTCCTATGTGATTTTTCCCTGGACTTCACAAGTGTGGCGGAGACAGGGGCGCGAGAGAAGGGGACATTATCAAAGAGCGGCTTTCATACAGTGGCGCTGGACAGGATGACAGCCAGGAAGGCGGAAGTAAAGATCCGGTGTGTGTGCAAGTTCGGATTTGCGCCCGATGAGATCCTGAAAGCGGCAGACGTTCACCAGGTGGATCTGGTGGTGATGGGGATGAGGGGAGATGGTGCGCTGAGAAGGGCTTTACTGGGTCGCACGACGCTCCATGTCATGCGGGAGGCTGTTGTACCTGTACTGGCGGTTCCCCTGCATGCTCCCTTTGTAGGCTTCAAATCCGTTGTTTTCGCTGTCGATTTATTCCGGCTTCCGACAAGCGCTGTTCTTCAAGCCTTACGGCAGTTCGTGAAGCTGTTCAACAGCCACCTGCAGGTGCTCCATCTGTATCATGAGAACAGCCTGGAGAGGGAAAAGGAGAAAGCCCTCGCGGCACTGAGCCTGCTTGACTTTCAGTTGCACGATCTCCACTTTGAGGTTGATTTTAAGCAAGTGGAAGATATAGCGGCAGGAATACAGCGGTATGTGCAGGAGCAGCAGGCTGACTTACTGGTTCTGGTTCCACAGAAGCACCCTTTCCTGGAAAGGCTATTAGGCAAAAGCCTAACCCAAACGGTGTGGTCTACCTCCGACGTTCCTATTTTGGCACTTCCTGGTGGAATCAAAGAAAAGGTGGGTTAGCCCCAGACAAAGTGGCACCAGATCTCACAAATTTAGCGACTGTTTTCCGATGACGCGCATCGATCCCCATTGCGCCGGCGGAGCAGCAAGGCGAAAGAGGAATAAAGAGCATTTTCTCCGTGCCCGCAGCAGCAGGTGGGGCATCTGAATCACCCGGAACAGAACTGCTTCAACCGGAGGGGACTGTACCGGATAAAGCAGTTCTGTGACACCTACGCTGCATGCTCCTTGACTTTCTGCGCCGATGACACAATTTGGGTTTAGCAGCCTGAGGCATAGTAGCTGGCTAAATTCAGCTGTACCTTCCACCTGGTGGTGCTGTCAGAAGATAAAAGCTATAGCCTGCCCCCCCACTTACAAAGTGAAGGAGGTATCATCAATATAAAACAATCATACATGACACTACTGTCGTTTATTAACGGACGTTACGCAAGCTCCATTTTGACTTTTTCTGAAGACTGGCCCATATCATTCAGCGCGATGTTGCTATAGGACGCATGTATGGCGCGAGCGTCCCCGCTCGCGCCTACTTTAACAGAGCCTCCGTCCCGCATTTATTATATATAACCTTATATATAGTGTGTATTCATATATAGCCTATGGAGTGGCTAACATGCATATGTGATGAGTTTCCGGAATGGCCGCCTGCATTATACAGGCGGCCGGAGGCTGTTGGATAGCAGGTAACGAGCGGAGACGTTTGCGCCATATACTCTTTAACTGCTTTGCTTTTTGCGTAACGTCCGTTAAGAAATATCGCGTTATTCTGCCCTGAACACTTTTCTGCCCTTTCCTTACGCATGTAAACAAACTTCATCGCACTATATGCTGGGAGCAGGCCGCGTTTACTTCAATCTGTTAGGACCAGCCTCGCATATTAACCACTATGGCTAAGCTTCAACAAGTCACTGATGATTCATTGCTTTATCTCATACTATATTAAACTGGTTCATGCCAGATAAACTGATTAAGATCAATTGCAGAACTGATCTTAATCATACAAAATCAAAGGATTATATTTCAAATTTACATCAATGAACGCCGACAGGAGAATGTTACTATGAAAACAGTCTTATGGATGTACAATTCTTCACTAGATGCACATACCTCGCTCCTCTATGCAAACCAACTCGCCCAATTGCTGCAGGCCCGCCTCATGCTGCTTCGCAGCGTGTCAGCGTTTGTTGCCCTCCTTGCGGCCACGCCATCGGCTATTAGGGGTTTTAATCAACCCTATAGAGAATACCAGAACCTGAAAATTTCACACCATGTCTGCCTTTACTATCCCCTTTGAAGATTTAACACTACAACACATTGCGCAGGTGGGAGGCAAAAATGCCTCGCTCGGTGAAATGCTGCGTAACCTGGCCGTTAAAAACATCAGGGTTCCCGGCGGCTTCGCCACCACGGCCGAAGCTTACCAGGAGTTTCTGGAAAGCAACAACTTGCCTCAAGAAATTAAAAAGCACTTGTCCCGGCTGGACACCGTCCATTTTACGAATCTGCAGGAAACAGGCGCCCGTATCCGGCAACTGATACTGCAGGCAAGACTGCCCGAAAATGTCACTACAGCTATACGCACAGCTTACCAGGAAATGTGCCGGCAGTATGGAGACGATGTTCAGGTGGCGGTCAGGAGCAGTGCCACTGCAGAGGACCTGCCGGATGCCAGCTTTGCCGGTCAGCACGAGTCTTACCTGAACATATCAGGAGAAGAACAAGTGTTAAGGGCCTGCCTGCGGTGCTATGCCTCGCTTTTCACAGGCCGTGCCATTAAGTACAGGCACGACCACGGGTTCGATCACATGAAAGTGTACCTATCGGTTGGGGTGCAAAAAATGGTGCGCTCCGATCTGGCCAGTGCGGGCGTATGCTTCACACTTGATCCGGAGTCTGGTTTTGACAATGTGGTGTACATAACAGGAAGCTGGGGCTTAGGCGAGAACGTTGTGCAGGGGACCGTGAATCCGGACGAGTTCTATATATTCAAGCCAACACTCAGTCAAGGTAAGAAGGCCATCTTGAGCAAGAAGGTGGGGTCAAAGGCGCTCACGATGGTGTATGCCGAGAACAACCCTGACCAACCCACCATCAATATCGACACTCCTGCAGAAAGACAGGAGGAATATGTTCTCTCAGACAGGGAGATAACGCAGCTAGCTGAGTGGGCGGTACAGATAGAAGAGCATTACAAGCGCCCCATGGACATTGAATGGGCCAAGGACGGTGAAACGGAAGAACTCTTCATTGTGCAGGCCCGACCTGAGACGGTTCACAGTCACAAAACAAGACAGCTTACCCGTAAGACCTATACGCTTCAGGACGTAGGCGCGCCCCTTACGAGCGGCAAGGCCATTGGACACCGGATCATGAGTGGTGTCGCCAGAGTTCTGAGGTCCCCTGCCGAGGCACATCTGCTGCAGCCGGGGGAAATCCTGGTGACAGACATCACGAATCCCGATTGGGACCCTATCCTGAAAAAAGTGTCCGCTGTCATCACCAACAAAGGCGGGCGCACCAGCCACGCCGCCATCGTGGCACGGGAAATGGGCGCATTGGCGGTGGTTGGGACCGGAAACGCCACAGCAGTCATCAAGAGTGGACAGGAGATCACGGTTTCCTGCGCTGACGGCCAAAACGGGGCTGTCTATGGGGGCAGGCTCAGTTGGAAAGAGGAAGAGCTTGATTTCGGGAACCTAAGCAAGCCGGAAACTAAGGCGATGCTGATCATAGGCGACCCTGATCAAGCGTTTGAGCTCTCCCAATATCCTAATGATGGTGTAGGGCTGATGCGGCTGGAGTTTATCATCAACAACAGCATTCAGATACACCCCATGGCCTTGGTTAAGTTTCGGGAGTTAAAGGATGAAGGCGTGAAGGCACGGATTGAGGCGTTGACGCACCACCACCAAAACAAAGAAGATTACTTTGTGGAGAAGCTGGCGCAATCTGTCGCTACCATTGCTGCGGCCTTTTACCCCAAAGACGTTATCGTGCGCATGAGCGACTTCAAAACAAACGAGTATGCCAACCTGATCGGAGGAAAAGAGTTTGAGCCGGAGGAGGAAAACCCCATGCTGGGTTTCCGGGGCGCCTCCCGTTACTATAACCCCCGCTACCAGGAAGGCTTCGCCCTGGAGTGCCATGCCATGAAGCTGGTGCGGGACGAGATGGGCCTGACAAACGTAAAACTCATGATTCCGTTCTGCCGAACCGTTAAGGAAGGCCAGAAAGTACTCCAGCAGATGGAGGAGCACGGGCTGGTTCGAGGCAAGAACGGGCTGGAAGTTTACGTCATGGCAGAGATCCCGAGCAATGTGCTGCTTGCCAAAGCGTTTGCTCAGATCTTTGACGGCTTCTCCATCGGCTCCAACGACCTCACGCAACTCACCCTTGGCATCGACCGGGACTCTTCTACGGTCAGTGCCCTTTTTGATGAACAGGACGAGGCAGTAAAGTACATGATCAGCACCTTGATCCGTGTGGCGCATGAGGCTGGCGCAAAAGTTGGCCTGTGTGGCCAGGCACCGAGCGATTTTCCTGAGTTCGCCAGGATTCTGGTAGCGCAGGGCATCGACAGCATTTCTTTCAATCCGGATGCCCTGCTGCAGGGTGTAGAGAACATACTGGCCGCTGAAAGCGAGCTGAAAGAAAGAAGAGTGCCCGCTCAGGCAGTACCTCTGGACAACACAAAACTTGCAGAGATGAACTAGTGCCAGAAGCTTCTCCAACCTTTACTCCACAGGCATGGCATCTGAAGTATGGAGAAGACATATCTCAGATGCCATGCCTAAGCTGATCTTTAGATCAACGTGTATGCTGCCTAGAAGAAACCACTCCACATCGTTAAAACACAACGCTTACGAAGGTTACCATATGCAGCAACAAGTCATTTGAGGTTACCTTTCTGCAGCAGTTTAACCAGAAGGGATATGAACTGGAATTGGTAAAGCCGCTTTGGCACATAACAAAGGGAATGTAAATGACTAAACTTATGAAAACGCTTCTAGTTCCTACCGATTTCTCTGAAAATGCGACTAATGCCCTGCGTTATGCAGCTGCTTTGGCAAAACGGATGAAGGCCAGCCTCCTTTTAGTTCATGTTCTCCCTATACCGGTAATGGTTACCGCCGAAAGCACAGCCTACACGTCCTTTGATCCGCGTCTCCAGAAGTGCTACATCGGCAAGCTAAAGGCCTTAGCGCATCAGCTACAATTAGAAAATGCTTTTTCCTTAGAGATAGAATGCTATTGTGAGTATGGCCTTTTTCAGGATGTGCTGAATAGACTGGTTAGGAGCAAGCAGGCAGACCTGGTGGTGATGGGTGCCAGAGGGGCCGGTAGTCTCGTGGAGAAGGCACTCGGCACCACTGCCTCCTCTTTCATGAAAGAAGCCATATGCCCTGTTGTGGCTGTTCCCTCTGAGGCACTTTATTCTGATTTGCACAGGATAGCCTATGCCTCTGATTTCACAGGCGATGAAGCAGCATTCCTGAAGCAACTCTTCCTGTTTTCTGAACCCCTTGGGGCTGAAGTGTACATCGTACATGTGAAAACAAAAGACGCAGCCCCTGTTGCCATGGAGGAAGACCAGTTGCTGATGGAAGTTTCTGCGAAGTTCCCGGACAAAAAGTTCAGCGTAGCACAGGTAAGAGCCCGTACAGTGATAGGAGGAATTGAGATTTTTTTAAACGACAATCAAATAGTCATGTTAGCTGTCGCTGTCCATGAGCGGGGTTTTCTGCAGGGTTTGTTTCACAGGAGTGTGTCAAAACGGCTTGCCCTCAGAACAATAGTACCCTTGCTAAGCTTACCGGAGAAACCTTATAACCTGCAGCGCTACCTGGCTGACAGAGCGGAGGAAACGATGGAGTGGTAAGTCATGCGCCTGTTGCAGATGGTATTACTGGCGCTTTGAAAGAGAGGATTGTCTTAATGGTAAGCTACACCGCGTATGTGTCGCTATAAGCGACCATATTGCCCAAGTACTGACCGAGGCGACAGTAAAAACAGGAGGTAGTATATGCTCCCAGAGCGACGAAACCCAGCCTACAAGCAAAGCAAAGGATCCACTACTACTGCTTCCTCGCTGGCTTTTATATCAGCTCTGGAATCCGCTCCCCTTGAATCATAAAGCCATATAACACCATATGAGCCACTTCTAACGACTTTATTAAAGCAAGCTTGTAAAACGATATTCACCGCTGTACCGATGCGAATTTGTCTTATAGCAGAAACAGCAAACACACAGCAGACCCTTCCTGCTTTCCTTTTGAACAGGTACTGACAGCAGAGCGATAAAATTTGATTTAAATGTTAAACATGAATAAGATGAAGAAGAACATGAGTAATGCCGACAGGATGATCAGGTTGATCATTGCGGTCGTAATTGCAGTGCTATATTTCACAGGCACTCTGACCGGCACGGTGGCCATTGTGCTGCTTGTGCTGGCAGGCATCTTTGTCCTGACCAGTATGGTGGGGTATTGTCCAGTGTACGCTCTCTTTGGTTGGAACACCCGCTCCAGAACGACGAGACATTCCAGGTAGCTGCAGGCTGGTTTCATGGCAGGTCAGCCCCTTATGCTGTTGCTCCCGCGAGGAAAATCCCTTGGTGCCACTTGGTACCTCACCAGCCAATATCTGCTACTACTCCCTCAGAGCACCTGAACATGCTGCTGGCTGGTAGGGCAGCGGAGGAATTACCTTCGTGGCGCTGGCTGAGTTGCTCCAGAAAAAAGAAGTGGTCTACAAGTAGGACCGGGAGGTGCTACCCAGGCATGGCTTTATCCCTGCAAAAGAAGCGCTGGATTTACACCAACATTCCACCATTACCTCAGATAAGAACATGGGAGATTTTGACAAATACCTTCACCCTTACACTTATATGCCCGCATATAAGCAGCGCGTCGCTTATTTCTGTATGGAGTATGCCATTGATCAATCGCTGAAGATTTACGCAGGAGGTCTGGGCTTTTTGGCTGGCTCCCACATGCGGAGCGCCTATAATCTGAAGCAGAACATGATAGGAATTGGCATTTTGTGGAAATACGGCTACTATGATCAGGTGCGTCAGCCTGACCAGACCATGGGAGTGTTGTTTCAGAAGAAGATCTACAGTTTTCTGGAGGAGACAGAAATCCGCTTCACCATTACCGTGAATCACGCCCCGGTGCAGGTAGGGGTTCATTACCTTCCGCCCCGTGTTTTCGGCACGGTTCCCCTCTTCCTACTCTCCACTGACTTACCGGAGAACAATTACCTGGCGCAGACAATATCGCACAAATTGTACGACGTTGACAAGAGCGCTAAAATAGCAGCCAGCATCCTGCTAGGTGCCGGTGGTATGAAGCTGCTCGAAATATTGAATTTTGCACCCGATGTTTACCACTTGAATGAAGCACATGCCCTGCCTCTTGCCTTCTCCTTGTTCGAAAAGTATGGCAATGTGGAGGAAGTCAGGAATAGAGTCGTTTTCACGACACACACACCCGAAGAAGCTGGCAATGAAAAAACAGACATCCGGTTGTTAAGCGACATGAATTTCTTTTCACAGCTTAGCCTGGAGCAGGTCAGGCAGATTACACAAATGGAGGGAGACACCTTTAATCACTCTCTTGCTGCGCTGCGCTTGTCCCGGATGTCAAACGGGGTGTCACGGATGCACGGGGAAACGGTGGTTAAAAACTGGAGCGGCTATCAGGGCATTTGCCCCATCACCTATATAACGAATGCGCAAAGTTATTTCTACTGGGCTGACAAGGAAATGTATGACCATTTGTTTTCTGAAGAGGATGAGATGCTGCTTGCCCGGAAGCGGGAGCTGAAGAGAGAGCTTTTTAAGGAGGTGGCCGACCAGACAGGTGACATGCTGCAACAGGATGTGTTTACCATTGTCTGGGCCAGAAGATTTGCTGCTTATAAGCGGGCGGACTTACTGCTGGAGAATTTGGACCGCTTTCTTAGTTTCCTCACAGATATGACTCAGCCTGTTCAGGTAATCTGGGCTCGAAAGCCTTATCCCATAGATTACGAGGCCATCTCTGTGTTTAACAAACTGGTACACCTAAGCGAACAGTATACCAACTTTTCAGTGCTGGTCGGCTATGAACTGAAGCTTTCCAAACTGCTGAAGCAGGGAGCTGACCTTTGGCTCAACACACCCCTGATAACCCATGAAGCCTCCGGAACCAGCGGCATGTCCGCCGCCATGAACGGGGCTGTTGTCTTTTCCACAGCGGATGGTTGGTTCCCGGAATTTGTGCAGCATGGGGAGAATGGCTTTGTGGTACCACCTGTAAATCCAACGCTCTCCCTCCATGAGCAGAATAATCATGATGCGACGCATATTCTGGATATGCTACAAAACGAGATTCTCCCGATGTACTACACAAAAAAAGGGAAATGGCTCTCTGTGACAAAAAACAGCATGCGGGATATACTGCCTTACTTTGATTCCACCCGTATGGCACAGGAATATTATGAGAAGCTGTATAGCAGGTAATCTTTCTCCAAAGCTGCCTGTGCCTTCGATACCGGTTGCAACACCATCTGCTGCAGGTGTAAAAAAGACTCAGCTTCGACAAATCAATACGCTTAACAAATCGACTCACATTGCCTGGAACGGAAGACAATATGAAAATTTATTATTGGTACATTTTATTCCTGCTCGCTTTAATGAACAGCAGCAGCACCAATATTAGAAAACCTGTTCAGCAGGCGCCGCACCCACAGTGTCTTCGCCTTGAGCAGGCCTTGCAACAGTACCGGGCGTTAGCTGCTAACCACGAATGGATTTATTTTCCGGGAAAAATCCGTTTGCACCCCGGCGACAGCAATGAGTATGTTTCAAGTCTTCGGAGAGTCTTGTCCCTCGCTGGAGACCTGAAAGCATCTGATTCCCTGTCCCACCCTTTGTTTGACGAAGCGCTCACGAAAGCTGTAAAAGGATTCCAGCAAAGACACGGGTTGGTAGCAGACGGTGTGGTTGGCCAAGAAACACTGCAGGAACTAAACATATCGCCGTCCCAACGGCTCAGGCAAATAGAGGTAAATTTAATGCGCTGGAAAGCGTTCAACAAAGAAACCGCGCTCCCTCTCGTATTTGTGAATATTCCTGATTACACCCTGCAACTGCTTGACAAGACTGGGCAAACCATCTGGACTACCCGGGTAGTAGTTGGCAAGCCTGCTAAAGCGTTCCAGACCAAGCCCATAGACAGCAGCATAAAGCACCTTGTCCTAAACCCCAGCTGGAATGTACCCCAAAGTATCTTCCGAAAAGAAATCATTCCGTTACTTCAAAAGGATAGAGGCTGCCTGACGCGCAACCATATGGTTTTATACCGGCAGCAGGGAAATAAGAAAACAAGCATCCCCTAAATGCTGTAAACTGGCATAAGCCAAACCCCGACCGGGACGGGCTGCGGGTTGTTCAGGTCCCAGGCCCCTGGAATGCCTTAGGGAAGGTTAAATTCCTGTTTTCAACTTCTTATGCCCAGTATCTGCA
Source organism: Pontibacter russatus (assembly GCF_009931655.1). Taxonomy (NCBI): domain Bacteria; kingdom Pseudomonadati; phylum Bacteroidota; class Cytophagia; order Cytophagales; family Hymenobacteraceae; genus Pontibacter; species Pontibacter russatus. The sequence goes on along the minus strand of NZ_CP047984.1, from coordinate 903,856 downwards.
CGACACACCTGCCAAAGCCCTCTTCATGCAGCCATACCGCGCCCTCAGCCACGGCTGTGTGCGGGTGCAGCACCCTGATACCCTTGCAGCTTTTCTACTTAGTGAAAACTGGATGAGGAAAAAAGATGTGCAGGCGTTGTGGGCAACGTCTACACCTGACAAGCGAGTATATCTTCCAAAGCCAGTTCAGGTGAAGCTTGGCTACTTTACCTGCTGGGTAGATGATAGGGGAGTGCTGCAGTTCCGGAGGGACATCTACAAACGGGACATGCTACTTGCTCATACAGCAATTGCTTTGTATAGGAAATGAAAAGTCACATCAGAGGAACTATCGGTTTTGTAAAACCTGCTTCAAAAAATTGTTAGAACAAGAACCAGCCCTGGGGTGAGAAAGTCCTATAAAGCGGCTCAGCCGACTTACTTAATGTGAACACGGGAATTAAATAACAGATAACCTGTTGGTTTTGAGCTATATATAATATGTAAATTACAAAGCTACATTTATATAATTTGTTATTTGTTGGTGTTTCAAAGCTAATCCGCACGAAACAGATGAACAAAGCTGTAAATATTTATACTCAAGGCACTGAACTAGGGATTTCAAAGTTAATTCCCGTGTTCATGCATGTTTACTTGTGAAACAGAGCAGTTAAAGGAAAGGAAACAGCACTCTTGGCCATTGACAAGTAAACAAATAGAGGCGAATACACTGATATATGTAGCTGTGCATCCAGCTAACCGCTTTACACTAACTCTAAAAACGGAGGATTCCCTAAGCGCTGGCACAATGATCTAAATCACTTCTGTTCCTGACACTAATCTTATATTAGAAAGGATTTAAATGTTAACTTTATAATAGTTTGTAAAGCTTTTTTATCTCCTGTCCATAAAAAATATTTTATACAGGATTTTTTCAATATGTCCGGAGAATACGTTTTCCTATTGTAATCAGCTGGCTCAGCACCTGCGGGCCGTTGTGGCACGGGTGCAACCTAACACAGCAAGCACCCTCGTCTGTGGGCGAGTAAAGTTGCCCAGAGGTTTCTTTTCCTTTAAAAACGATAGGCAGCATGGAACGAAGCATGGTAAGCAGGAATATTTCGGCGAACCCGCCTTCTTCCCGAAACAAGGCGGCGTTGGTGTTAGGGCTGCTAAAACCTTACAAAAAGTGGCTCCTGATCATATTAGCCGCCATGCTTGCTGAAACGGCCATGGGCCTTGCCGCCCCCTGGCCACTGAAGATCATTATTGACAATGTCATCAGCCATCATCTGCTACCGGATTGGCTGGCATGGGTAGGGGACATGTCATTGCTGAAAAATAAAGTGGAGTTAGCTGCTGTAGCCGCCGTCTCCATTGTTATATTAACGGCATTAGGGGGAGGGGCCAGTTATATCAACAGTTATTATACAGAGAGCGTGGCCCAGTATGTGGCCAACGATTTACGTCGCTGGGTGTACCACCACCTGCTGCAGCTTTCCCTGTCTTACTTCGACAACCACCAGGTAGGAAAACTGCTCAGCACTATCACTTCCGATGTGTCCACAATTCAGGACTTTGCTTCGGAAACCCTGCTGAATATCCTCATCGACGCACTGACCATCACGGGCATGCTTTGCGTGATGTTTTACCTCAGTTGGGACTTTACCCTGATGCTGGTTGGGGTGTCTCCTTTTCTCCTGATATTTATGATCCGCTTTAAAAACGCGGTAAAAAAGGCCACTCGCGAAGTTCGGAAAGATCAGGCAGAAATGGTGACTGTACTACAGCAGGGCTTAGAATCTGTTCGGGCCATCAATGCTTTCGGGCGGCAGGAGTTGGAAGAGGACCGGCTGAAAAGAGTAAGTTTTGAAACCATAGAGGCCGCTTTGAAGGCCAGGCAGGTAAAATCTCTCGTCTCTCCCGTCGTCACCATTACTGTATCGCTTTGCACAGCTTTTGTGCTTTGGCGTGGGGCTCATCTGGTAGTAGCTGGTGTGATGACAGTGGGTGCTTTAACCGTTTTTCTGTCTTACCTGAATAAATTCTTCAACCCGGTAAAGAACTTGGCGAAAATGACAACAAACATTGCCCAAGCCTTGGTCGCACTCGAGCGCATCCAGCAGATACTGGGCACTGTGACGGTAATAGCCGAAAGACCGGGTGCCCAAGCCCCTGGTCACCTGAAAGGGGATATTGTATTCGAGAGGGTGGCTTTTGCCTATAATCCGGAAGCCCCTGTTCTACATGACATTAACCTGGTAATCCGGGCAGGCCAGCATGTTGGCATATGCGGGCCCACTGGGGGGGCAAGTCAACCATTGCCAGCCTCATCCCCCGCTTTTACGATCCGACTGCCGGTAAAATACTAATTGACGGGAAAGACATCCGGGAGTATAAACTAAGTGAGCTGCGTATGCAAATTAGCTTCGTGTTGCAGGACACTGTGCTGTTCTATGGCTCTGTACAGGAGAATATCGCCTATGGGAGGCCAGAGGCTACATCTGAAGAAATCATAGAATCCGCAAAAAAAGCCTTTGCGCATGAGTTTATCAGTCAGTTGCCGCAGGGCTATAGTACTTTGGTGGGAGAAAGAGGTCTGACCCTCTCCGGGGGGGAGCGTCAGCGCATCGGCATTGCCCGGGCCATTGTGCGCAATTCCCCCATTCTCATTCTGGATGAACCGACCGCTTCGCTGGACCTAGTGTCTGAACAGAGTGTGATGAAAGCGCTTGAGGAATTGATGAAAGGGCGCACGGTACTTACGATTACACACCGCCTCCACACTATTCGGCATGCTGATAAAATTTTTGTGGTGAAAGGCGGCTATGTGGTGGAAGAAGGCAGCCACGAGGAGTTGTTGAAGCAAGACGCCGTATATGCGGAGCTTCACCGCCTAAAGGGGGCACACCCGCCCGTATCTTCCGAAATCCCTCCTGTTCGAAAATAAGCATGCGTCAGGTATTCCTTGCCTCCGATACGATAGAACAGCTGTTCCGGCAGCTACAGACAAGCGCCAGCGGGCTTAATGCCACCACTGCTAAGAGAAGAATTTCAGCACAGAGAAAGAGCACCAGAACCCATACCAAGCTGCATGATCAGGTAAAACTACTCCTCCGCCAGTTTAGTAATCCGCTGATGCTGTTGCTCATCATCATCGTCATCCTTTCTGCTTTTCTGGGAGAGACCTCCGACACACTCATCATACTTTTTATCCTGCTGCTCTCCGGCCTGCTGGGCTTTCTGCAAGAGTTGCAAGCAGGCAATGCCGTTGAAAAGCTCCTGAAGATGATTGAGGTGCAACACCTGGTAGTGCGGGATGGCAAAGAAGTAAGCATGCACACACAGGAGGTGGTACCTGGAGATGTCATTCTTTTAAATGCAGGAGATATGATCCCGGCGGACTGCCGCATTATCGATAGCAAGGAGCTGCATGTGAACGAGAGCACCCTAACCGGGGAGACTTTTCCCGTGGCCAAAGCGCCCGGAATATTGCCGGAGGAAACACCATTAAGCAAAAAAAGCAACTGTCTCTGGCAGGGCACCAATGTCGTGAGCGGCACTGCCAAAGTGCTGGCGGTGCATACAGGACAGGACACAGTGTTCGGTCAGATGGCTCACAGCCTGACGCAGCACTTGCCCACCGCGTTTGAAGCAGGTCTCAAAGGCTTCGGCTATTTTCTCCTTCGCGTCACGGTGTTGCTGGCTACCTTCATTCTTGCCACCAACCTGTACTTCGACAAGCCCTTTTTCAACTCGCTGCTGTTCTCCCTGGCGCTGGCCATCGGGATGGCCCCGGAGCTGCTCCCCGCCGTCATGACATTCGCCATGTCGGCGGGCGCAAGGCGCATGATGAAAAGAAAAGTCATCGTAAAGCGCCTCTCCTCCATTTTCAACCTTGGGGAAGTGAATGTGTTGTGTACTGATAAAACCGGCACCATTACCGAAGGATCTGTCAAAGTGTATGCAATTGTAGATACCGCCGGGAAGTCGGACCCAAAGGCTACACTATATGCTTTTCTAAATGCTACTTTTCAAAGTGGTTTCACCAACCCCATTGATGAAGTCATTCGTTCCCTGCCGGTCACAGCCACCGGGTTCGAAAAAATCGATGAGATTCCGTACGACTTCATCCGCAAGCGGCTTTCTATTGCGGTGCGGAGCAAGAAAGGAAATCTCCTGATTACGAAAGGAGCTATACAAAACGTCCTGGACGTATGCAGTGGAGTCTTGGCGGAAGACGGCACCGAGAAGGAACTGAATGGGCCCGAGCGCAAGCGTTTGCTGCGTAAAGCAGAAGCCTACAGCCAGCAAGGGCTCCGTGTGTTAGGTATCGCCTACAGGCAAAGTACTAAAGACTCTTTCGGGCACGAGGATGAGCAGCAGATGGTATTTCAAGGCTTCATCTTGCTGGAAGACAGACTCAAAGATAGCACCGCTGCTGCGCTGGATCGGTTGGAGAAAATGGGGATTGGTGTCAAGATCATCACCGGCGACAACCGATATGCCGCCATGCACGCAGCCAGCGCCTTGGGCATGGACACGTCCAACCTCATCAGCGGTCAGGCCTTGAACCAGATGTCACCGGAGGCCCTGACGGTGAATGCGGCCCGCACAGCTGTTTTTGCGGAGATCGAGCCCTATCAGAAAGAGCGGATTGTTCGGGCGCTGCAGATGTCCAGGCTCAGGGTAGCGTACCTTGGGGATGGTATCAATGACGTGGCGGCTATTCATGCTGCCGATACCGGCATTTCCACCAACAATGCGGTAGACGTAGCAAAGGAAGCGGCAGACTTTGTGCTGCTGGAAAAAGATCTGGGCGTGCTAGCAGATGGCGTACAGGAGGGCCGAAAATCCTTTGCCAACTCTATGAAGTACATCTTTGCAACAACCGGCGCGACCTTCGGCAACATGTTCAGCGTGGCCGGCGCTTCGCTGCTGTTGCCCTTTCTGCCCATGCTCCCCAAGCAAATCCTGCTCACCAATCTGATCACAGACCTCCCTTACCTGGCGGTGTCCTCGGACCATGTGGATGAAGAACAGCTTCTTCGTCCGTTACAATGGAACATCGGCCTGACGCGCCGCTTCATGCTCGTCTTCGGCTTGCACAGTTCCCTGTTCGACTTCGTCACCTTCTACACGCTGTATTTCTATTTTGGGCTCCGGGATGCTCCTTTTCGGACTGGTTGGTTTCTGGAGTCGATTGCAACGGAACTGCTCATCGTGTTTATCATAAGAACCAGGAAACCACTCCTCAAAAGCAGGCCTCATCCGCTTCTACTCTGGTTAGCTGCACTCGCACTCGCAATCACGATCTGGTTGCCTTTTTCCCCACTTGCTCCCTTACTAGGCCTGGCTTTTGCCCATCAGGTGGAAGTATTAACAATAGGTGCTATTCTGTTGCTGTATGTGGTGACAGGTGAGTTGCTCAAGCGCTGGTTCTTCAACGCCAATCTGGATAAAAGAAATGGCAAACACCTTTCTACTGTTTAGTTTCACTGACTGTGATATAGAGAAAGGGAAGGCAAGCTTAGCAGAAGTGCCCTTAGGCGAGGCGTAAGCTTCACTTATACTGTCAGTAAATAAAAAGTGTTTCTGGCGGATTAGAACCAGCAGATCAGCCATATGCTCCTTTACAAACGCCCCAATTCCCTCCACTATATCCTGCTGACGCGCAAAGTTCACACTGAAGACAAGGCATGATTAAATCTTGTTGGAAGCGGCATCTGTTTCGCTTTTGCTTTAGGCCATTATATGAAATCAGCTTTTTATATGCGGCAAAAAGAGAGCTTCTTCTGGGTCGGCACCTAACGTGCTGCGAAACCTTTGCGAAAAGCTTTTGCGAAACGCATCCCTGGCACAGCCTGTAAATATTTCTACTTTGTACTTGCAGGCAGCCTCAGGCATACAGTATATATAATTTTCCGTAAACTTTGTTTATATTACTTAACCCAGGTTGCGGTTTACAATCATTAAAAATTGATCAGTTTTATATATCGCAACTTGAGCTATTTACTACCGACTGCAGCATATGGGATCATGGTTTACTATAGAAGGTTCCCCTTTCCCGCTGGGGGTGACGTATCTACCCGGAGAAGACGCGTATAACTTCACGCTATACTCTAAAAGTGCCTCCCTTGTCAAGCTCCTGTTGTTTGTGGAGGAGGTATATGAGAAACCGGTAATCTCGTTTGACCTGGACCCTCTGGTGCATAAATCGCAACGGGTGTGGCACTGCCGGCTAAAGCGATGCCAAATGGCCGGAGCCCAGTATTATGCCTTTCAGGTACAGCATTCATCGGATGTATTGAGCGACTTATGCCATATCGACTCCGAGAAACTCCTGCTCGACCCTTATGCGAAAGAAATTTTCTTTCCGCCAGAGTTTAGCCGGAGTGCAGCGAGCCGTCCTGGTTCTAATATGGGCAAAGCGCCGCTCGGCTACATTCTGCCCAACCACGGGGAGTTTGACTGGCAGGGGGACCGCATGGTTGCGCATGAACATGATCTGGTTGTGTATGAAATGCACGTGCGGGGTTTTACCCGTAACCCCAATTCCAGTGTAGACAAAGAAATCCGAGGTACCTTTGCAGGGGTGGTCGATAAGATCCCTTACCTGAAGGAGTTGGGAATAACGGCTGTAGAGTTGATGCCAGTGCATCAGTTTGACCCTCAGGCAGGTGATTACTGGGGATATATGCCCCTTAACTTCTTCTCCCCACATAAAAGTTTTGCGGCGGATCAATGCCCGGCTGGCGCGATATTGGAGTTCAAAACCATGGTGCGGGAGCTGCATAAAGCAAGTATTGAAGTCATTCTGGATGTAGCTTTCAGCCACACCACCGAGGAAGGCCTGAGTGGCCCTACATATCATCTGAAAGGCATAGACGCCTCTACCTATTACCTGGTGCAGGAAGACCCGCAGGTCCCTTTTCTGAACTATAGCGGCACGGGGAACACCCTCCGCACCGACCACCCGGCCGTGCAGCGTATGATTATGGATAGCCTGCGGTATTGGGTAAAGGAGATGCATGTGGATGGTTTTCGCTTCGACCTGGCCTCCATCTTCACCCGCCGGTCGGATGGGTCTGTGGGCGAGGCACCCATATTCTCAGACATTGCCACAGACCCTGACCTGGCCCACGTCAGGCTGATCGCCGAACCATGGGACGCGCAAGGCCTCTACCAACTGGGCCGCGACTTCCCGGGGAGAACCTGGCTGCAGTGGAACGGCGGCTTTCGGGATGACGTGCGCCGGTTTGTCAAGGGCGACGAAGCAATGGTTGGTGCTCTGATGCAACGGCTCTATGGGAGCGACAATCTCTTCCCGGATGACCTGCTCAACGCCTGCCATCCCTACCAAAGTGTCAACTATATAACCTCGCACGATGGTTTTACCCTTTATGACCTGGTTTCTTACAATGATAAACACAACATGGCGAATGGGCACAACAATGGAGACGGGAACACAGTGAATTACAGCTGGAACAGTGGCTGGGAAGGAGATGCGCAGGTGCCGGCAGAGGTGCTTGCCCGGCGGAAGCAGCAGGCGAAAAACTTTTTCATGCTCCTCCTGCTGGCCAACGGCACGCCCATGTTCGTGGCTGGCGATGAGTTCCTGCAGACCCAGGGAGGCAACAACAACCCCTATAACCAGGATAACCCGACTACCTGGCTGGACTGGAGCCGCCTGGAGCTAATGGCTGCGCACTTCGAATTCGTTCGCAAAGCCATTGCTTTCCGGAAGCGCCACCCCAGCCTGGGGCGCAGCCGCTTCTGGCGTGACGATGTCACGTGGTACGGCTCCAAGGGATTTGTGGATTGGGGCCCGGCTTCACACAGCCTGGCTTTCTGCCTGAAAGGAGAAAGCCAGGGGGACCGCGATATATATGTGATGATCAACTCCTACTGGGAAAGCATCGATTTTCATTTTATGGAGCCCGGCCCTTGGTTCCGGATAGTGGACACCAGCCTGGAGTCGCCCCAGGATTTCCTGCCAGAAGACCATATAGAGGAGATTCAACATCCGCATTATGATGTCTGTTCCCGCTCCGTGGCTGTTTTCCTTCGGTAGAAAGCACCCTGGCCTCCACCGTGTAAAAGAAGCAGCCTACTCATCCAGCGCGTTATTTTAAAAAGGTCACCAGCATCCTCTCCAGGGGAGAGGGGTGGCATGCGGATGTGTGAAGAGGCACCGGAACCTGTTTCCCCTGAAGAGGATGCGTAGGGTGCCCCGAGCTGGCACAAGTGGCTATTTCGACATCCTGTAAGCCTCGGGTAACCCAGAGAGCGGGGGCTGGCGGGGCAGATTAGACAGGTCCATGAGCAGCGCAAGTGCCACTATGGCTCCCCGGGATTGCCGATGAAACTGGGGAGCAGTGTCCCCGCCATGTGCATCCAGAACAATGCAGAAGCACTGGATACAGACCACCGACTCTAGCCGCACCCATGCCGTGGCTGAGCATCAGCTGTCAAGGGATTCCCATGCGGCAAGGCTGGCAGAGAAACGGGCGCCAGGTTTAACCTGCATCAGGGCCGGGGAAGGAGAGCATATTCAGGGTTTCTACCATCGGGCAAGAAGACATGCATCCCTGGGCTACCCGACTTCCTGCCAGTGATGGTTATCCCAACAAATCATGGCTGCCTGAGAAAAAGTATTCAGTAAACTACTGTAATTCCAATGTGTACTTACAAAGCTGCGCTAAAGAACCTGTCATTCCCATTCAGGCATTGTGGCATTTGAGAACAGCTTCGTTCTGTTTCTGCCATCTGCAACATCCACCATCCATATATCCTGACTCCCTAAGCCATCATTCGCGCTATTCACAAAAATTAATTTTGATCCATCAGGAGAAAATCTTGGGTAGAGATCGTTTGTGCCTGCAGGTTTGTTGGCAGATATATCCACCAAGCCAGTTCCATCGATCTTTTTGACAAAGATATGTGCATCAAGCTGTCTACCCTCTGCATTCTCAAACCCAGATACATCATGGCTAAATAAGACTTCTTTTCCGTCGATGGAGAAAGACGGGCTCTCGGTTCTCCCGGCCAGGTTCTCCACCAACAGCTTCCTATTCGTTCCATCGGCATTCATGATGTATATTTCTGAGTCGTTAATGTCAGAGCCGATAGTTTGTGCTACGATCTTATTGCCGCGGTCAGTCCAGTCAACCATCCGGAAGTGCCGGTTTGCAGGCGCTTTGGCTACCAGCGCAAGGCCTGAGCCATCGCGTTCTATCCGGTACAGATGCTCATAATACGCATATAATAGCTGGCCGCCATCCGGAGACCAGGCAAAGCCAATACCCGGGTTATGGTAGCCGGCAATGGGAAGTGTGGTTACCTGCCGCTTTCCGGAGCCATCCCGGTTCATGACGTATATATGAGGTTGCACACTGGCATTTGAGGCATAGGCAATCACGTCCCGCTTCGGATTAAGCACCGGCCACAGTTCCTGATAAAAGGTGGATGTTAGCCTGTAACTGTTCTCTTCGGTTCCGTCAGAGCTGAAAATGTCGAAATTGCCATCTACAGCTCTGGCGAAAAGGAATCGGGTCTCTGGGATAGTTAAAGTAGTAAAACTCCATATCTCCCCGATAGTAGCATTTCCTTCCGGGTCTTGTACCTTTACCTGCCAGAAGTAGGTGGTGTTGTATTTCAGACCTGACGCAACCACACTCGTGTCCCGAATACCCTCTGCCAGGGTTTTTCTTTCTGTTGCCCCGGACTCATAGAGGTATACATCATAGGTGAGGGTGTCTGTGTTTTCAGAGTCTGATCTGCTCCATCTCAGGGTAATATTAACGGGTTGGTTCAGTGTGTCTGTGGCAGGAGAGGGGTCGTCTGGTTGCTTTGGGGCAGTACTGCCTTTTGCTTTCTCCAGTACGATCGTAACAGAAGTCTCTTGTCCGTCTTTCACCGCTACAAGCACCGTCTCTGTTTTATAGCCAGCTTTTTTAGCTGCAATGTTATAATCACCGGCAGGCATGGCAGAGAACACAAAGCTCCCGTCTGTGTCTGTGATTATAGCCGAGCTTGCCGGGCTTGTGGTTAGGCTTACAGCAGCGATGGGGTTGCCTGTCTCGGCGCTTATGACAGTACCGGCCATAGAGCCTTCTCCGCGTGGTTCAATAGTGTCTTCGTTACATGAGGTGAGCAAGAGCACAAACACAAACAGGCGTACTAACTTTAGGGCGGCGGCTGTTCTCAGCATATGCACATGGGTTTAAGCATTTATCACGGATAGTAATATGCTAACATTAAGTTTTTGTTAGCTTTTATCTGATAAGAAAAGTAACCATATATACGAGTGCATATAATATATAAGCCGCCCTTTATATATAGATTAACACTTTATGCCATATATTATTTTTTGCCTGGTGGGGTTACACCACCGTTCTGTATGATTATGCTCATCCCGTTGCCAATTTGCTCCACTTTATATGATTGGGCACCATTCCCTTTTTCTAACTGAATCACCTCATTCTGATTCCCCTGCTGATATATAACATACTGCTTATTGTCTGCTGCTATATCCTGCACGATGCTGTTGCCATGCCCGCGCTGGCCTATGTCGCTCAGGATGTTGTTGCCTTTGATGCTGCCTTCGTAATTGTTCTGGTTTCCCTCCTGCATCAGGTTTACCACATTCCCGGAGCCAATTTGCTGGAGAAAGGCTGCATTGTAGAGGCCGCTTTGGACCACGTTGGAGCTGTTGCCCGTAAGCTGTTGCTTTTTCAGCAGCTTGGCATGCTCTTGTTTTGATATACTATTGCCACTGTAGGAGCCGCCATAATTGATCTGCTTCAGCAGCAGGTCCTCAGCTGTAGTATATTGAGCAACAGCGGGGGATTGGCTTATCCCGAGCAATATGATCAATGTTATATATAATTTCAGGGGAATAGTCGTTTTCATAATAGTTTATATGAATAGGAGTAAGCTCTATCGCATCTTGTAAAGCACCATCAGTGTAGCCAAAGCTATATATAAGCATTTTGGCTACACGAGGTAAACTTAATACCCGCCTGTCTGAGTAACAGTTATGGCGTTGCCGTTGCCACCAATCTGGATCAGGTTGCTCTGGTGGCCGTTGCCCGTTTGGGTGGTGGTGATGGTGTTGTTCGTGCCGCCATCCTGGAACTGGGTGGCGTAGTTGCCATTCCCTCTCTGCTCAATGGTGGCTATGTTGTCAAGTGAATCATACTGGAGCTGTTCGGCTTCATTACCATTCCCTCTCTGGATAATAGTGGCAATGCTGCCCTCAGAACCATAATCATGAAATTGAATTATAGAGTTACGATCCCCTTTTTGTTCGATAGTAGCTGTATTGTCGGATGAAGTGAACTGAAACTGTTTGGCAGTGTTCCTATTTCCTTTTTGTACTATCGTTGCTATGTTGTCTTCTGAATTTAAGACCTGACTCTGGAAAATGGTATTCCCATTCCCGCCCTGTTCAATGGTAGCAATGTTACCTGATGAAGTACCGTTCTGAGCCTGCTGGATATTATTATCAGCCCCTATCTGTTCAATGGTAGCTTTATTTAAAAAAGAGCCTTCGTACTGAAACAGCTTAGCAGAGTTGCCATTCCCTCTCTGCTCTAAGGTGGCTATGTTGTCATGTGAATCCTCAACCTGCCACTTCTCGGCGCTATTATCATTTCCCCTTTGCTCAATGGTGGATGTGTTATCATGTGAATCATTTCCCTGATACTGAGCAGCAATGTTGCCAATCCCTCTCTGTATAATGATGGCTGTGTTATCTTGGGAAGCCTCCCCACCCTCAGGGTCGCCATTCTGAGTTTGGGAGGCGATATTTCCTTCTCCTCTTTGCACTATCAAGGCAGAGTTATTGTCCGAATCGAATTGGGACTGAGTGGCTGCGTTTCGATTTCCAATCTGCTCAACTGTAGCGGTGTTGCCATCTGCACCGTAAAGCTGGTCCTGCAAGGATGCGTTACCGTGCCCACTTTGTTCAACATTAGCCACGTTGCCACCTGCCCCATACCATTGCTGCTGACCGGCTTCATTTCCATTCCCTCTCTGCCGGATTGTAGCTGTATTGTCTTCTGCTGCATCCAGTTGCTGCTGATTGGCCTGGTTCTCATTTCCTGATTGTTCTGTTTTAGCAACATTGCCTGCTGAAAGTGGGCCTCCTTCAGGACTACTTCCCTGAATTTGTTCAGCTGTATTGTTCATACCTGCCTGCCTGATATAGGTAATATTGTTTTCAGCAGTTCCATCCTGGATCTGTTTTGCCTCGTTTTCTCTGCCTTTCTGCACAATTTCTGCCGTATTGCTGATTCCCGCCTGTTGTATAATGGCCATATTCTTCCGCCCCTGCTGCGTCACGGTGGCGGTGCCGTCGGTGCCGGTTTGCTCTACCTGGCTCACGTTGCCCTGCGCCATGGCGGTGCCTGCTGTCAGCAAGGCTACTGCTGTAATGAATACTATTGCTTTCATAGTAGATAATTACTTAAAGGTTAGATGATATATAAAATTAGATGATATATAAAATTGGAGAGCAGAGAGAATAGCTGCTTTCGCTCCACTTGTGCTTAGTGGCCGCCGGTTTGTATAACAGTTGTGGTATTGCCGCTGCCGCCAACCTGGCTCAAGTTGCTCTGGTGGCCGTTGCCCGTTTGGGTGGTGGTGATGGTGTTGTTCGAGCCGCCTTCCTGGAACTGAGTGGCGTAGTTGCCATTCCCTCTCTGCTCAATGGTGGCTATGTTGTCCTGTGAATCAATTTGCTCTTGGCTGGCAGAGTTACTATTCCCTATCTGTTCAATGGTGGGTATGTTGTTATTTGAATAATATATATTTTGTTCCTGAGTAGCAACGTTGCCATTCCCTCTCTGCCGGATTGTAGCTGTATTGTTTTCTCCTCGACCAATTTGCTCTTGGCTGGCAGAGTTACCATTCCCTCTCTGTTCAATGGTGGCTGTGTTGTTTTGTGAATCATCAACCTGAGCCTGATCGGCGTAGTTGCCATTCCCCCTCTGTTTAATAATTGCCATATTGTTAACTGACCAATTACTCTGATCTTGACTGGCACTGTTCCCATTCCCTCTCTGTTCAATGGTGGCTGTGTTGTTTATTGAAATATTTTCCCAGTAATCTTGAGTGGTGAAGTCTGCTTGCTCGATCTGTACCTGCCTGGCCTGGTTTCCCACACCCATTTGCACGATCTCAGCCGTGTTGCTGATGCCCGCCTGCTGTATGATGGCTATGTTCTCCCGCCCTTGCTGAGTCACGGTGGCGGTGCCGTCGGTGCCGGTTTGGTCTACCTGGCTCACGTTGCCCTGCGCCAAGGCAGTGCCTGCTGTCAGCAAGGCTACTGCTGTAATGAATACTGTTGCTTTCATAGTAGATAAATTTGGTAATGTATTTATTGAATAAACATGATAGGTGTCGGCTTATTTTTTGGTTAGTGACCACCATTCTGTATAACAGTGGTAGTATTGCCGCTGCCGCCAACCTGGCTCAGGTTGCTCTGGTGGCCGTTGCCCGTTTGGATGGTGGTGATGGTGTTGTTCGAGCCGCCTTCCTGGAGCTGGGTGGCGTAGTTGCCATTACCCTTCTGAACTATTCTTGCAATGTTGCCCTCTGAAGAAATTTGATTTTGATTGGCTATGTTGCCATCGCCGCTCTGATTTGCAATAGCGATGTTGTCTGCTGAATAGGAATTTATATCCTGTGAAATCTGGGACTGACTGGCAACGTTACCATTTCCTTTCTGGCCTATGGTAGCAGAATTGCCTACTGAGGGGGCTTCTGCTGCCCAGTCTCCCTGGCCTTGGTAGCCAGTGTTGTTATCCCCTTGCTGCTCGATCTCAGCCCTATCAGAAGAGGAAACGATTACCTGTGCTTGCTGGGCAATATTGCCATTCCCGTCTTGTTTTACTGCTGCGCCGTTGTCCCATGAATCAAAGACCTGGGATTGCGAGGCTTCATTGCCATTACCTCTTTGGCTCACAGTGGCACGATTGTCCTGCGAAGAAAGACTCTGGTATTGTCCGGCCATGTTGCCGTTCCCGCTCTGTTCAATGGTGGGCTTGTTTGAATAAGAGTTGTCGAACAGATCCTGCTCAGCCACATTCCCATCGCCTCTTTGCTTGATAGTAACCGCATTGTTTTGTACATGCCACTCCTGCACCTGTGTGGCAGAGTTCCCATGCCCTCTTTGCTCAATCGCAGCTATGTTGTCTGCAACACTATTATCCCCCTGAAACTGTAAAGTGCGGTTTACATTCCCTGCCTGTTCAACGGTCACGCGATTTGAAGAGGAAAAAAGATAGCTCTGATCCTGAGCGGCCGCATTACTATTCCCGCTTTGTTTGATCACAGCTTGGTTTGCATATGAGGCATCCGTCTGATACTGAACAGCTCGGTTACTTCTTCCACTCTGTTGAATAGTGGCCTTATTTCCCTCTGAAGCATAATAATCATCATAGGCAGCCTGAACCTGTCCGGCGCTATTATTTTTTCCTGCCTGCATGATAGAGGCAGCATTGCCTTCCGTAAACTCACCCTGTGTCTGCGTAGCCTGGTTCGACCCGCCCTTCTGCACGATCTCTGCCGTGTTGCTGATTCCCGCCTGTTGTATAAAGTCCGAATTCTCCCGCCCCTGCTGTGTCAGGGAGACGGTGCCGTCAGTGCCAGACTGTTCTACCTGATTTAAGTTGCCTTGTGCCACGGCGTCGGCAGCTGACATTAGTACTACTACCATGATATATACTGTTGTTTTCATAGTATTAAAATACAGGATGTTCAATTCATTGTTTATTATATGCTACGTCTTAGGGCTTTTGTTAATTGGTTTGTACTAGACAGTTTCAATTATTTTTTTAAAACTTAATGGTTTGCTTGAAACAATAGGGATGCAGGGCCTGCTAAGCCAAGAGCAGAAGTGGGGCAGTGAGATAAAGTATGATCATGGTTCTACGAACTCAGGTGCGGTGTTATTTAAACAAGCCAAAGTAATAGGTGACGCCAATCTTCCCTACCCAGTAGTAATCGTTAAAACGGCCGCCGTCTATATCATCCAGGTTGTCATCAAACAGATAATTACTGGATACGCTGGCTTCTATACCTAATCTATCGGTAGCTAAGTATTCTATACCCATACCGCCCTTCACATATGGGAATAGCCTTTTCAGTGCGATTGAGCCAGAAAAGCTATCCTCGACTGAGAGCACGCCACCGCCGCCCTGCAGATATGGCGTATACCTGGTTCTGGGGAACAGACTGTAATTCAGGTTGAGCTCTCCGAATATTACTTTCCTCTCAAAGTTCCGGGCAGTTCCCAATTCTCCTGCACCTAGGCGCGTATCGAAGGCGAAGCTGCCCCGGCCACTGATTCTCAAGCCTGCCTCCGCCATGGGCTTTACCTGCTGCCGGGCCAGGTCGCCGTTATACCTCAGGCCGCCCGCTGCGAGGCTGATGCCGATTACACCGCGCCTGTTGGCTAACAGACGGCCATATATGTCTGTGCGCTTTATATCCTCCCGCTCCTGCATATACTCCCGCACGATAGGCGACTGTATATCCTGCTTATCCCTCAGCGCCCAGTATCCGGCAAATATCCCCTCTATAATGAGGCTTTGTACAGCTTTGTCAATGGCTTCTTTCACCGCTATTTCAGAAGGCTCGTTGTAGGTAAAACCGGTTTCTGCCTCTAGTAGCCGCTTGAACTTCACATACCTGAACACGCCGAAGTCAACGCTTTGGGAAGGGATCGTTTTTGAGGTGTAAACTGTTTTGAGAATTTCGCCGGTGCTGGTTGAGATAGCCCTGAGATAGACCGTGATCTTGTCTTCCCGGTACTGCCCTGAACCACCCGCGCCAAAATACCGAAGGCCGGCACCGCCTGTTACTACGTTGGCGTCGTAGGAAATGATACCGCCTTCCAGAACTACTCCTGCAAATAGCAGGGGCGGCAGCGGGGGTTCCTTTTGGCCTGTGTTAGCCTCGGCTTCGGCCCGCGTAGACCGGATGATTTTCCGCTCGTTTAGCAGGTTGCCCAGGTTTTCGCGCTCAATGGGCGTGAACCAGCCAGAGTCCTCCAGGGACTTTATCAGAATAGTGGTTGCCCCCTGTGTTACGGCTGTAGACCAGTTTGCGCCGGTAACAGATGGTTTGTATTGCCCTGTCTGGTCCCGGAACTTGTAAACAGCCGCCACCACCTTGTGCTGTGGCGGTGGGAGGCTCACCAAATTTAAGTTGCCTGTCGTCGGCACACCCAACCTTGCACCCGATGTTTGCATAGGCTGGTGGAAATAGGGAGCGCAACCAGGTACATATAAAAGCAAAAGGATTGCTACAACTATCAGATATCCATATATAAATTTATACATATGCAGGGCGGTGGGAAAGACGAAGACTCTGTGAACCGATCAGAAGAAAGGGATAGTTACAGTTGTCTGGTTCCCGGTACTGGCGTCAACTATAACGATGTTTACGCCGTCAGAACCCTCCGTAACATCTATCTGGTAGTTGCCGATGGTATAATTTCCAGGCTCCAGGCCATCCTCCCCGAACTGTGACGAAATGAGTTCTCTGGACAACTGGCTTAGGATTTACCTGTTGAGATTGTCTGTGAAATCCTGCAACGGGTCTCTGTCAAATCCTGAGGAAGGTGACTCCGCATCCGGGTCTTTTAGCTTGTCCTGGGCTGTGGCCGAACTCTGCAGCCACAGATAATTAAAGGTGTTGCCGCCAAAGGCCGGATTCTTAGGCTCATATACCATATCCTGTGCCAGGGCACTCCCCGAGACAGCCATATAGGTAAGAAAAGCACCAACTAAAGCGTATAGGTTTGTTTTCATGCGTTCACCGGAGTATGAATCGTGATCAGTACACTTCTTTCTCTTTTCTCCCCTCCGCCTCCAGTTGCCTGTTTAGTTGGTCATTAACCAAGAATTCATAGACAACCGATACGGTATAACCAGACGCCTCCTCTATCAGGTCATGCCGGGGCTGCAGTTGGTATTCTATGACTTCTTCCTCATTCACAATGACTTTAACAAAGGCGCCGTTCCCCATCATGGGCCTTTCTTTTATTAGGATTATATAATCCTTTGCCATCGGAGGCGGCTCCCACTGGCGGTGGAAAGTTTCATAGAAGTCGCGGCCTATTTTCGTGATGGTTTCATCTACAATCAGGCCGTCGATCTCCAGAGCGGCAGAACTTGCAGGATGCTGTTCCAAGGGCATTTCAAGCTTCCTGGCTTCCACAGGTGTAGTGTCTTGCGGTGTTTCTGCTTTTAGGTTTGACTCCTTTTTATAGGGTAGATCTTGGGCCACAGCCACACCACCCCACAAAAAATAACTGGTAGCAGGCACAGCCGCAGAAAGCAAATCTTCCCCAAATACTCCTGCAAATGAACCATCATGCTTCTATGCCTGCTAAATAGATGTTATAATTTATTAAATAAGTTTAATTTATTGGTTGGTTTTTTGTAATGCCATCCCATTTGAATTAACAAACCATGAGATACTGGCAGCCCGGCACAGGTCCAGCCTTTTCCGCGACAACAGTCATAAACTTTAAAAGATCTAAACCAAAGGAATCACCTGCTGGATCAAGAATGCCCGCTGGTGGAACCCAACACTTCCATCGAAATAGACTAAAATCAAAACTTACCGGGAGGCGTCAGAGTGGATACATCTGTCCAGCGACACCTTCTGACGGGACAGCAGCGGAGGATGCCTCGGCGACAGCCCCTGTTGCTCATATGGGTGGCATACGTCATGATGCCTTCCCTGAAGAAGTAACCATAGCCGTGGATATAGGCTGAAGACCGCAGGGAGAAAGGGGGCTATAGTAACAGCCGGGACTGCCGAAATGGTCCAGCGGAACTGTAGTGTAGGGGTTAGATGAGAAAGGGCATATTGCGTGAGCCACCGCTGGGCCTCTGCCTTTGGACCGAGCTATTTCCGAAAGCTATACGGGTCATGGCAGTTAGAGCGAAAAGCTGGCTGATATGTCAGCTTAGTGGTCAGAGGTGTTTTATCATGCCCATGGATTCAAACTGAAAAATTAATGTACTGTGTGAAAGCCGCGAGTTTTTGAAAAGTATAAAGCTATTCGAATTTTGGAGCCAGCCTAGGCCTCCGGTAATGTGTCCAGCATTACCGCAATGTGAACCCTTTCATGGTATAGAGGATGCCCAGTCCTAATGATTGGTTGTACTGAATGTCAGAATCCTGGTCGTTGTCATATATGGCGTTAGCCATCAGGCTCACGTTAATGTAGTCGTTTACTTTGGCGGTTAGCGCAGCGTTGAATAGGTGGTCAATTTGCTTGGCAGACAGCTCCTGGTAGTTAATGTAAGCCATGTAATTGAGCTTAAGATTAACATTGGTCATTATGTCACGGGCATAGCTGGCTTGTATCATCGCAGCCAACCACTCTGATCTGACAGTCTTTCCTTCCGGTACGCCATACCGCTCGTTTTCAGCTACTGCATCATCAGTCAAAAAAGTGAAGCGCGGTGCGAAAGGACTCAGGCGCAGCGAGAAATAAGGATTAGGCTTGTACTCTGCGCCTATTGCAAAAGTCAGAAAGCCAGGTGAGAGGAAATTAGAAATCAGTCGGTCGTTGCCGTCGGCATCTATATCATACTCATACCCCTTCGTGAACTGCGAGAGGAAATTGACAGAAAAAAATGCGTTCCAGTCAGAAGAGATAGCATAACCATACTTTGTATCCAGGTATAGGCGATCGATGCTTTTGCGCTGGTCTTCACCTTTGTTTTTAATAAACCCATATTGCAGTTGTGCCTCGTTGTCCCAGGAAATTTTGCCATTGACATAGTCGGCCCGGGCGTTGAGGTATGTGTTTAGGCCCATAGAGCTGATACCGCCTGCTTTCCAGTTATCGCTGAAAGCCGCCTGGTTTAAGTTCAAACCCGCATCAAATGTTCTCCGCCAGGTTGTATCGGCTTCTGACTGGGCAATAACCATGGCAGAATTTGATAATAGAATTGCCAAGAATATTAAAGTTTTCTTCATCAGATTGGGGGTATGGTTATAGGATCAAAAGACTAAATACAATTTTTTGCGTATTTTGTATTATACGTAAATGGATAATATTTGCAAATATTTGTTATAATTTTATAAAAGAGAAGAGAATTAGGGGTTGTCCTGTTGATTAGGAATAGATCTTGTTGTATCACGCTGCTTGTATTTTACAAACCCATCTGTAGATTTTGCCTCCTACTGCCAGTCCATTGAAAATCGTTGCCCTGCCATCGTTGGCGCTCGTTGCCAGGTGCAGCTAAAGGGTTTGTCTTCGCGCTCCTCTTCCCGGAGTTGGTGAAGCAACAAAGCTTTACCTCGATTTATTTATCAGAATGCTGCCGCTCTGGATGGAAAAGGTGAGCGAATCTGATTACCCGAAATTTTGAGCAATCGGACAGGCATCTGGAACACTAGCTGCCGTAGTATAGATTTTTAAATTACCCGCCATTTGCGGCAATGGGGAAGGCTTGCTTCAACGATGTATTCTACTGATATGATAAGGCGGTAGGACCATCACAATTTTTCAGGTCCCATATATCCATAACATGATGACAACCCGCCTGCTTTTCCTCTTATTGGCTTTGCAAGCCTCAAGGTTTGCTTTTGGCCAATCGTCTAACCCGGTTATCTCTCTCTTCCCGGAAGGAACGGTCTTGCATGCTAATATCCCTTACAACACCGACACTTTAGAAAAGCACCTGTTAGATATTTACCTGCCTCCTAACGCCAATGGAAATGTTCCGCTAGTGGTGTTTATTCACGGTGGGGGGTGGTTGGTCAACGACAAATATGCTGACATCGGGTATATGAAAAATACGCTGGCTGCGATAATCAACAGTGGTTTTGCCATAGCCTCGATAGATTACCGCTTTGCCACACAAGCAATTTTTCCATCGCAAATTCAGGATTGCAACAGGGCGGTTTCTTACCTATATGACAACGTGGAGAAATATGGACTCGATAAAAAACGGTTCGCTTTGATGGGTTTCTCAGCAGGGGGGCATCTGGCTTCGCTGCAGGGGCTATCAAACAACAACAATACCAAGGCATTCTATATGCCTAAATCCTCCCAAAAGTTCTCTTTTAAAGCCGTTGTATATTTTTAAGGACCTTCTGAATTAACGTCTTTGAAAAGCAGTGATGACCCCAAAGCACCCGAAGCTATTTTATTGGGAGCAACGCCGATATCTCGTCCGGATTTAGCCAAAATTGCAAGCCCCGTCACCTATATCGACAAAAACGATCCCCCTTTTTTAATCATACATGGTGAGAAAGATACCATTGTCTGGAACAGGCAGTCAAAGCTATTGAGCGCTTGGTTGACGGTAGCAGGGGTTGAGAATGAATTCATCATTGTGCCCAACGCCCCACACTATGGCAATATGTTCGATGTGGACGCGCTACAAACAAAAGTGATGGGGTTTCTGGAAAAGCATTTGAGATGATTCTAAAACCTGATGCGCCTTAGGCTTCTGAAATGAAGGCATATATCCAGGAGAGGCGGTTTTAATGTCCGCAGGTTCTAAAGGTGGCCTTTGGCTCGGGATATGGGTTTGCCGCACCATCATCTACCTATATATCAAAAGGTTATTCGCAAGCGCAATTCATCATATTAGAGCCCTTTTCACCAGAGCCTTAGAAAGCCTTGCGTATCAACTTCACTAGCTTATCGATGACAGCACCTAACGCCAGACCGGCCAGGCCGCAGGCTGTCGCCTTAACGAACCAGGCAAGGGCGGGAAGGTGGGCCAGCGAATGCTGCAAGTCATCCAGCGCATGGCTCGTGAACGGGATGCCGTGGGCAATGATTTCCGCCCCTACCCACAGCATAGCCGCCGTGCCGACATAGCCGAGAATTTTCAGGAAGTGTGGCATGAAGGTCACGATGCCGCGCCCAAACTTCCGGACCTGCGGGTGTTGGGTTTCTTTGGCCATGTGCAGCCCGATATCATCGGCTTTTACAATCAGCCCCACAAAGCCGTAGACTGCGATTGTGATGAAAACAGCCACCGCCAGCATCACGGCAATCTGAGTCAACAGCACTTTTTCCGCCACGGTGGCGTACGTAATGGCTACGATCTCAGCGGAAAGAATCAGATCCGTGCGGACCGCGCTGCTCACCCGTGTCTTCTCCAGTTCTGCGGGCGTGATGACCTCTGCGTCACCTGACGGGCCGTGACCGGCATCCTCGTCGTGATGCTTGCTAAACATAGAGTGGACTTTTTCATACCCCTCGTAGCAGAGGTAGGCTCCGCCCATCATCAGGATGGGCGTGATGGCCCATGGCGCGAAGAAACCCAGGAGCAGCGCAGCCGGACTCAAGAAGATGAGTTTGTTGATCAGTGACTTCTTCGCGATCCGATAGATGATGGACAACTCGCGTGAGGGATTGAGCCCCACCACATACTTTGGTGTCACGGCGGTGTCGTCGATGACGATGCCCGAAACCTTACCCGTTGTTTTTGCCACCTGCGTGGGCACGTCGTCCAGACTTGCTGCACTAACCTTTACCAGGGCAGACACATCATCCAGTAAAGCGAGAAGTCCTGTAGCCATTATATGTTAAAAATTTTAAGAAGACGCATTTTTGTTTTTTTCCTGAGGCTACCTGACCGCTGGCAGTCCGGGCCCCCAGGAGGCGGATTTGTTCCTGAAAGGCAAATTGGGCATACCTGCCAGGATGCACAGGCGATATTACGAAATAATTTTTAGTTCAGCGGCGGATGTGCTCCCATAAGATAGCATGATACTGGCTCTCCCCGAAATAGGTTGGCACAAATTCGCATCAGAAATAAGAAAGTGCAGGAAAGTAAGGCAAAAGGTCGGGTCTCGCTTTCCCCGTTCAGCATAGGCAGGTGAGGGGCCAGGACGTAAAGTTGCAGGGGTTCTTTATTTGACACCCCTGCCATATATCATATATAGGCAGAATAGAGAAAAAATTTTATATATGTTATGAAATCATATATGCGGGTAGTCCAACAGGTAACAACAAAAGAAATGACGGGATGAACGAGGAATTATATATGCGGAAGTGTATTGAGCTGGCACTTATTGCAAAAAAACGCGGAGACAGTCCTGGAGGAGCGCTGATTGTGCGGAAAGGAAAAATAATTGCGGAGGGCATAGAAGGTGGAAAGACGTTCAGGGATATAACGTATCATTCCGAGATTGAAGCAATAAGACAAGCGACTGAATTTCTCCAGGCAGCAGACCTCTCTGATTGTGAACTGTATACCACCCATGAACCCTGCATCATGTGCTCATATGTTATCCGGCATCATAAAATCAGCCATGTCTTTTTCGGGCTTGCAACAGGCGAAATAGGAGGCATTAGCTCAAAGCTGCCGGTCCTGTCAGAGACCTCCGTTAGAAGATGGGGCAGCCCACCCAAATTAACAGCCGGGGTTTTAGAAAGCGAGTGCCGGATACTACACGAGGAAGGTTGAGAAGTATGGAGACTAAATTAGCTTGGCCTATTTTTTTGTTGTCATCCTGGGAGGATCTTGGTTGCGTGCGGGAACTGCGCTCCATCAATGCTATTATTGTTCGCCCACAAGATCCTTTCAGGATGAAAATATAGAATAGGGTAATTATGTCTTTATACTTCGCCTAATAAACATGAAGTTAAAAAAGGAAAATCCGGCGGGGGGCCTTTGTTGCTGTCTCCTGAAATTTTTGCCCATCGGTCTTTCTTTTCCGTTCAAAGAGAGCATATATAAAATAACAAAATGCTGGATATTGTCATAGAAGCCCGCAAAGCATCCCTGGGGCCGGGGATGGATGTGCGAAGGATTCTTCCTTTCCGCCTTCGGAGGATGGTGGGCCCCTTCATTTTCATGGACCATGCAGGCCCCGTAGAGTTGCGCCCTGACCTGGGGCCATCCATGGATGTGCTGCCCCACCCGCACATAGGCCTGTCCACCGTCAGTTATCTGTTCGGCGGGCAGGTTACGCACCGCGACAGCCTGGGCGTGCAGCAGGTGATTCGGCCGGGTGAGGTGAACTGGATGACGGCCGGCAGCGGGATTGCCCATTCGGAACGTTTCGAGGACCCGGCCGCACTGGCAGGCGGGGCCCTGGAGATGATACAGACCTGGGTGGCCCTCCCGGAGAAAGATGAGGAAGCCACGCCGTCATTCGACAACTACAAGCCCGAGCAACTCCCTATCTTCACCGACACCGGGGTGTGGATGCGGCTGATAGCAGGGGACGCGTTCGGGTTGAAAAATAACGTCAGGACCCACTCCCCATTATTTTATCTGCATGTCCAGCTGGATACGGGAGCGCGTTTCGGACTTCCTATGGAGCACTCTGAGCGGGGCATTTATATAGCCAAAGGTAGCATCGAAGTTTCCGGGAGATCCTATTCTGCGGGGCAGATGCTTGTCTTTGGCAAGGGCGCGGATCCGGTGATACTTGCCAAACAGGCCGCCACCCTGATGCTGCTGGGCGGCGAGCCGCTGGGGGAGCGGTTTATCTGGTGGAATTTTGTCTCCTCCAGAAAGGAGCGCATTGAACAGGCCAAAGCAGACTGGAAGGAAGGCCGTATCCTGTTGCCCCCCTCCGACAACCTGGAATATGTGCCGCTTCCCGAAGACCGTTCCAAACCCGCAGGTGGCCCCGCTCCCCAGGCTCTCTCCTGAGCAGTGCGGATCTGGGCCTCAGCCGCCGCCCATGCTCTGTTTCTAAAAGGCGCCACGCTGTGAAGTCTGCCTGCCGGTAGCAGTCGGCTTATTTAACGAGTTTTCTCCTTGCTTTACCGGGAAAACAATGGAAATTTGCCTTG
This sequence comes from Pontibacter russatus, assembly GCF_009931655.1. Lineage (NCBI taxonomy): Bacteria > Pseudomonadati > Bacteroidota > Cytophagia > Cytophagales > Hymenobacteraceae > Pontibacter > Pontibacter russatus. Next base: position 880,071 of record NZ_CP047984.1, on the reverse strand, counting down.
GTTGCTATGGCTGCAGGCGCTTTTGGGCCAGCAGGACGGGCAACAGCATCAAGAAACTGGATAACGAATGAAAGTTCTGAAATTTGGGGGCAAGTCCCTGAGCAATGGCGGGCCGCTTGAGAGAGCCATTGACATCATCAAAGAAGAGGCTGGCACAGAGGCCATCGCCGTGGTCGTGTCTGCCAGGGGCCAAAGCACCGACCTGCTGCTGGACCTCTACCACAGGGCAGTGGGAGGGAAGGATTTTAGAGAGGGGCTGGAGCACTTTATGGCTTTGCAGCACGTGCAGGGGCTGGAGTCGGATATGGATGCTCACCTCCGGGAGGTGGGGGAGGTACTGCAGGCGCTTCAGTTAATCGGTTTGCAGAGCGACAGGGCCAGGGACAGGATTCTCGCCTATGGAGAAGTGATCAGCGCCCGCACGGTGGCCGCCCTTTTGAGAAGAGAGGGACTGGAGGCCGTGTTCGTGGATGCGCGGGCCTTAATATACACCCACGCCGGCACAGGTGAAACAAGCGTCGATTTTCCCCGCTCAAAGCGCAGCACCCAGGCATTTTTCAATAGACTGGGCCCACGCCAGATACCCGTCATCACCGGTTTTATAGCCTCCGACCCGGAAGGCAGAACCGTGACCCTTGGGCGCAACGGGAGCAACTACACAGCCACCCTGATCGCCAGTTTCATCAGGGCATCGGAAGTGCAGAACTGGACAGACGTGGAAGGTGTCTACACGGCCAGCCCGAAATATGTGAAGAGCGCGCAGCGGATCCCCCACCTGAGCTACCGGGAGGCCAACGAACTGGCAAACTTCGGCGCGAACGTGCTGCACGCCAAGACGATTCTGCCGCTGGTGGAAAGCGGCATACCCCTGAAGATATACAGCAGCTTCGCCCCCGGCCGCCAGGGCACGCTGATTGACGGGGAGGGAGCCGGAAAAGGAATCAAAGCTGTGTCTACCGTCGAGGATGTGTCGCTGGTGAGCATAGAGGGCCGCGGCCTGCTGGGGAAGGTGGGGATTGACGCCCGCATCTTCAACGCCCTGGGTCGCAGGAATATCAGCGTGCGGCTCATCTCGCAGGCATCCTCCGAACGGGGGATAGGGTTTGTGGTCAACAAAGAGGATGCGGCGGCGGCAGAGCAGGCGCTGAGCGCAGAGTTCAGCGCAGAATTGCAGGACGGGGCCATCTCCCATATCCGGGTAAACAGCGATATGGCCATCATCGCCATCGTGGGCCGCCACAACTATGCCCTGGAGAAGGCCATACAGGGCCTGAGGAGAAACAAGGTGTGGATGCACCTGATCAGCAACAGCATCAACGGAGAGCATATATCGCTGGTGATTGAGAACAAGTCGCTGAAGAAGGCCGTGAACGTGGTACACAACCAGGTGTTCGGAGCCATCAAGACCATCAACCTGTTTGCCTTCGGCAAGGGCAACGTCGGGGGCAGGCTGCTGGACCAAATCATGGAAACGGGAGAGGAGGTTGTGCGGCGCAGAAACCTGAAAATCAACATCGTGGGGGTGGCTGACACCATGCGGATGATTTTCAGGGAGGATGGCCTGAACAGCAACTGGCGGGAAGAACTGGCGGAAAGCAGCGAACAGCGCAACCTGGGCGACATCATCGACCACCTGCGGGAGTCGGGGCTCGAGAACATCGTGGTGGCGGACAATACCTCCTCCCAGGAGCTCGCGGAGCAGTATCCGGTGCTGGTGAGCAGCGGGTTCGACATCGTGGCGTCCAACAAGAAAGCCAATTCAATCTCCTACGAGTTTTACCAGAACCTGCGGAACCTCCTGAAGCGCAGGGGCAAGCTTTTTTACTACGAAACCAATGTCGGCGCGGGGTTGCCGCTCATCGACACCATCAAGCACCTGCACAACTCCTCCGACAGGATAGAAAGGATACGGGGCGTGTTCAGCGGCTCGCTGAGTTATATGTTCAACAACTTCTCTATACAGGACAAGCCTTTCTCGGCCATACTGTCGGAGGCCAGGGAACTGGGCCTGACCGAGCCGGACCCGCGAGAGGATTTGAGCGGCATGGACGTGGCCCGGAAGCTGATCATCCTCGCCAGAGAGGTTGGCCTGCAGTCTGAATTGGACGATGTCTCGGTCGAGAACCTGGTGCCGGAAAGCGTCTCCGACGCAAAGGACTATGCGGAGCTATATGCCAGGAAAGATGCGCTGGACGATTACTTTGGGCAGATCAAGAGCCGGCTCGGGGAGGACGAGGTGCTGCGCTACGTCGGTGACCTGGAAGTGGGCAAAAACAAACTGACGGTCTCGCTGGTGAAGGCAAGCAAAAACTCTCCTCTGGGCAACATCAGGAACGCCGACTCTATCTTCGAGCTATATACCGAGAGTTACGGCGCTCAGCCCATCATCATCCAGGGGGCCGGTGCAGGAGCCGAGGTCACGGCAAGGGGCGTTTACTCAGACCTGCTGCGGATGGGTGAGCAGTACTGAGGAGTTGCCTTTCCCCGTTTTGTATTCTGCCACCGTGGCTATATAGTAGGACATTGAACCTGCTATATAGGCTACATTTCTGTCCCAATAAGATGAGCAGGGGGAGAGGGGAACACCTGCAGGAAACGAATTGACTTATATAGAGCCGCAAACTCGGGCTAAGGCAAAAAGCGCCTGCGGAATATTCATCCGCAGGCGCTTTTTGCTGCTGTATATTCGCTGTCTATTTAAACGATTCCCTGGGCAATCATGGCCTCGGCTACTTTCACGAAGCCCCCAATGTTCGCTCCTTTTTCGTAGTTGATATAGCCGTCTTCCTCTTTTCCGTATTTCACGCAAATGCGGTGGATGTCCTTCATGATTTGCCAGAGCCTGCTGTTCACTTCTTCTCTGGTCCAGGAAATGCGCAGGGAGTTCTGAGACATTTCGAGGCCGGACACTGCCACACCGCCAGCGTTTGAGGCCTTGCCGGGCGCATATAGAATTTTGGCTTCTGTGAAGACGTGGATGGCTTCCGGCGTACAAGGCATGTTTGCGCCTTCCGCCACACAGAAGCATCCGTTTTTCACCAGAAGGCGGGCATCCTCCTCGTTCAGTTCGTTTTGGGTGGCGTTGGGGAATGCGACATCGCACTTGATTTTCCAGGGTCGCTCGCCCTCAAAAAACTCGCCGCCGAATTTCTTGGTATATTCCCTAATTCGTCCGCGCTGCTCGTTCTTCAAATCCATCACGTACGCCAGTTTCGCTTCATCAATGCCCTCCGGGTCATATATGAATCCTTCGGAGTCAGACATCGTCACCACCTTCGCGCCTGCCTGCAGGCACCGCTCCACGGTGTATTGGGCAACGTTGCCTGAGCCTGAAATGAGCACCGTCTTCCCTTTCATGGTTTCCCCGCGGGTTTCCAGCATGTCTTCCGCAAAATACACCACCCCGTAGCCGGTGGCCTCCGGGCGTATCACGCTTCCGCCCCAACCCGGGCCTTTGCCGGTCAGCACCCCTGTAAACTCGCCCTTGATGCGCTTATATTGCCCGAACAGGTAGCCGACTTCCCTTCCGCCAACGCCGATGTCGCCGGCAGGCACGTCTATATCGGCACCCACGTGGCGGTATAGCTCCGTCATGAAACTCTGGCAGAACTTCATGATCTCGTTGTCTGATTTTCCCTTGGGGTCGAAGTCGGAGCCTCCCTTGCCGCCGCCCATCGGCAGGCCGGTCAGGCTGTTCTTGAGCACCTGCTCAAACGCCAGGAACTTGAGGATGCTCAGGTTGACGGAGGGGTGGAAGCGAAGACCGCCCTTGTAGGGGCCGATGGCGCTGTTCATCTGAACGCGGAACCCTCTGTTCACCTGTACTTCACCGGCATCGTCCAGCCAGGGTACCCGGAACATAATCACACGCTCCGGTTCCACCATGCGCTCCAGTATTTTCGCCTTTTTGTATCTCGGTGCCTGCTCTAAAAAAGGTATGATGGTTTCCGCCACCTCCTGCACCGATTGCAGGAACTCCGGTTCATTGGAATTTCTCAACTCTACCTTTTCCAGAAACTCTTTTACTTGTCTATTCATATAATGCAGTTATGAATTATTTAAAATCCGGGTTGAAAAAAACGAATTTATAAACGAAACGTCGTTTCGCCTACTAAAAACGCTGAAATTTACGAAGCAGAATCTGTAATTCTTAAATTTTAGCTCCTTATGTAGCAAAAATGTTTGCTGAAGCGTTGTTGAGTGCCGAAAGCTGCCCTTTGATCCTGCCGTCCGGATTACCGCCCGGGCTGCTTTCCTGCCGCTGTGGCAGCGCGGCGCCAATTTGGATAACAATCAGTGATTGAATCTGTGTCAGCCGTCACAATCCTTACTGGCTGTGTTGCTTTTGCGCCGGGCAATGCTTTACTTTGGAATACTTTTAAAAAAACCGTGCTGCCCAAACTCAAATATCGAAGCTCTCTTCCAAAGCCGCTCAGTGGCTTTGTGGCAGCGTCGCATCACGTCACGTTAAGTGATGTGCTGAACGGTTACCGGCTTTATTTTTATACTTCCCCAAAGGACTACATCCGGTAAGACTGGAGCCAAAGGTTTGCTTCTCCGGCTTTCACCGGTATCAAGCTGAGGGCGCGCGCTACATGGTGCCCAACCGCTCCGACTTTTTGCTATTCCTGCTGCCCGTTTTATATATAGCTGCCAGGCAGGGCACCGCTCAGAGTTATCCGCCATCTACAGAAACGAAACAACAGCCGGTACTTTCCAATCTATGCTGTATAGAGAGTGGTCAGGGTGCGTATGACACTTTGGAAGGGTAACACCTTGAAAAATGATTAATTAAACATACATTGAAGAAGATGAACACGATTTATTTAACACAGAGAGATTACCAGCGGCTGCACAGTCTGGTGCTGGCGCAGCGTGAGATAAGCGGTCCACAGGCTGTGGAAGGGCTCAGCAGGGAATTGAAGCGCGCGCGCGTGGTGCCTTCAGAGGAGATTCCTGTGGATGTGGTCACGATGAATTCGCTGGTGAAGCTGAAGGATCTGAAAACTTCTGCTGTGATGGAGATTACCATCGTATACCCCAAAGACGCGGATTTGGCAAACCGCAAGGTTTCTATCCTGGCGCCTGTCGCCACGGCTGTGCTGGGCTGCCGGGTAGGCGACGAAGTAGAGTGGCCTGCGCCGCAAGGCACGGTGAAGTACAAGGTGGAGGAGATCATCTACCAGCCGGAGGCGGCAGGCGACCAGTATCTCTAAACCCGGTCCCGCTTCTGGTCGTGCCAAAATGCTGTCTGCTTAAGTAAGAGGCAGGGACAAAGTATCATATTCTAACACCGATAAATGGGCATCTTTAATTTCTTTACGCAGGGAATCGCGATAGACTTGGGTACGGCGAACTTCCTTGTCATTCACGAAGACAGAATTGTTGTAGACGAACCCTCGATCGTGGCCTTCGACAGGAGATCAGGGAAAGTGCTGGCTGTTGGCCGGAAAGCCATGCAGATGGAAGGGAAGACGCATGAGAACATCCGGATCGTGCGGCCCCTGAAAGACGGGGTGATTGCTGACTTCTACGCTGCCGAGCATATGATCAAAGGCATGCTCCAACTCTTCGACAACGGCAAAAGACGCATTGCGCCCTCTTACAGGATGGTGGTCTGCGTTCCTTCCGGCATCACGGAAGTGGAGAAGCGGGCCATCCGCGACTCAGCGGTGATAGCCGGTGCCAAGGAGGTGTACCTGATACACGAGCCCGTGGCCGCTGCCGTGGGCATTGGCCTGGACGTGCAGGAGCCCACCGGGCATATGATCATCGACATTGGCGGCGGCACCACCGAGATCGCCGTGATAGCCCTGAGCGGCATTGTCTGCGACCAGTCCATCCGGGTGGCGGGCGACAGCTTCGACGCGGAGATTGTACACTATATGCGCCGGAAGCACAACATCCTGATAGGTCAGCAGACCGCTGAGAGAATAAAAATGGAGGTGGGCGCTGCTTTGCCGGAACTGAGGGATCCGCCAGCTGATTTCTCCATCAGGGGCCGCGACCTGATGACCGGGCTTCCCAAGCAGGTGAAGGTGTCTTACACCGAGGTGGCGCACTGCCTGGACAGATCGCTCGCCAAGATAGAGGATGCCATCCTGAAGACGCTCGAGATCACGCCTCCGGAGCTCTCGGCAGACATCCACCAGGAAGGCATATACCTCACCGGCGGCGGCGCACTGCTTCGGGGCCTTGACAGAAGAATTGCCTCCAAAACCAAGCTTCCGACTCATGTGGTGGAGGACCCGCTTCGGGCGGTGGTGCGGGGCACCGGCATTGCACTGAAGAACATCGGGCACTTCAGGTTCCTGATGCGCTGACCGCTGGCTCTGGTTTGCGGGGGGAGCCGCTGCACGTTCGGGCGCTCTCTCCGGCTAACACCTATACATGGCCTATATATAGCATACATGCAGGGCGCACTTCCAGCCAAAGCGCCCTGACGCGCAACAGGAAGCTAAGGCAGTATTTCCAGGGTTTTTACCTGCCCTCCGGTTTGTGCAGCCTTACCTCGATCTGTCCGGCATTTACCCGCACGTCAAAACTGGGTTGCGGCTCAGTAGCCGGACCGCTCTGAACACTGCCGTCTTTTAAAGAGAAAACGGAGCCGTGCCAGGGGCATTGCACGCTGCCGTCGTCCAGCAGCCTGCCTTCGGAGAGTGGCCCGCCCAGATGGGAACAGGTATGCGCTATGGCAAAAATCTCCCCATTCTTACGGGCCAGCAATACCGGCACTTCACCCGCTTCTACGCGGCGCATCGTGTTCTCGGCCAACTCATTCTCCGGCAACACCGCCACAAATTCTTTCGGGTACGTGTCGGCTGTGGCGGTATGGTCCACCCCAACCTGTTTGCCATATACCAGGTGCCCCCCAAGGTACGCGGAGGCGCTGACCACACCGTAGCCGAGCATCGAGAGGCCGATGGCCGTTCCGCGGGTAGCCTTGCGCCTGCGCAAAACCAGCGAGGTGGCGTAAAGCGCAGTGGCGCCCACGTTCAGCAACGCGTGCATCAAGCCTATTTTACTTCGTACACCGGTCGTTCCGGACCAGTCGGTGAGGCCGGTGACCGCCGCACCCATGGCCCCTGCGAGCCCAACGCTGACGGCGGCATCCGCACCAGGGGCGTACTTTTCCTCCCCAAGCAACTCCAGGCCGTCCAGCACGGCGGCAGTTGTCCAGGCTCCAATCGGGATATCCGTGATAACCGGGTGCAGCGGGTGGCCGAGCCAGGTCCCGTGCAGGAAGTTCTTGATTTCACGGCCTGCCTCGCCGCCCGCCTCAAATGCCTCTAAAACGGCGGGGCGTATGGCATCGGCAGCCTCCCCAAGCCAGCTTTGCTGCGCAATGCGGTCAATTGTTGTGTTCTGGTCCATTTTCTTTCCTTATTGTTGGCATGATGATTAAGCAGGTAAATAAGGCATGTGTTTCAGCAAGAAGACATTGTTGAAAAGCTGCCGGAGGGCACCACTGCCCCTGCAGTTCTCAACGCGTTAACGTGCGGCGGGTTTCGCAGGGCAGGCGAGGAGCACCAACGGCCCTAACACAATCCAGCCCCGTCTCCCGGAAACGCTCCACTTGTTTCCTCAAGCAGGGATATAGCCAAGCCTGGCTTTGAGAATCGAAGAAGCGAACCTTGCAGCCGGGCTTAGGTAGCCTTGCCCGCAGCCTGCCTTGCTCTGTACTCGCCGGGCGAGACGCCGTAGTGCTTCTTGAACAGCTTGTTCAGGTGGCTTCCGTCGGTAAAGCCGAATTCGTGGGTGATCTGAGAGATGCTCATCTCACTTGTCAGCAGGCGGCTTTCTATCATCTTCAGCCTGTAGCGCTGTATATAGTGCTGCAACGTTTCGCCGGTCTCTTTCTTGAAGTAAATGCCCAGGTAGTTAAGTGAAAGGTGAAACCGCTCCACCAGCCGTTCTTTGCGCAGGGCGTCGGGTTCAAAAATGTGCTGGCCTATATAGAGCATGATATCCTCCACCAGCCTCGATCGCTTTGTTTTCGCTTTTTCATCCAGGTTCTGGCGCACCATGTTCCGGGCCAGTATGCCGAGCATTGCCTTCATCAAGCCGTTCATGATGATCTCATTTGAGTTCCCCTGCCGGTTGCCGTACTCATACAGCAGCACGGTAAGCAGCCGGTCGAGCTGCTCTTTCTCGCCGGCCTCCGTCACGATGGTGCCGTTGCGCTGGTAGGGCGAGCTCAGGATAAACTCGATGGTGCGCTGCCACTCCGGCACCCGGGGCATGGCTGGCTCTTTTATATATACCTCCGTGAAGCGGATATAGCAGAAAGTGGTGTGCTCCCGGATCTCGAAATAGTGGTAGTCTTCGGGGCCTAGCAGGAACACGTCGCCCGCCGTGTACAGCAGGACGCTGCCGTTAATGACGTGCAGGCCGCACCCGCTCCTGATAAAGATAATCTCGAAGTAGCTGTGCCTGTGTACGGGGTGCTGCCAGGCATCCGTGTCGAACAGGTATATATTGAAGGGTTCGTACTGTATATAGCGCTTCATCACATGAAAGTACAAAGTACAGGGTGCATCTACCACAGATCAATAGATATTTACAACGCGCCCGCCCAACCGCCACGCTACTTTTGCATGACTCCCCCGCCTGAATTCTGAAGAAAGAGAGCGGGTGTCGCGGCTTGCAGAGGCAGGCCCTCCCGGTGCTTAAACACAACCATACTCATATATGAAAAACGCATTTAAAGTTTTGGCGGCCCTGGCGGCCTGCGCCTTTGCCTGGTATAGCCTGAGTTCCTTTTTGACGAAAGAGGAGTGGGTGCCCCTGCTTGACGGCGAGATGTCGCAGTGGGAGGTGTACCTGAGCTACCGCCACCAGAATAGCTATAACGGGGATTTGCCCAAAAACGAGGACGGAAGTCTGATTAAACCCATCGGGTATAACCGGGATACGGCCGGAGTTTTCTCTATGGTACAGGAGAACGGCGAGCCGGTGCTGAAAGTCAGCGGCGAGGTATATGGCTGCGTCTTCACGAAGCAGGAGTTTGAGAATTACCACCTGAAGCTGAAGGTGCGGTGGGGCGACAAGAAGTGGGTGCCGCGGATGGACAAGCTAAAGGACTCCGGCGTGCTGTACCACTCCATCGGGGAGAGCGGGGTGGACTACTGGCGGGCATGGATGCTCTCGCAGGAGTTCCAGATAATGGAGGGGCATATGGGCGACTACTGGACAATTGCCAACTCAGCCATGGATGTGCGCGCCTATATACCGGAAGGGGATATGAACACGGTGGCCAGCACCCGGCAGCCGTTCCTGCCGCTTGGCGCGGGCACAGACCTCAGCGGTTTCTGCCTGCGCAGCGCGGACCACGAAAGCCCGGACGGGGAGTGGACAGAGATAGAGCTGATATGTTTTGAAGACAAGAGCCTCCACATTGTGAACGGGCAAGTCGTGATGGTGCTCCGGAACTCCCGCTACGTAGAAAACGGAGAGTCCAAACCCCTCACGAAAGGAAGGTTGCAGCTGCAGAGCGAGGCTGCCGAAGTGTATTACAAAGACATCAGAATCAAAAGCCTGGAGGCGCTGCCGGGCAAATACACTGCTTATTTCAACTGATAGGAAGTGATTGGATAGGGGGCGATGATGCAGTAATGGGGCAGCACCGAGCAAGAGTGGGCAGCTTGCCCGGTGCTGCCTTATCTCGCTTCCTTATTATTCAGCAATCTGTCTAGCATTGCCCGCGCGTTGATGAAGCTTTTCAGGTTGTCGTAGTCGTGAGAGTTGTACTCGATTCTACTTACCCCATAAAAAAACGTGGCAAGCGAGTCGAACATGTCCGCCGCCAGGGGCACCTTCTGATTCAGCTCTTTCTCGGGGACCTCAAACCAGAGCCCATCCTTGCGAACGGCCACCCAGAAAGTCGCTGTTTTGCCATCTCTCACCAGGGTCTCGAACTCCTCCAGAGTTTGCGTAATCCTGTCTGCCATATATAAGTCCGGTGTTTCTTACCAAAAGCAATTTCAGGGAAGATAATTATTTCGATTTCAGGAACATTTATAGAAAAACACTGAATTTTAAATCAGTATTAATCTGCGAGGTAAGGCTGAAACTGCTGCCGGCAGAGTAGCAGGGGGCTACAGCAGATATATGGCCCAATTAAGAGAGCAGCTCCGGTGTGCCGCCATTTGAAACAAAGACAGGAAAGGTACGCGATAAGCCTTAAAAACGGATGCGTCGGCAGCCCAGGCGCGAAAACCCTGTGATGCTGCGTGAGGCAGCACTGTCGGCCAGGGGAGCACGCCGGGTGCTTGCACGCCCATCCACCTTGTGGTGGCAGGCATCACCAACGGCACTCCCTGGAAAAAGCGGGTGGCCCTGACCAGGCCCTACGTGAAGCAGGGGAAGAAGAAATACGTGATGGCGGCCATGCGGGGCGGGAACGCATTCATCGTGCGCCTGGAAGAATTCCTCTACAAAAGAGAGCAGCAGCTTGCAGACCAGATAACGCATGAAGGAACTGAATGACTTCGAGTACCCGAGGGAGCTCCAGCCGGAATTTGAGAAAGCCAGGAGCCTGGAGTGGCTTCCCATCGCCTACCTGATCTCGACCGCCCTTGCCATGCACCTGATCACAGGCCATGAAGACCGCCTGGTTCGAAGACATCCTCAGCCTTACCCCGTCCGTTTCGTCTCTGATTGCCTCCGGGGTTTTCCACAAGCCCCCGAACAGGGCTACCACAGGGTCGTGAGCATTGCCTACCTGTGCAGCGCGCTGGCGCTTTTCTCCGTCGGCGCTTTCCTGGTGTTCGACTCCGCCATGTCCCTTGTCAGCGCAGAGCATGCCACCATCGGGACGGTGGTCGTTTTCGTGCAGCAGATATGGCTGGGCTACCTGATGATCGCGGCGCTGCTGTGGGCACTTTCCCGGCGATTGTCCTTGGGCGCAAAAAGCTCCAGCTCGCCACCAAACTCCACGAGAAGAACCTCTATACGGATGCCAAGATGAACAAGGCCGACTGGATGACTGCCGCCGCGGCCGTTTTCGGCGTGCTCGGCATCGGCTGGTGGTGGGCAGATGCCGTAGCCGCGCTTGTCATATCACTGGACATCGTACACGACGGCTACACCAACCTGCGGCAGGCAGCCTTTGATGTGATGGACCAGGTGCCCAAGGCCGTGAACAACCAGGAGACGGACCCGCTGCTGGAGGAGATAAAGAAGATGCTCTGCAGCCATGCCTGGATCAGCGGCTTCGCCCTGCTCATGCGCGAGAACGGGCACCTCTACCTGGGGGAGGGCTTCGTTGTCCCGGCGCAGGAGGAGAACCTGACGCAGCTCATAGAAGATGCCTCGCGCGAGGTGCAAAAGCTGGACTGGCGGATACAGGAGTTCATCATCATGCCCGTTAAATAGTTGCCTCAGAAGGAGAAAGTCTGACCGGGCAGAAACAAGTACGGGTCGGGCCGCAACACACGGCTGTAGCTGGTGAAATGTGCTTTGCAGCGTCGTAGGAATATTCCAAAGGGCATTATACATGAATATAAATGTCATACCGGCGTCTCTTTCCTGCTGAGCTGCTGCTGTAGCAGTTGCCTGTTTTAGTCTCTATAGCAACAGGCACACTTATAAATTCACTACGGGCGATGGAGCCCAGGCAAGCTGCGTGTGACATATGGGCGATGGCGACATCAATACCAAAGTGTGGTGGGAGCAGTAGGCTGCATTTTGCGATAAAATTTGTATTATAGCCGTGCAGGCTTCTTAATGCGCCTTGCATGCCATAACCGGAAAGCAGCAATCATACATCCGTTATCCATATGTCACAGAAAAGAAGAACTTTCCTGAAATCGCTGGGCCTGGCTGGCCTGGCCGGCTTCACCTTCAGTGTAAATGACCTGCAGGCGGCCCCTGAAGCGGCGGCAAAAGCCGGAGGCGTTTCTGCCGTACGCCTCAGCGGGAAAGTGCTGTCGCAGGGCAGAGGCGTTCCGGGCGTTGCCGTAACCGACGGCATGAACGTGACGCTGACAGACGCCAAAGGCAGTTATGCGCTGGAAAGCAATGCCACGGCGGAGTTTGTCTATATCTCCGTGCCGCGCGGCTATGCCTTCGAAAATGAAAACGGCATTGCCCGGTTCTACCAAAGCATAGCCCCGGCACGCGGTAAATTCAGGGCTGATTTTGAGCTCAGCAAACTGGCGCAGGACGACACCAGGCATAATTTCGTGGTGTGGGCCGACCCGCAGATAATCTCGGAGGAGGACGCCCAACTTTTGAAAACCGTCTCCGCCCCGGACACAAAGCAGCTGGTCGGCAGCTACGGCGATGGGGCCCTGTTTCATGGCATAGGCTGCGGGGACCTGGTATGGGACAAGTTTGAGCTCTTCGAAGACTACCAGCAGGCGGTCGCCACTACGGGCATCCCGTTCTTCCAGGTGCTCGGCAACCACGACATGGACGTGGAAGTGCGCACCGACGACTTGTCGGGCCAGACATTCAAAAAGCTTTTCGGGCCGACCTATTATTCCTTTAACAGGGGCGAGGTGCATTACGTGGTGCTGGACGATGTGTTCTTCGTCGGGCAGTCCAAGAAGTACATTGGCTACCTGACGGAGCGGCAACTGGCGTGGCTGGAGCAGGACCTGGCGCATGTGAAGCCCGGCAGCACCGTGGTTGTGTCGCTGCATATACCGGCCTACACCAAGCAGCATGAGCGTGAACAGGCAGAGGAGCCGATGGGCGGCGTGGTGTCTAACAGAGAGGAGCTTTATCGCCTGCTGGAGCCATACAAGGCCCATATCATGTCGGGGCACACGCACTTCAACGAGAAACTTGTGGCGGGCGACAACAGGATAGAGCACGTACACGGCACCGTATGCGGCGCCTGGTGGACGGGCCCCATCTGCTTCGACGGCACGCCGGGCGGCTATGGGGTATATGAGGTGAACGGCGGCGACCTGCAGTGGTATCATAAGTCGGTGGGGCACGACAGAACGCACCAGATGCGCCTCTACCCGGTGGGCGCCGTGAAAGAAAGGCCCGAGCACATGGCCGTGAACGTGTGGAACTGGGACCCTGCCTGGAAGGTGGAGTGGTTTGAGGACGGACGGCGCATGGGAGAGATGCAGCGCGGCGCGGCCCTCGACCCCCTTTCGGTGGAGTTGCATCAGGGAGCGGCCAAGCCTGCCAAGCACAAGTGGGTGGAGCCACAACTCACCGACCATATGTTCTTCGCCAGGCTGTCGGACGCTGCCGAGCGTGTCACGGTGCAGGTCACTGACCGGTTCAACAACATATACAAAGAGGAGGTGGACAGAAAAGAACTCAGCCGCCTGTAGGTTATATATTAATCACCGTGATGTAAGGGAAAGCGGCATTCGGGCTGTCCTGCCATACGGGAAAGCCGGTAACTTCCTGTTTCAAAGCCAGCGATGTTTATGCTCCCTTACCCCGGCGCGGCCATATAGCCAGCGCGTCAGGCTACCTACAGCCGCCCCATATATAGCCGGGGCTGCTGTACGGGTATATATAGCCGGGGCTGCTGTACGGGTATATATAGCCGGGGCTGCTGTACGGGTATATATGGCCTGGGCCGCGCGGAATGACACGGTGCGCCTATACCTACAGATATCGGGAGAGCGGGCGGCACCTCTGCCGGTATCCTTCCGGAGGGAACTGCCCAGACCGCAGCAGGAAGCCAGTCAGCAGCGCTGCCCTCCGGTTGCGGGAATGCGAACATATTGTTACATTCGTTTGATGAGACTTCCCTCCATGAGATATAATGGCCGCAAAGTGTTTTTTCTGCTGCTGGCAGGTGTGGCGGCTTCGTGCAGCCCCAACCCCTATGCGGCCACCAACAGGCTGCACCGGAAGCAGATGAAAGCCTATGCCCAAGAACTACAGACCTATCCCACACCTACCCCCGGGCAGCAGGCAACACCGCAGGGCAATTACTGGGCGGGCACTACAAATTTCAGCATGCGGCGGCCCAACCTCGTCATCATCCACCACACTGAGCAGGACTCCACCGGCCAGACCCTACAGACCTTCACCAGACCAGAAACCCAGGTAAGCGCCCACTACGTCATCGGGAAAGACGGCAAGGTGTACCACATGCTGCACGACTATATGCGCGCCTGGCACGCCGGCACCGGCAAGTGGGGGAATGATACCGACCTGAATTCCTCCTCCATCGGCATCGAACTGGACAACAATGGCGCCGAGCCTTTCGCGGAGGCGCAGATCAACAGCCTGCTGCAGGTGCTGGCGTCGCTGAAGGAAACCTACAAAATCCCGGCGGCCAACTTCATCGGCCACTCCGACATCGCGCCCGTCCGCAAAGTGGACCCGAGCGCGTATTTCCCCTGGAAGCGGCTGGCGGAGGAGGGCTACGGGCTGTGGTACGACGAGGGCGTGCTGGAGGACTATATAGCCTATACCGCTGATTCTGCACGAGGCACTGCCGCTTCCATTTCGCCCACGACAGCTTTTGCCCCAGACAGCACCGCCGCACCAGGCCATATACCCATCGCTGACAGCGCCACGGCGGAGGAGCCGCGGTTTTACCCGGAGCATTTCGACCCGAAGGAGGCGCTCCGCATCATCGGGTACGATACGCAGGACATGGGGGCCGCCATCCGGGCGTTTAAGCTGCACTTCATTCAGACAGACACCACCGCGGTGCTGACGGAGCCTGATAAAATTGTGCTGTTCAACCTCTATAAAAAATACCTGTAGATGAAGGCTGCCAAACTCGTCCTAATATGTACGCCTTCCTCCACAGCCAGGCTATATATGAAGAGGCCCGGCAACGGCTGTTCCGGAGCATCGCCTGCTTTAAGCAAGGGCTCGTCAGGCCGGAGCTGTTCCGCAGTTGCTGGCATTTCCCGGTGTTCAGCACGTCTCAGCATGCGCTGTGCGCGTACTTGCAGGAGCAGCGGGTGTTGATTTCCAGCTTCCGGTACCCGACGCCCGCCAATGAGCCCGTTACGCGCATTGTCCTGATCAGCCTGCACTCCCCCGAAGACCTGCACCGCCTCCTGGACCTGGTAAACAGCTGCGCACCTGTGTAGCCTGGAGATCGTCTCTCGCCGGTCGAATCCATATATAGCCACTTATCATTCGTTTTGATTTTATATATACCGTTACACTATGCAGCAAGCCGCTGAACACACCCCTCTCATCACGAACGATGCCGTTGTACTGGGCATCCTGGTCCTTATCCTGGCCCTGATTTTCAAGACCGCCTCCAGCAAGCGCCCCTTCTTCCGGAAATTTTATGCCGTGGTGCCCTCGCTGCTCCTGTGCTACCTCCTGCCCAGCCTGCTCAACTCCCTGGGCGTCATCTCCGGCGAGCAGTCCGGGCTGTACCAGATGGCCTCGCGCTACCTGCTTCCCGCCAGTTTGGTGCTGTTCACCATCAGCCTCGACCTGAAAGAGATATGGAAGCTGCGCCACAAAGCGGGGTTGATGTTTATCACCGGAACCATCGGGATCTTGCTGGGCGGGCCGCTGGCCATCCTGATTGTGTCTTCTTTTGCGCCGGAGATTGTAGGCGGCGAGGGGGGCGATGCCGTGTGGCGGGGCCTGAGCACCATCGCCGGAAGCTGGATTGGCGGCGGCGCCAACCAACTGGCCATGTACGAGGTTTTCCAGCCCAACCCCGACCTTTTCTCGGCCGTGATAGCAGTGGACGTGATCGTGGCCAATATCTGGATGGCGGTGCTGCTGTACGGTGCCGGCAAATCAGACAGGATAGACAAATATTTCAAGGCTGATAACACCGCGGTGAATGATCTAAAGGAGAAAGTGGAGGCCTACCGGCTGGGCATCATGCGCATTCCAACTCTGACCGATACCGTGCAGATTGTGGGCGTGGGGCTGGGCGTGACGGGGGCGGCACACTTCCTGGCTGATATTATTGCGCCCTGGGTCAGCACGCATGCGCCCTACCTCGAGCAGTTCAGCCTGACGTCGGGCTTTTTCTGGCTGGTGGTGCTGGCCACTTCCTTCGGCATTCTGCTGTCCTTTACCCAGGCGCGCCAGTTGGAGGGTGCGGGCGCCTCGCGCATCGGCAGCCTGTTTTTATATATCATGGTGGCCACCATCGGGATGCAGATGGATGTGACGGCAATTTTCAGCAACCCGGGCCTGTTTCTGGTGGGCTTTATCTGGATCATGCTGCACATGCTGCTGTTGCTCATCGTAGCCAAGCTTATCAAAGCGCCTTTTTTCTTTCTGGCGGTGGGCAGCCAGGCCAATGTGGGCGGGGCGGCATCCGCGCCGATTGTGGCGGCGGCATTTCATCCGGCCCTGGCGCCGGTTGGGGTGCTGCTGGCTATTTTCGGCTACGCCATCGGCACCTACGCAGGCTATATCAGCGCCCTGCTGATGCAGATGGTGGCGCCGTAGGCGGCAGGATTGGACTACAGGCTGTACCTGTTTATATATATGAAATACATGCACAAGGCATCAAAATGGATATAGGTAAGTTCAATTGAGTTAGCCGAGGTAGGACAAGAAGGAACTTCGAACAGAATCAGAACCTTATACAAGCTGAACCCAACGCCATATATAACGCCATATGATCAGGCTCCCGACTCTCGTGCAGAAATTCCCCTTCTTGCTGCTGGCCCTGCTGATGTCCTGCACCGCCGGGCGAACCACCTTACCAACATCTCCAGACGACATGATGCTCCAGCCCCACTTAGACGCCGTTCGCCAGCAATATGCCCCTGACAAGCGCACCGCACTGTTTCAGGTGGAGGCGCACGGCCATGTGCTTGCCGGGGAAACCAACCTGCCGGAGGCCAAAGAAGCGCTGCTGGACCGGCTGCAGGCGGCGAACATCCCGTTTCAGGACAGCATCCAGGTGCTGCCTGCGCCTGATCTGGCCAGCAGGAACCGGGCTCTCGTTACCATATCGGTGGCTAACCTGCGCACGCAGCCCAGGCACGCGGCGGAACTGGCCACGCAGGCCACGCTCGGCACCCCCCTGAAAGTCTGGAAAAAGGACGGAAGCTGGTACCTGGTGCAGACGCCCGATGCCTACCTGGCCTGGGTAGACGCGGGCGGAATCTCACTATTCGATGAAGCAGGTTTTAACGACTGGCAGGAGCAGCCGAAGGTGCTGTACACCGAGCCCTATGGCTTTGCCTATGCCGCAGCCGATGCCGGGGGAGCCACCGTTTCGGACCTGGTATATGGCGACGTGCTGGTGCTGAAAGGCCAACAGCAGGATTTTTTCGAAGTAGTCTTCCCGGATGGGCGCTCCGGCTATATACCAACCGGAAGCAGCGTTATATATGAGGATTGGCTGGCCAAACGGCAGCCGACAGCGGAGAATCTGGTGCAGGCAAGCCGGCGCCTGCTGGGGGTGCCTTACCTGTGGGGCGGCACCTCGTTTAAAGGAGTGGATTGCAGCGGCTTCACCAAGACCATCTATTTCATGAACGGGCTGGTGCTGCCGCGCGACGCCTCGCAGCAAATCCATATAGGTGAACTGGTGGATACTTCAACTGGCTGGGAGCAACTGCGCCCCGGCGACCTGCTGTTTTTCGGGGTGCCTGCCACAGAAGGGAAGCCGGAGCGGGTGGTGCATGTGGGCATGTGGATTGGCGGCGACATGGAGTTTATCCATGCCTCCGGCCGTGTGCGCATCAGCAGCATGAACCCCGCTGCGGCGAATTACGACGCATCCGAGCGGGAGCGTTTTCTGCGCGCCAAACGCATCCGGCCCCAGGACGCCCTGCTGGACCTGCGCACCGCGGCGCTGTATGAGTAGTTTTTATATATAGCAAGCAAGAATAAGAGGGTAAACGCTCAATACAGGATAGCATATTCACATTCGAACAACGCTTCAGCTTTTAATAGGTGTTATGTGTCTCACGTCTTACTTCTTGTGTCTCATTTAATGGAAGAAGAGGTAGGCGATAAAGATAGCGGCAATCACCCCGGCGAGGTCCGCCAGCAGGCCGCATGCCAGCGCGTACCGCGTTTTGCGTATGCCGACGGAGCCGAAGTATACTGCCAGGATATAGAACGTGGTTTCGGTGGAGCCCTGGATGGTAGCAGCCAGTTTCCCGACAAAGGAGTCTACGCCGTAGGTGGTCATGGCTTCCACCATCATGCCACGGGCGCCGCTGCCGCTCAGTGGTTTCATAAAGGCAACCGGCAGGGCCGGTACAAAGTCCGTATTTATTCCCATCAGCCCAATCAGGTATCCCAGGCCGTCCACCAGCATCTCGAGCGCACCGGAAGCCCGGAACACGCCGATGGCCACCAGAATAGCCACCAGATACGGAATGATGGAGATGGCCACGGAAAATCCTTCCTTCGCCCCCTCAATAAATGCCTCGTACACATTCACCTTCCTGATCAGCGCCAGTGCAATAAATGAAATGATGATGGAGAACAGGATAACATTGCTGGCCACAGTCGAGATAACCCCAATCTCCTCCTGCGTAATGGTGCTGAAATAATAGATCAGGGCGCCGATGAGCAGCAGCAGGGTACCCAGGTAAGCCACAATCACCGGATTGAGCAGGTTGATGCGCTGGTAAATAGATACGGCTACGAGCCCGGTCATGGTGGAGAAAAAGGTGGCCAGCAGGATGGGGATGAAGATATCGGAGGGGTCGGCGGCCCCCAATTGTGCCCGGAACACCATAATGCTGATGGGGATGATGGTGAGGCCCGAGGTGTTGAGCACCAGGAACATGATCTGTGCGTTGGAAGCGGAGTCTTTGTCGGGGTTCAGCTCGTGCATCTCCTTCATGGCCTTTAGCCCAAGGGGCGTGGCGGCGTTGTCGAGGCCCAGCATGTTGGCCGAAAAGTTCATGAGGATGGAGCCGAACACTGGGTGGTTTTTGGGTATCTCCGGGAAGAGGCGGTTGAAAAACGGCCCCACCAGCCGCGCGAAGATAGCGACGATGCCGCCGCGTTCGCCCACCTTCATCAGGCCCAGCCAGAGCGTCATCACGCCGGTCAGGCCGAGCGAGATCTCGAAGCCGAGCTTGGCGTTCTCGAACGTGCTGGCGACGAGTTTCTGAAAAATCTCGATGTTTCCGAAAAAGACGAGCTGAAACAGGGCGATGCAGAACGCGATCAGGAAAAAGCCAGCCCACAGGTAATTTAAAACCATGCAAAAAAGGTTGGTATATGGAATGAGCCTGTAAGATACAAAGGCGGCTGTCATAAAAAAACGCCGGCGCAGCATTTGGCCGCTCCCGCCACCGGGTTTCGGTTCTGCTGCGCAGGAGGCGACACCCTACATCACCAGCCCATGCAAAAGCTCCGGTTTTTCCCGTGCCATGTCATATATAAACCCGTTCACGATGGCGTACCGCACTTGTCCCCCGGCGTCCCGCAGCACAAAATTGGCATCGCTGTAGAGGTTAAGCTCATGGTCCACGTTGCGGGTGAGGGTGGTCACGTTAAGCGGCAGCTCCAGGGTGTTGACATTGGCGGGGGAGAGCTGGCTGACCCGCACGGTGGTGTAGCCCTCCGCCAGCAGCTCCCGCGCACGCTCGGGTGTCAGGGCCCCCACGCTTTTAAAAGCCTCGCCATATACCTTGCCCGGCACCAGTGTCAGGCCCTCGCCGTTTACCTCCTCGTAGCCAAAGGCCTCCTGCATGTCGCCTTTTTCCTGCACGCTGCTGCGGTAATAGAACCCTTGTTCGTTGGATGCGCGGATTTCATCCATCATAATCCCGACGTCCAGCAGCACATCCCGGTCATGGTCTTTGTAGCGCACGTTCCGCACCACCACATCGTACAGGTTGCGTTCGTTTTCGGGAATGGCGTGATAATCCTCCAACTCATAGTCTCTATAGCTTTTCTCCGCAATCAGGTGCAGCGCCGACACGATTGTGGCAAACATGAGCCGCCGGATGTGCTGTTTCTCCGGGTCGCCTTTATAGCCGCCTGCCTCTATCAGAATCACGCTTGTTCCCCATTTCTGGATGTTGTCGCCGAAGGCCCGGGGCTCGTGGGCATCCGAATACTTGGCCACCTGCCCCGGAATCAGTTGCTGCAGCTGTTTGTTCATGCCCACGATGGTTTGCATGGCCCGCCTGCGCACCTTGTTCACCGTCTGCTCGTGGTCAAAAGCCGGGGCCAGAAACGAGATGGTGGCCGGTTTTGGGGTGTTGCCCGCGGCATAGTAGCGGCTCTGGTCGTGCAGGTTAAACCCGAAGTCAGGGTCCAGGCTGTCGCGCAGGCTTTTGAGCAGGCAGGCCTCCGGCGACTGCAGGCGCAGCGCGTCGCGGTTCAGGTCGATGTCAAGCGCGTTCCGGCGCCTGAATTTTTCCGCGCCGTCCGGGTTCAGCATCGGCACCATATATAGTGTGGTTTTCTCCAGTATCTGGTTGCGGACGGAGTCCAACTCGCCGGGGTGCTGCAGGAAGTTAATCAGGTCAAAAAGTGCCATGGTGGCCGTCGGCTCATCGCCGTGCATCTGCGACCAGAGCATCACCTTGGTTTTTCCGGTTCCGGCTTTCACCAAGTAGATGTCCCGCCCTTCCACCGATTGCCCGACAACCCGCACATCGAACAGCGAATCCTCTTTGAGATCCTCCAGGAGCGGCACAATGTTTTCGTGCTTGAAGCGGCGGTGCTCTATAGCGGGCTCTTTGTAGGCGGGGTGCTTCTGGAACGCTTGTTGCGCTACGTCAGGGATAGGGGCAGGGCGGTGCGCTGTTTTAGTTTTGCACTGCACTAGAAGAAGTGTCATGAGGAGGAGTATGAGAAGGTTGCTTTTCTGCATGTGGCCACGTTTTATTCGGCTGTTTGTACGGCAATTTATGAAAGTCGCCCATGGTAATGCAGGAGCGGGGCCACTTTTTATGGGCGAGAATCCCACCCTGGCTCTTAAAGCCTGGAGCTGTGTGCATGAACCTTGATTGCCTTTCAGGACGCGAAGGGCGCAAACTCCGGGTGCAGCTCAGGTAAAGGGTATTGATGACTTAAATTATCCGGCGGCAAAGCCTGAGATATCATGGGCTTCGTATACATGCTTCGGCTCCGCCGCCGTTATAGAGGTGGCTACTTTGTCAGAACAGCACATTCTGTTGCTTTGTAGGGGATGAAGCAGCATGGCGCAGAAGCCTTCCTGCGCTGCGGGTTATCGCCCGGCATAAAGTTGTAAGGCATATAAATTTGACCTAAAATAAACTGTTTATGGTAACCACCACACTGATAGATACATTTTTAGACACCAAAGAAAAGAAGATTGCCTATTTCCAGAACCTGGTTCTGGTGGCGATAGCCGACCGGTATATAGACGAGGCGGAGAGCGACTTTCTGCTGACGATCGGCGAACAGCTGAATCTGTCGGAGGAAGACACACTGCCGATTACGGACAACCTGGCGTCTCTCTCATTTGTTATTCCGGAGGACGGGATGCAGAAAATGCTGGAACTGCAGACACTGGTGATGATGGTGCTGCAGGATGGCGAGGTAGAAGAAAGGGAGTACAACCTGTGCCTGGAATATACGCACCAGATCGGCTACAGCAAGGAAACGCTTGACCGGCTCATCTCCAAGCTTGCAAACGAGCAGGGTTAGGCGGCTATATAGGCCAATCGCGCTGTAAACCCCCACTTCGGCCACCGAAAGCGGGGCGCGTTTGAAGGCTATAAAATACAGCTGGGCTGCCGGAAGCATGTTTCCGGCAGCCCAGTGCTTTTTCCTCCACTGCCTTCTGAAGTCTCCGCGACGCCTGCGGCTTTTTCCGGTCAGCTGCATCAGTCATACTTGTTAGGAATTATTTGCTGCTAGCCGCCAGCCGTGCTAGAGCTCGTCCAGCGGCGGCACCCGCAGTTCTGCTATTGGCCAGTTGGCGCGTTTGGCCCCGGCCTGGTAGCAGCTTTCCAGAAATTCCAGCAGGGCCTGGCGCGGGTTTTCGAGCTGCCGCATTTCCTCGTAGTTCAGCACGGCCATCGGGCTCCCGTTCGAGTCTACCCACAAGGCCTGGGCAGGCTGGAGCGGCTCTTTGTCCAGCCCCTCCGGCGAGGGAAAGGTATAGGAGTAAAACGCCGGGAACCGGACCTGGTCGTCGCCGGGCCAGAAGCCGAAGCTGATCACCTCGTGCGAGTAGGCATCCTTCTCCACCGTGCTGGCCTCGGGCCTAACTGGCACTTTTTTCCCGGAGAAGCGCGTCATGGTCAGGTCCAGGTGGTGCCAGTAGAGGTGTACGGGACAAGCTTTGCCGTAAAAGCGGCCGCTGAACTCCTTCAGCGCCTGATCCACCGTGACCAGCACACGCCAGTAACTGTTCACCTGCTCCGGCTGGTAGGAGGCGTGCGTGTGGTCCTGGGCAAAGGGGATTTTGCTCTTGTTGTCGTAAGGCTTTGGGAGAATCTCCACATGAATCCCCAGC
This sequence comes from Pontibacter russatus, assembly GCF_009931655.1. NCBI lineage: Bacteria > Pseudomonadati > Bacteroidota > Cytophagia > Cytophagales > Hymenobacteraceae > Pontibacter > Pontibacter russatus. Next base: position 857,732 of record NZ_CP047984.1, on the reverse strand, counting down.
ACCTCCAGCGCTTTCATCACCTGCATATAAAACGTCGACACGCTCAGGCCATCCTGCAGCACAATGCTCTCGGAGGCACCCGTGCTGGTGCGGATATGGAACTGATGCTCCACGAAATCAAACTCAAGCTCGAACGTGTAAAATTTATAGGGGATGGGGCCGGTGCCGAGGCCGCGGCTGGTCACGTACAGGGTGATGTTCCACCAGTGGTTGCGGCGCGGCATCAGTTGGAGCCTGATCTTGCCCGCAATCTGCAGGTACAGGTGCAGCGTGTCTTTCGTCGGCTCCCAGGCCTCCAGCGGCAAGGGCGGGAATGCGTACGCCGCTTCTTCGGGAATGTGGGTTTTTTCCATGGTTTTCTGTTTTTTCCTGAGCCTATATATAAAGGTATCACTTTACTGGTACGGCAATACCCACTAGTAGTACGCAGAATGCCAGCTGGGCTGTATCATATCGGGAGCAGGCGGCAAGCGGCAGGGTATATAGGAAAGGCGGCGCAAAATCGGGGCAGCATGGCTGCACAATTGGACTAAAAAAATTAAATTCGCAATATGAAGGAATACCTATACTTTCTGGTTATATTATGGATTGCACCACACAGGTGGCTTCGGGAGAGGGAAAAAGAGTGTCCGGGGCATAAATAATTGGAAGCATGCTTATAAACAAGGTCTCAGACCAAATCAAGAGAAGTAAATACATCAGCCGCGACCTGAGCTGGCTGCGCTTTAACTACCGGGTGCTGGACCAGGCGCGCGACACCAGCAAGAGCCTGTTCGACCGGCTTAAGTTTATGGCCATTACCGCGTCCAACCTCGATGAGTTTTTCATGATCCGGGTGGGCAGCTTGTACAATTACATCGACTATGGCAAAGAGCGCACCGACTACTCCGGGCTGCGGGAAATGCCTTTCCGGAAAAAGCTGCTGGACTACGCCCACCGTTTTGTGAACGACCAGTACCTGACCTACAACAACGAGCTGAAGCCGCTCTTCGAAAAAGGCGGGTTCGATATACTGAAGGTGGGCGAACTGACGGAGGTAGAGCAGAAGAAGGTGGACTCCTACTTTAAAAACACCATCTACCCGCTGCTCACGCCCATGGTGTACGACAATTACCACGGCTTCCCGCTGCTGATGAACCAGCTGCTGACCTTTGGCGTGATAACGCGCGCCACCGAAGAGCAAAAGGCGCAGGACCGGGTCACGTTTGTGCAGATACCCCAGAACCTGGCCCGCTTTTACGAGATACAGCGCAAGGACCGGCTTATTTTTGTGCCCATCGAGGAGATCATCCGCACCAAGATAAAGAAGCTCTTCCGGAATGTGGAGATAGTGTCGGCAAACCTGTTCCGCATCACCCGCAACGGCGACTATACGCTGGAGGAGTCGGATGACCTGGAGGCGGACTTTGTGCAGGAGATAAAGGCGAAGCTGCGCACCCGTAAAAAGGGGCGCGTGGTGCGGCTGGAGGTGGAGCGCAACCCCTCGCAGTTGCTAATGAAGGTGCTGAAGGAGCGCTGGGTCATCGACAATGCCAACCTGTTCACCATCAACAGCCTGCTGGACCTGCGCAGCCTCTGGCAGATCATCAACCACCGCCAGTTCAAGGACAAGGGCTTTAAGCAGCCCGCCTCGGTGTCGCCGCTCAGCCTGCCCAGCGACGGCGTGGACATGTTTGAGTACCTGAAAGACCACGACGTGCTGCTGCACCACCCTTACAACAGCATGGAGCCGGTGGTGAGCCTGCTGGAGCGCGCCGCCGAGGATCCGCTGGTGCTCGGCATCAAGCAAACCATATATAGGCTGGCAGACCAGTCGCGGGTGACGGCGGCGCTGCTGAAGGCGGCGGAGAACGGCAAGCACGTGTCGGTGCTGTTTGAGGTGAAGGCCCGCTTCGACGAGGAGCGAAATTTACGCGAAGGGGAGCGCCTGGAGAAGGCCGGCTGCTTCGTGATATATGGCATCAGCAAGTACAAGACGCACACCAAGATGCTCATGATCATCCGCAAGGAAGGGGAGAAGGTGACGCGCTACGTACACATCGGCAGCGGCAACTACAACGAGCAGACGGCCCGGCTCTATACCGACGTGAGCCTGCTGACCACGAACGAGGTATATGCGCACGACGTGTCGGAGTTCTTCAATGTCATCACCGGCCACTCCCGCCCGAACGAGTACAAGTACCTGATGACCTCCCCGAAGAGCATGCGGCACCACCTGATCGAGCTGATCCGGAACGAGGCCCGCAACGCCAAGAAGGGTCTGAAGAGCGGCATCGTCATCAAGATAAACTCCCTGGAGGACAAAGAGGTGATTGACGAGTTTTACAAGGCCTCCAAAGCGGGGGTGCCGATCAAGCTGATCGTGCGGGGAATCTGCTGCCTGCGTCCCGGCCGTGAGGAGCTGAGCGAGAACATCACGGTGAAGTCTATTGTGGGGGAATACCTGGAGCACTCGCGCCTGTACTACTTCCACAACAACGGCGACCCGAAGGTATATAGCGGCAGCGCCGACATCATGGTGCGCAGCTTCGACCGGCGCATCGAAGCACTGTTCCTCATCGTGAACGAGGAGCTGAAAAAGGAGGTGATCAATATTTTATACTACAACCTGCAGGACAACAATAACTCCTACATCATGCGCGAGGACGGCACCTATATAAAGAAGCGAGCTGGCGTCAACGAGGAGGTGGTGGACATCCACAAGCTGTTCTTCAACCGGTACTGCCACGAGGTGCAGGAAGGCGAACTGGTGTAGGCATTTATCAATTGTCATTTATCAGCTGGGGTAGCCATATATGGATGAGAAGGCACCATCTTATATAGCATTATTTGCTGGGTAATGTTTGAGTTTATATATCCTGACTTCACCAGCAAACCTTAGAGTGGCTGCAGCTTATCTTCCTGAGAAGGGGCTGCAGCCGCTCTAAGGTTTTATATACCCGCAATGATAAATGTTAATTGATAACTGTTAAATGATTAGTTGATTTTGTCGATAACGAAGCGCTCGGGGTGGTGTTGCTCGTAGAGCGCGTGGAGCATTCCGTCCTTCAGGCCTACGGCGGGCACAATCATGCTTTCTACTTTTGCCCACTTCATGGCCGAGAGGTATATCTCCGAGGCGGGTACAATCACGTCAGCACGGTCCGGGTTCAGGAGAAGTTCTGTCTGTCGTTCCTCCAGGGTCATGGGGCTGATGCGGGCCACCACTTCTTCTATCTGCTTCCGGAAGATGGGCCTGCCCGTCACTTTCCCGGCCAGCTCAAAAATCTTGTTGATGTTGCCGCCCGTGCCGATGGCGCGCGACAGGTGGTGTTTTTTGGCATTGGTCTCAATCCACAGGCGCATGATGTTCCAGAGCTGCGATGACTCGCGGTGGTGCATGTGCCGGATAGAGCCCTGCTCAAACGACTGCGACGCTTTCTTCTCCCGGTTCACATAGATGTTGAACTCGGTGCTGCCGCCGCCCACGTCGATGTGCAGGTAATTCCGCTCGTCGAGGAAGTTGTATATCACCTTGTTGATCAGCTCGGCTTCCGTCTCGCCGTCGATCACCTGTATCTCCATGCCCAGCTGCTGCTGCACCCGCTCCAGAATCTCCGGCGCGTTGTGCGAAGATCGCATAGCCGAGGTGGCGCAGATCATGTGGTGGTCCACGTCGTGTACGTCCAGCAGCAGCTTGAAGGCGTGCAGGAGCTTTACAAACTTCTCAATCTTGTACTCGCTTATATGGCCTGTGCTGAACACATCCTCCCCGAAACGGATTGGGTAGCGCACGTACTCCACTTTTTTAAAAAGCACATGGCCGTTCTGGTTGAGCACGTTGGAGATCTGGCATCTCACCGCGTTCGATCCGATGTCAATGGCTGCTAACTTCAAATGCTTGGCGTGTTTGGTTGACTTCCGGGTAAATATAAGCAGAAAATATCTTCCGGGCAGCCGCCAAGGCTGTTAGCCGGGGCAGCCAGGCTTCGGTATATATAAACCCGCCTGCAGTTTATCGTAAGCTCACCGGCCCCGCAGTGTTTATCCAGCCCAGTTCCCCTCGCTCGTTGCGCACCAGTTTAAAGCCGTTGTATCCGCCCAGCACAGCTACGCTGCTGCCGGCAGAAAGGCTGTCTTTCGGCGCGGCAAGCGGATGTGCCTCATCCAGCAAATCAGCTGCGGTAGCCAGTTTTTCGTAGGTCACGGGATTTGTGGCGGCTTCTACCAGGCTGCCGGCTATATAAGCTTCGGTGCCGCTGGGCAGGGCCACACGGTACCAGTCGGCGGCGGCGCCGGTGACTTGCAGCGGCGTATGCTGCGGCAGGGTGGCATATATAGCAGACTTAGTGGAGGGCTGCAGGCGTATGTTGGCCGCCTTTACCGCCACGCGCACCCAGTTGGCGAGCAGTGTTGTGTCAACTGCTATGGCGGGCACAGCCTCGCCGCTATCGTGGAGGTATGGGTAGGGGTTGGTGGCGCCGCGTCCGGAGCGGTATATACCAAAATGTAAATGCGGAGCAGTGGTGATGGCGTTGCCGGTGTTGCCGATCAGGCCGAGCGTGTCGCCAATCTGCACCCGCTGGCCCGGCGCCACCAGCTGGCTGTCGAGGTGGGCGTAGTACAGGTTTTGCCTGCGGCTGATGTCAGATAACCACACCACCTTTCCGCCGCGCGGCGTTACGTTTACGCGGGTTATGACACCTTCGGTGGAGGCAATGGCCGGAGTGCCTCTTGGCGCAAAGATATCCACGCCTTCATGTAGGCGGGCGCCTCCATCCCTGGGATCGCCCCAGATGCTGGCGATGTGGCGGCTGGATTTGCCCTCCACCGGAAAAGCCAGGGTGGGCTCGGACTGGATGGTGACAGTGTATTGCCCGCTGCGGAGCAATTCCGGCTGTACGCGCAATATATGGGGCAGGTCATCGTCCACCTCGTGGCTTAGGGAGGTAGCGGTGGTGTCAGCGGAGGCTACGCGGCGGGCTTCCTCTGTCGGGGTTTCGGGGGCCCCAAACAAGTCCATGAACACCAGCACCTGCTCCCTTGCCTGCATCTCCAGGTTCACCACGATGCGCTCGCCCTCTCTGGCATCGAAGCGATAGGCAAGTGCCCGCGGCTCGGCAGCCGAAAAATAGCCAGTCTCTTTGAACGGCAGCGACACGGTGATGGAGTCCTGCAAGGCCGCTTGCCCTGCCTGCAGCCATTCCTGCCCCAGGGCGGTTTGGTCCAGGCCGGTTTCTTTCAGCTTGGCTGCATACTTTTCGTGGGGCGTCAGGTTTTTGCTGAACACGCCGCGCAGCGTCTGCTTGCCACTGCAACCGGCGGCCAGCAGGAGCAGGAGGATATAGCCTATATAAATAAATCTATTTTTGTCTTGGATGGTCATCGTGTTTACAAGTAGCGCTGCACTTATGTTGTTTACAGCGATTCAGTCAAAAATGATACCTCGAGGGTTTGGTTTTAGCTTCCGACACCAAAAATCCATACAGTGGCGAATTGTAATTAACCGTGCCGCCTGTTGCCCGTACAATGTAGTTGGGCCAAAATCTGAGCAAGATGAGAAGACCAAGATGGAGATACGCCAAACGAAAGCTGGCCAAGAGCCTGCTGCCGCTGTTTGCCCCGCTGGTGCTGACGCCTTTCGCGACCCCCGTGAACGTGGGGGCGGCCAAGCCGAAGCCTGACATGCGGAAGATCAGAGACAGGGTAACAGGCTACAAGTTGATGAAGTTCAACCAGGTGGCCTTTAACCTCTACAGCTATATGAACCTGCAGGAAACGGGCCTCCGGTTCGAGGTGTTCGACAAGGCCCTGGCTGGCTACTACAACATGAAGCGCAAGGGGCAGGTGTCGGACAAGCCGGTCATTACCATCATCGACTTCACCAAGTCATCCAACGAAAAGCGGCTCTGGGTGGTGGACATCGAAAAAAAAGAGATTCTCTTCAATACGTACGTGTCGCATGGGCGCAACTCCGGTCAGGAGTATGCCGAGAATTTCTCTAACGATAACGAGTCCTATATGAGCAGCATCGGGTTTTATGTCACCGACAATACCTACTATGGCAAGCATGGGCTTTCACTGAGGCTGGAGGGGCTGGACGAGGGTTTCAACACCAATGCCCGGGACCGCTGCATTGTGATGCACGGCGCAGCGTATGCCACGGAGGATTTTATTGAGCAGGCTGGTCGCCTGGGGCGCAGCCTTGGCTGCCCGGCCTTGCCCATGGAGCAGCATGACGAGATTATAAATGCTGTAAAAGGCGGCACAGCTATATATGCCCACGCCGCATCTGATGCTTACACGTCGCAGTACCTCGACCACTTGTCGGCCATGGCCGAGTTGGTGAGCGAAAGAAGCAAGGAGATAGCGCCGCTGAACAACACCTGATGTAAAGCCATCCAAAGCCAATGACAAGTTTTGGTTGAGTCAGTGGGCGGTGGTTATATATTAACGGGATGAAAAATGTCCCGGAAGGCTGTTTCCTCCATCAACACAAACATAAATACAAACATATAGGAGTTGCTTGCCGGCAGCGCGAAGTTTGGATATAGGTAGTATCCCAGAAGTAATGCGATGCCCTTGCCCCGAACGCTTTCGGGGTGTGAGCTATATGGAGGCGTCCCGCCTCATTTTTTCGTTTTACTTATTGACTGTTTGTCGGCCAGAGGCCGCCCAGTAGCTCGCATCCCGACAGTTGCCGGGACGAGGGCAGCCTCTACTGTAAATTTAAACTATCATTACTTCTTTAACACTACCGGGATATATAAGCTCCGGCTGCGCTCTGTGCTGCCAAAGAAGCGCCCCATAGCTTGAATGCTATGGGGCGCTTTCAAAATACATCTTTCTATATTTATCATGCCTTCCTTCAGGCGATATGGTAAGTTTTCCTATTCAGGCATCCTGCCATATAGTTTCGTGAGCGCATGGAGCTTCTGCGCATGTTTCCTGTTGAACTCGTTTCGCTTCAGGCGCCACTCCCAGTTTCCCCTTGCCGTAGAGGGTTTGTTCATAGTCGCTTCTTTCCCCAGGCCCAGCACGTCCTGCACCGGCAGCACCGCCAGTTGCGCCACTGAGGCCAGCGCCAGCCGCCCCATCACCTCATGCACGTTTTCTTCCGACAGCTCATGGAAAGCGTAGTCGCTGAGGCTTTTCCTGTCACCGGCTTTCGCCTCCTTAAACCAGGCCACCACCGTGCTGTTGTCGTGGGTGCCGGTATATACTATGCTGTTGCGCGTGTGGTTGTGGGGCATAAAAGAGCCCTCAAACGCTTTCTCATCCGAGACAAAGGCGAAGATCAGCACCAGCATGCCCGGCAGGTCAAACTGCTTTATCAGGTCCCGCACCGGCTGGTCTATCTCTCCCAGGTCCTCCGCAATGATTGGCATCTGGGGGTGCTTTTTCTGCAGGAGGTGCAGAATGTCGGCCCCCGGTGATTGTTGCCAGGAGCCGTTCCTGGCCGTGTCTTCTCCGGCGGGCACTTCCCAGTAGGCTGAGAAGGCCCGGAAATGGTCGAGGCGCAGCAGCCCAAACAAACGCAGGTTATGGTCGATGCGGCGTATCCACCAGTCGTAACCATGCTTTGCAAGTGCTTTCCAGTCGAACACCGGCGTGCCCCACAGCTGGCCGGTCTCGCTGAAGAAATCCGGCGGCACACCCGATAAGCCCGTGGCGTTTCCCTGCTCATCCAGTTTAAAGTATGCCGGGTTCGACCACACGTCGGCGCTGTCGTGGCTTACGTAAAAGGGCATATCGCCAAAGAATATGATTCCCTTACCGTGGCAGTACTGCTTCAGCTTTTCCCACTGCCTGTAGAACAGGAACTGCAGAAATATCTCGAACTCCACCTCGTCTTCCATTTCGCTGGCGAGTGCGTTCATGCTTTCCTCAGCACGCTGCTTTATTTCGGTCGGCCACTCTACCCAGCTTCTGTTTCCGAAATTCTTTTTGAAGGCCGAGAACAGCGCGAAATCCGGCAGCCACGCCTGGTGCTCGCGCTGAAAGTCTTTGTATTCTTTCTGCGCCTCCGCGTCAGCCTGCTCCCGGAAATTCTGAAAAGCCAGCTGCCAGAGCTTTAGCTTATAATCCGCCACCTTATCATATTCTACCCGGTCTTCCCGGAACTCTACGCCAGTGTCCAGATCCTTTCTCTGAAGCAGGCCTTCCTCCACCAGCAGCTCGGGGCTGATGAGCAGCGGGTTTCCGGCAAAGGCCGAGTGGCTGCTGTAAGGGGAGTGGCCGTAGCCGCCCTCTGTGGGGTTAAGGGGGAGAATCTGCCAGTATTTCTGCCCGGCTTCCTGCAGCAGGTCGGCAAAATGGTAGGCCTCGGGGCCCAAATCCCCGATGCCGAAGCGGGAGGGGAGCGAGGTGATGTGCAGCAGAAGGCCGGCACTCCGGTTAGGTATGATCATACAGTTGTCGCGGTTAAAAATGCTACTGGAAATGTGTTCAATGCGTCGGCTATGCTGAGGTTGCCATTGGCCGAGACGGTTTCTCCGCCAAATACCTGCTGCCACTGTGCCGGTGCGCCTTCGGGCAGCGTGACGGTGGTGTCTTCCCATATATGCTGGCCGAGGGGCAGTTCTTCCTTGCTGATGAGGCTGGCCAGTCGCAGCGGCACCACCACCACGGCCCATTGGTGCTGGTGGCGGCGGGCGAAAGCCACAATGCGGTGCTTGTGTACGCCCTGTACCTGTAGCGGTATATAGTCCCCGGCGTCGAACAGCGGCTGTAGCTCGCGGCGTTTGTTAAGTGCCTTGTACAGCAGGTACAGCTTTACTTTGGCATCATCGGGGTTTTGGAGCAGTTGCTGGTGCAGGCTTTCGCTGCCCTTCTGCTGCTCCTGTTGCTTCAGCTCGTGCAGGTACTCCAGGCGCAGGTTGTAGTCCACGGGGCGGCGGTTGTCCGGGTCCACCAGGCTCAGGTCCCACAGCTCGGTGCTCTGGTATATGTCGGGCACGCCGGGGCAGGTCACTTTCAGCAGCGGTTGGCAGAGGGCATATAGCCATCCGTAGTGCGCCACTTTATGGAAGAAAGGCCGGAACGACTCCATAAAGCCTTCGTCTTCCAGCAGCAGTTGCCGCACCAGGTCTTTCACGGCCTGCTCGTACGGCTCGTTCGGCTCCGACCAGTCTGTTTTTACCTTTGCCTCGCGCAGCGCCTTCTGCAGGTACTCCTGCAGCCGCTCCACAATAGACTCGTCGGCCTCGCCGCTCAACGGCAATACGCCAATCAGCGTCTGGAAGAGGAAATACAGGTCGTTGGTGGTTGGTTTGGTCGTGTACTTCCTGCTGATTTCCAGCCACTCCTGCACCCTGGTTTCCCACTCCTCGGGCATCTCGCTCAGCACGTTCAGGCGAATGCGGGCCCCCTCGCCGCGTTTGGTGTCGTGGGTGGCGGTGGCGTTGATGGAGTGCGGGTACACGCGCTGCCTGTATAGCATCCGCTCATGGAACGCTTCGTCGTCCAGGTGGAAGATGTCCGGGCTGTTTCCCACCTCGTTGAGGGAGATGAGGCGGTTATAGTTGTAGAAGGTGGTGTCTTCCACGCCCTTTGCCGCCAGCGGCCCCGTGAACTGCTGGCTGCGCATCACGAAGTAAAGCTTGTCGTGCGTGGTCTGCTCAGTGTCGCCGGGCTGCAGCGTGAACAGGTGGTGCAACTGCCGGAACCGCTCCTGCAACTCCGGGGCCTGCTTGTGCGCCTCCTCAAAGGCCTTGTCTACCACGGCCATCTCATCTTTCGACAGGGGCAGGCGGTTGCCATATATACAGTACACCGGCCAGGCGCACAGCAGCACCGCCAGCGCTTTCCGCCACTCCTCCTCCGGCTCCAGCGGAATAAGGTGGCGCTCCTGCAGCAGGCGCAGGAGGTTGCTCAACTCGCCCTGCATCTGGTTTTTCAGGATGAACATTTTCTTGTCGAACACCAGTTGCTCGTAGTTGGTGGGCGCGTTTGGCACCAGGCGGCTATATATCTGCGTGAGTTTGCGGCGGCCCGCGCCGGAGGTATATAAATTGCTTACCCAGGCCAGAAAGTCGTAGCCGCTGTTGCCCTCGATCGGCCAGCGCTCCGGCAGTTGCTCCTCGCCCTCCAGAATTTTCTCCACCACGATGTAGGACTCCGGCCCGGCCAGTTTGCGCAGGCGCTTGAGGTAAGTGATGGGGTCGAAGAGGCCGTCCACGTGGTCTACCCGCAGCCCCTGCAGCAGCCCCTGTTCGCAGAGCTGCCGGATGAACTGGTGATACTGGTCGAACACCTCCGGCAGCTCCATGCGCAGGCAGATCAGGTCGTTGACGGTGAAGAACCGGCGGAAGTTGATGCGCGTCTCCGTCTCCTGCCAGTGGCAGAGGATATAATGCTGCTGCCCCAGTAGCGCCTGCAACTTCGTGTTATCGTTGTTGATGCTTTCTGTTGCCTGCTCCAGCGCCTGCCGCAGCTGGGGCTTACCGGCTAGTTTCTTCTTGAAGTTGTCCCAGGCAGCGGGCGTCAGGCTGTCTTCGCTCTCCAGGGTCTGCAGCTCCTTCAGCGCCTGCTGCGTCTGGGTGCTTACCTCCGGCTCTCCTGACTCCTGTTGCGCCTGCTCCAGAAGCGCCCTGTAGGAGGCCACACTCACCGGATAGGCGCTTTCGTAATAGTTCAGGTGAAAGCCCTTCTCGCTAAAAGAGAGCTTTAGCTGATTCTGCTTCATCACCTCTTCCAACGAATCCCCCAGAAAAGGCACCATCACCTGGCCTGAGAAGTCGGGGTGGTGGAAGTCAATGTCAAAGAAGGTGTAGAAGTGCGACTGCGGACCTTTCTCCAGCACGTCCATCAGCCAGACGTTGGCGGGGTGGTAGGCCATATGGTTGGGCACGATGTCCTGCAGCCAGCCCATGCCCCTGCTCTTGAGCTCCTCCGAAATCTGCTTCAGTTCCTGTTTGGTGCCTACCTCCGGGTTTATATCGTAGGGGGCGGTGACGTCGTAGCCGTGCTCGCTGCCGGGGCGCGAGCAGAAGAGGGGAGCCGAGTAAACGGTGCTGATGCCCAGCTCGTGCAGGTAGGGAATAATCTCCCGCACCTGCTGAAGTGTGAATTTAGACGATACTTGAAGCCTGTAAGTGGCCGACGGAATGTATACCATGTTTTGTTTTCAGGTTTAGGTTTGAGCAGAGCGTATCAAATTTTTCAAGCCATTGCGCGGCCTCGTTGTCGCCTTTCTCAGAGCGTTTTATATAGTCTTCGTACACCGTTTGCTGCATCCGGAAAGCGATGTTCTGCGCCTGCCAGTAGTCTGGGGCCAGTTTCGATTTCTCCAGCACCTTCAGCAGGGCGATGAGCATCTCCACCGTCTCGGTGTCGTTTGGCTGTTCCTGCACTTGTTTCATCAGACGTTCCACGCGCTGCGAGGCGGCAAAATCCAGCGTATCGAAATTGAGCTTCACCTTCATGCGCTTTGTCTCGTCCAGCAGCTTTTTGATTTCGTTCGTGTCAGGCTGCTCTGATTCGAACTCCCGCAGCAGCTTGGTGTTGACGATGTACTCGACGGTGGTCTGCAGGGGCCGGGGCAGCTTCATGCCCAGTGTTTTGATGGCCGCCATCAGCGGGTAGTTGTTGTCGTAGATCTGCTGGAAGTTGTTTTCCACGTTCTCCATGGCATGCTCCAGCACCTGGTCCAGAATCTTCTTCTGGTCATCCTTGAAGAGGTGCCAGAAGGAGTAGTTGTGGGACTCGAAGTGCTTGTCGAGCAGCATGATGACCTCGCTTACGTTGCCCCGGTTGAAGGCGGTGTGCAGCTCGGAGCGCAGGTTGCCGTAGTCCTCCAGGCTCATGAACTCGCGCACGCCGCCGAACAGCTGGTGGTCGCCGAGGTGCAGCACCCCGAAGGTGATCACCTCCTCCTCCCAGGTGACAATTGAGCGTATTTTAGCGCGGCCCACAGCCAGTTTCTGCCGACCGGCCTCCATCAGCTCATATTCCTGCGAGATGGCCTGGTAGCTGTAGAGCTCGAGTTTCCTGGTGTGTTCCGCAAAGAGCGAGGACACGGCATAGTGGGCACCCACGCGCAGCAGGTTGATGATGGTAGGCTTCACGGATTTTATATAGGCCCGTGCCGCGTTCTCCTTTTCCTTGTGGTTGCTCCTGGCCAGTTCCAGCAGGTTCACAAATGGCGTCTCGTAGTCTTTTTTGCCCAGGTCCTGCGCCAGCTGGATGGCCCTGGCCGCATAGTAGATGTCCTGCACGGTTTCGAGGCCCGTCACCTCGTCGAAGAACCAGCCGCAGCTGGTGTACATGAGCAGCGTGTGGTACTGCATCTCCAGCAGTTTCAGGAACCTGGTTTTCTCGTCCCGGCTGAGCTCGTACGAAGTGTGGCGCTGGATAAACGCCTCCACGTTTTTCTCGGAGCGGTCCATGACCACCTGTATATAGGCGTTGCGCGTTACCCAGGGGTCGGCACCCAGCTTGTCCATTTCGCGCTCGAAGAGCGGCGTGAGCTCGTCGCGCAGCCAGTCCAAGGCATCGCGGAGCGGCCCGCGCCACTCCTGGTCCCAGCCGCCGTTGCCGCCGGTGTTGCAGCCGCAGTTGCTGCGCCAGCGCTCCACGCCGTGGGCACAGCTCCAGGAGGTGTCTTCTATGATTTCGGCCTCATACTCCGGGGGGAATTTCTGAAGGAACTCGCCATATACCGTTACCTGCGCCAGCTGCGCCTCCTCTATATGGTTGAGGGCGTAGGAGAGGGCCATCTCGCCGAAGCGGTGGTGGTGGCCGTAGGTCTCGCCGTCGGTGGCGATGTGCATCAGCTGCGGCTCTGCGCTGTTGGGGTCGAGGGCATTCACCAGGCGGCTGGCAAAATCCTCGCCCCGCTCCAGCAGCTTCTCAAAGGCGATGCCCTGCGACACCGGCCCGTCATAAAAGAACAGCACAATCTCATTCCCGGAGGGCAGCTTGCACAGGTAAGGCCGCCGCGGGTTGATGTTGGCACCCTCTGCGTGCTGCCACTCCTTTTCCCCGATTTTGCGGAACCGGCGGGCCTGATACGGCGACAGGATGGTGAACCTGATGCCGTGCGCGGCCAGCACCTCCAGCGTGGGCGTGTCGGCGGCCGTCTCGGCAAGCCACATGCCTTCCGGATCGCGCCCAAAGCGGTTCCTGAAATCATATATACCCCATATTACCTGCGTGTGCTTGTCGCGCTCGTTGGCCAGGGGCATGATGATGTGGTTGTATACCTGTGCCATGGCGGAGCCGTGGCCCGAAAACCGCGCTAGGCTCTCTTTGTCGGCCTCGAGTATGGCCTGGTAGGTTTCCGGCTCTTTCTTTTTCATCCACTCCAGCAGGGTGGGGCCGAAGTTGAAGCTGATGCGGGCGTAGTTGTTGATGATGTCCACGATCTTTCCCTGCTCCCCCAGAATACGGGAGGCGGAGTTGCGGGCGTAGCATTCGTCTGTGATCCGCTCGTTCCAGTCGTGGTAAGGAGCGGCAGACTCCTGCAACTCTACGTCATTCAGCCAGGGGTTCTCGCGGGGGGCTGGTAAAAGTGCCCGTGAATACAGATATACTTGTCCATTTATTTCTCTTGTTCAAAAATGAGTAACGATGCGGGCGGCAAAAGTACGGAAGAGCCCTCCTGAAGCGCCTGCGGCATGTCAGCGCCGGGGCCTCCCCAGGCCGTGTCGGCAGAATGCAGAACGGTTTTCCAGGAACTTGCAGCGACCGGCAGCAGCTTTGTGTTCTGTGGTTGATCGCTTATGTTAAACAGGCAGTAGAGATGTGGTTCCTGGCCTGTATGAACCAGGTGCAGCACAAGTTTCTCCTCCTCCATTTTTACCTGCATATATGGCTTGTCCGGACGCGCAAGGGCAGGGGCTGCTTTCCGAAGGTTGATGAGTGCCTTGTAAAACTCCCGTAATTTGTGCTGTTGCTCATTCGTTTGATAGCCCCGCTGTAGCCTGGAGCGGTAGAACGTTTCCTCGCTTTGCGGGTCCGGCGCCTCGCCTTTTCCTGCAAAGTACGCAAATTCTGCTTTCCTTCCTTCTCGAACCGCCTCCACCAGGTTTTCGTCGGTATGGCTCACAAAGTAAAGGAAGGGGTTCTCCTCGCCGTATTCCTCCCCCATAAACAGCATGGGGACATAGGGAGAAAGCAGCACCAGCCCCGCAACAGGTTTCAGCATCTCGAAGGGAACCAACTGCGTGAGGCGCTCGCCCCGCATCCGGTTGCCTGTCTGGTCGTGGTTCTGGGAGCAGACCACAAACTGCCTGGCCGGGTTGGCGGTCGCGTCGGTACCCAATGTTTTTTTGCGGTGCTCCGAGTAGAGGCCGTTGTAGACGAAGGTGTGCTCCAGTGCTTTCTGCAACTGCTCCGGCTTGCCGTAATCCTCGAAGTAGCCCTCCAGTTCGCCCGTCACGAGGGTATGGATGGCGTGGTGGTAGTCATCGAACCACTGCGCGTCCAGGCCATATCCCCCTTGCCCGATGGGGTTTATCAGGCGCACGTCGCTCTGGTCGCTCTCCGCTATCAGTAAAAATTTCCGTCCTTTCTGCTCCTCCAACTGGTTCACCTGCTCGCGCAGTTCCTGCAGGAAGTGCCGGGCACCGGTGTCATATATGGCATGCACGGCATCGAGGCGCAGGGCGTCGATGTGAAAGTCGCGCAGCCACATGAGCGCGTTCTGGAAAAAGAAGTTGCGGACGTGGTCGGAGTGGGCGTCGTCGAAGTTGAGCGCATTGCCCCAGGGGGTGTTGTACTTGTCTGTAAAGTAATAGCCGTACTCGTTCAGGTAATTCCCCTCCGGGCCCATGTGGTTGTAGACTACGTCCAGCACCACGGAGATTCCCTGTTCGTGGCAGGCATCCACCAGCATTTTGAGGCCCTGTGGCCCCCCGTAGGTGCTCTGGGCAGCAAACGGGAACACGCCGTCGTAGCCCCAGTTCCGGCTCCCCGGGAACTCGGCAACCGGCATAAGCTCGATGGCCGTGACGCCCAGGTCCTTCAGCTCAGGCAAGTGCTTTATGGCCCCCTCAAACGTGCCTTCTTCGCTGAAGGTGCCCACATGCAGTTCATATATAATCAGCTGCTCCAGCGGCAGCCCCTTCCAGGTCGCATCTGTCCAGGCAAAGCGGGTGTGGTCGACTACGGCAGAGGCGGCATGCACGCCGTCCGGCTGAAACTGCGAGGCGGGGTCGGGTCGCACTTTCTCCCCATCCAGCGTGTACCTATAGCGGGTGCCGTGTCCGGCGTCCGCTGCCAGGGCCGTCCAGTAGCCGAAGGCTTCGCGCTGCAGGGGTATCCTCTCCGGGTCTGGATTTTCGAGTGTCAATTCCACCTGCTCCGCTTTCGGGGCCCAGACCGTGAAGGTCGTTCCCTTCTCGGGCTGGTATTCTGCTCCTATCTTCCTTGCGATTGACATATATAAATTTAGGGTTTTTCACAGCACGTATTAACTTGCATCGGGGGCCTAAGGTTGTGCAGTTTTGGTGAAAACACGCATGTGGCCGGACAAAGAATTTATTACTTTGCTACGGGTATTCGTGCGGTGATGGCCCAAATTTGCAATTATGGAATATTGTCCGCAACCTATTTATCCGAGCACAGTAACTACAGGGGACAAAGC
This sequence comes from Pontibacter russatus, assembly GCF_009931655.1. NCBI lineage: Bacteria > Pseudomonadati > Bacteroidota > Cytophagia > Cytophagales > Hymenobacteraceae > Pontibacter > Pontibacter russatus. The sequence continues at coordinate 842,164 of NZ_CP047984.1, read as the reverse complement.
AGAGCTACTACATGGAACAACTTGAAGGAAAAAAACGCGTCGTTATAGAACATGTAAAACCAGAGATAAACTGCGGGAGATTCCCCGCCAAGCGGGTAGTGGGAGAGGAGATGACCGTGACAGCCGACATTTTCGGCGACGGGCATGACGAAGTGAAAGCGCAGCTGCTGTACCGCAACACCTCCACAGACTCAGAGAACTGGACGGCCGTGCCGATGGAGTTCCTGGGCAATGACAGTTGGCAGGCCACGTTCACCCCTGACGCCATGGGGCGCTATGAGTATACCCTGGAGGGGTGGGTGGACCATTTTTACACCTGGCAGAAAGGGTTGAAGAAAAAGTTTGAGGCGAACCAGGACGTAACGGTAGAGTTGCAGATAGGGGCGCAGATGCTGGAGGAGACGGCCGCGAAAGCACAAGGCCAGCAGCAGGAACAGCTCTATGGCATTGCGCACCAGCTGCGCCACAACCCGAACCAGGCCGATGCCGTGGCGCTCGCCACCAGCGCCGACACCTCGGAGCAGATGCGGGCGGGCGCGGAGCGGGAGAACGTGACCACCTACGACAAGCGACTGCAACTGGACGTGGAGCGGCAGAAAGCCCTCTTCAGCGCCTGGTACGAGTTCTTCCCGAGGTCTGCGGCGCAGCAGGCGGGGCAGCACGGCACATTTAAGGACTGTGAGCGGCTCTTGCCCCGCATTGCCGAGATGGGCTTCGACACCATCTACCTGCCGCCCATCCACCCCATCGGGGAGGCTTTCAGAAAAGGCAAGAACAACAATCCTTCCTCCCAGCCCGGCGAGCCCGGCTCGCCGTGGGCAATCGGCGGTGCCGAGGGAGGCCACGACGCCATCCTGCCGGAGCTGGGCACACTGGATGATTTCCGGCACTTTGTGAAGCAGGCAAAGGAGCACGGCATCGAGGTGGCCCTTGACTTCGCCATCCAGTGCTCCCCGGACCACCCTTACGTAAAAGAGCATCCGCAATGGTTTAAGTGGCGGCCGGACGGCACGGTGCAGTATGCCGAGAATCCCCCCAAGAAATACCAGGACGTGCTGCCCGTGAATTTTGAGACCGAGGACTGGCAGAACCTGTGGCAGGAACTGCGGCGGGTGCTGCAGCATTGGATAGACCAGGGCGTGGTGGTGTTCCGGGTGGATAACCCGCACACCAAGGCTTTCTCTTTCTGGGAATGGGTGATTGCTGACATTCACAAGGCCCACCCGGAGGTGATTTTCCTGGCGGAGGCCTTTACACGCCCGCGCGTGATGGAGCGACTCGCGAAACTAGGGTTCACACAGTCCTATACCTATTATACCTGGCGCAACTCACCCGAGGAACTGCGCCAGTATATGGAGGAACTGACGCAGACGGAGATGCGCGACTACTTCCGGCCTAACTTCTGGCCCAACACCCCGGACATCAACCCGCCTGTGCTGCAGGACGGCGGGGAGCCGGCGCATATCACCCGGCTGGTGATGGCGGCCACGCTGTCATCTAACTACGGCTTATATGGCCCGGTATATGAGTTTGGCATAGCCACCCCGGTGCCCGGCAAGGAAGAGTACCTCGACTCGGAGAAGTACGAGGTCAAGCACTGGGACTGGGGCAAGCTGACGAAGATACGGGAGGTGATTACCCTCATTAACCGGATACGCAAGGTGAACCCGGCCCTGCAGACCACCTGGAATGTGGCCTTCGGGGGAGCCGACAACCCGGCCTTTGTGTGCTATGCCAAGTGGAGCAGCGACTTCCGGAACAAAATAGTGGTTGTCGTGAACCTTGACCCGCACAACACGCAGGCGGGTTGGGTGCAGGTGCCACTCTCCAAAATGAACATGGGCAACGGACAGTACGTGGTACACGACCTGCTGACTGAGCGCAAATATACCTGGACGGACGAGTGGAACTACGTGGAGCTCCGTCCGCACGAGATGCCGGTGCACGTGCTGCGCATAGAGGATGCAGCTAGCGGGGCGGCACATGCCGACTCGAGCAAAGCCAGCAACTGGAGTGTAGACAATACCTGGCTGGCATCCGACCATGACTAAAGAACAACAGAACCCTATCACGATAAATATGGCAGACGAGAAATTTGCGTTAGACGACAACATCCACTGGTACAAAGATGCCATCATATATGAGCTGCACATCAAGGCGTTCAAAGATGGGAACGGCGACGGCATCGGCGATTTTAAAGGGCTGATGGAGAAGCTGGATTATTTGGAGGACTTGGGCGTGACGGCCATCTGGCTGCTGCCCTTTTACCCTTCTCCCCTCCGCGACGACGGCTACGACATAGCGGACTATTACAGCATCAACCCCTCGTACGGCAACATGCATGATTTCAAGCTTTTCGTGAAGGAGGCGCACCGGCGCGGCCTGAAGGTCATCACGGAGCTTGTCATCAACCACACCTCCGACCAGCACCCCTGGTTCCAGCGCGCCCGCACGGCCAAACCCGGCTCCAAACACCGCGACTACTACGTGTGGAGCGACGACCCGACCAAGTATAAAGACGTGCGCATCATCTTCACCGACACGGAGCAGAGTAACTGGTCGTGGGACCCGGTGGCGCAGCAGTACTACTGGCACCGTTTCTTCTCGCACCAGCCCGACCTGAACTACGACAATCCCGAGGTGCAGAAAGAAGTGTTCAAAGTGCTGGAATACTGGCTGGACCTCGGCGTGGACGGCTTCCGGCTGGACGCCGTGCCTTACCTGTTTGAGCGGGAGGGCACAAACGGCGAGAACCTGCCCGAAACCCACGATTTCCTGAAAAAGCTGCGCGCCCACGTAGACAGCAAGTACCAGGGCAAGCTACTGCTGGCTGAGGCCAATATGTGGCCGGAAGACTCTGCCGCCTACTTCGGCAACGGAGACGAGTGCCATATGAACTACCACTTCCCCATTATGCCGCGCTTGTTTATGTCGGTGAAGATGGAGGACCGCTACCCCATCATCGACATCTTCAACCAGACACCCGAGATACCGGAGGCCTGCCAGTGGGCCATGTTCCTGCGCAACCACGATGAGCTGACGCTGGAGATGGTGACCGACGAGGAGCGCGACTATATGTACAAGGTGTATACCAAGGACCCGATGGCGCGCATCAACCTGGGCATCCGGCACCGCCTGGCGCCGCTCCTGGGCAACGACCGCAGCAAGATAGAGCTGATGAACGTGCTGCTCTTCTCGATGCGCGGCACCCCGGTGGTGTACTATGGCGATGAGATAGGCATGGGCGACAATTACTACCTCGGAGACCGCGACGGAGTTCGCACGCCAATGCAGTGGAACGAGGACCGCAACGCTGGCTTCTCCTCGGCTAATCCGCAGCGCCTGTACCTGCCCGTCATCATCGACCCGGAGTACAAGTACGAGTCGGTAAACGTGGAGACGCAGAACCACAATGCCAATTCGCTGCTCTGGTGGATGCGCCGCATCATCAACATGCGTAAGCGCTACAAGGCCTTCGGCCGCGGCACCATCAGGTTCCTGTCGCCGAACAACTCGAAGGTGCTGGCTTTTGTGCGGCAGTATGAAACCGAAACTATCCTGGTGGTCGCCAACCTGTCGCGCTTCCCGGAGGCGGTGGAGCTGGACCTGCAGGATTACAAAGGATTTACCCCGGTGGAGGTGTTCAGCAAGAACAAATTCCCCAATGTAAAAGACGAGCCATACCTGTTCACGATGAGTGGCCACGGTTACTACTGGATGGAGCTGCAGCCGCAGGAGGCGGGCAGCGCACAGGATGGACAGAAGAAGGCCGTACAGCTCAGTTCGCTGCGAGCGCCCCTCGCACCCAAGACGCTGAAGCAGCTTGAGACGCAGGTGCTGCCGTCCTATATATCCCAGCGGCGCTGGTTCGGAGGCAAGGCCCGCACGGTGCAGCGCATGCAGGTGGTCAACAACATGCCCATGCCGCTCGGCAAAGCCGGTGCATCGCTGCTGTTTATCGAGGTGAGCTACAACGAGGGCCTGCCCGAACTTTACCAACTGCCCATGGCGTTCGCCACAGACGAGGAGGAGCAGGAACTGCGCGACCACGCACCGGGCAGCATTATCTCCCGGGCTGTCATCGAAGGCAAAGAGGGCGTGCTGTATGATGCCCTGTTCAGCGAGGAGTTCCGGCAGTCGCTGCTCCAGATGATGCTGAAGAAGAAGCACGTGCGCCAGGAGAGTGCGGAGTTGATCGGGTACAGCGACCGCGGGGCCATCGCCGAAATCCGTGCCGCCGAAGGGCCGCTTACCTCCAGGATACTGGCGGCGGAACAGAGCAACACTTCCATTGTATATGACAACGCACTCTTCCTGAAAGTGTACCGCAAGCTCGACAGAACGGTGAACCCCGACGTGGAAGTGGTGCGGATGCTGACAGAGAAAGTGGGATTCCCCCATGTGCCGCGCTTCCTGGGGGCACTGGAGCAGCACGAGCAGGGCAAACAACCGATGGTGCTCGTGATGTTGCAGGAACTGGTCCCCAACCAAGGCGACGCATGGAGTTATTTCGGTGATTCGCTGAAGCGCCTGTATGAGCGCGTGAAGACGCAGCCGAACCGGGTAGATGTAACGCAGTCATCCAGAACGCTGGTGCGCCCGCAGGCTTTTGTGGAGATACCGGAGGAGGTGCAGATGCAGATTGGCGGTGCCCACGTGGAGCGTGTGGAACTGCTGGGCCTGCGCACCGCGGAGATGCACCTGGCCTTGGGCAGCATCCGGGGGGAGAAAGACTTCACCCCGGAGGAGTTCTCGCTGCACTACCAGCGCTCGCTGTACTCCTCGCTCACCTCACTGGTGCGCAGCAACTTCGACAGCCTGCGGAAGCACCTGCCCAACCTGCCGGAAAGCGTGCGCGGGGAGGCCGAGGAAGTGCTGAACATGCGCGGGGAGGTGCTGGAGCGCCTGAAGATGATCTTCTCCCACAAGATAGACACCCTGAAGATCAGGACGCATGGCGACTATCACTTAGGCCAGGTGCTTTTCACGGGCAAAGACTTCTACATCATCGATTTTGAGGGAGAGCCGGCCCGCTCGTTCAGCGAGCGCCGCCTGAAGCGTTCTGCCCTGCGTGATGTGGCGGGCATGATCCGCTCGTTCCACTACGCTTCCTACAACGCCCTGTTTCAGCAGGAGGGGCTGCGCCGCGAGGATGTGGAATATATGGAAACATGGGCCGAACAGTGGTATCAGTATGCCAGCGGCTTCTTTATGCACAGCTACCTGGGCAAAACCCGTGGAACCGGCATCGTGCCGGCAAAAGACGAGGACCTGGAGATACTGATACACACCTACTTGTTGGAGAAGGCTATCTACGAGCTGGGATATGAATTGAATAATCGTCCGGATTGGGTGCTCATCCCCATCAGAGGCATCAAGTACATCATGAAAAAGTATAAGAATGGCTAAGAAGAAAGAAAGCACAACCACCGAGACCACCGATTTAACGCAAGCAATCGACCGGCAAAACACAGGCCAGGAGAGCGTTAGCAAACCCGGACGGGGCCGTATGTCTGCAGCATCAGCTGCTGGTGGGGCGGCCCAGGGAGAGGCGGCTTCACAGCCAGCCGCAACGCGTGGAAGAAAGAAGAAAACTGATGTGCCTGCGGCCGAAATGGGATCCCCTGTTACCAGGCCTGCTTCGGATGGACACGAAACCATTGCCACACCTGCTAAACGCGGCCGGGCCAGTAAAACCGAAACTGCGGTAGCGCCCACAGGGTCGGCAAGAGGGCGCAAACCCAAAGCTGCCGCCCCGACAGAGTCAGAAGGTGTGGTGGTGCCTGTTGCCAGCTCTGGCAACGTGACGGAGCAGATTGTACTTAAACCGAAAAGAAGCGCCAAAGCAGCTGTGCAGCAGACGGATAAACCTGCTGCATTCCCGGCAGGCGGCGTTACGCTGGTTCAGCAGGAGCCGACAGCTTCAGTGCAGTCGGCAGGGCAGGCGGTCTCTCCGGCCACCCGCTTTTCGGACTTCGACATTTATCTGTTTAAAGAGGGCAGGCACTATACACTCTACGACAAGCTGGGCTCGCACCGCATGGAGCACGAAGGCAGGCAGGGGACTTACTTCGCCGTCTGGGCCCCCAATGCCGAAAAGGTGTCGGTGATGGGTGACTTCAACGGCTGGAGCCGCGACAGCCATCAGCTTCACCTGCGCGGCGACAGCTCCGGTATATGGGAGGGCTTTGTGGCAGACGTGCCGACGGGCGTTCTATATAAATATCATATCAAATCGCGCTACCACCTGTACCACGTGGAGAAGAGCGATCCCTTTGCTTTCTGCCGCGAGGAGCCGCCGCACACCGCCTCCGTGGTGTCAGACCTGGAGTATGCGTGGCAGGACCAGCAGTGGCTGGAGCGACGCAACAGCATGAAGGACAAGGCCCAGCCATACAGCGTGTACGAACTGCACCTGGGCTCGTGGCGAAGAAAGATGGAGGAAAACAACCGCTCGCTCACGTACCGGGAGCTGGCGGACGAACTGCCGGCTTACGTGCAGCAGATGGGCTTCACGCACGTGGAGCTGATGCCTATTATGTTCCATCCTTTTGCCGGCTCGTGGGGCTACCAGGTAACGGGGTATTTCGCACCTGCCAGCACATTCGGCTCCCCGCAGGACCTGATGCACCTGATCGACACCCTGCACCAGCACGACATCGGCGTCATCCTGGACTGGGTGCCCTCGCATTTTCCGTCTGATGAGCATGGTATTGCCTATTTTGATGGCACACACCTTTATGAGCATGCCGACCCGCGCAAGGGCTTCCATCCGGACTGGAACAGCTATATATTCAACTACGGCCGCAGCGAGGTACGCTCTTTCCTCATCAGCAATGCGCTGTTCTGGCTCGATAAGTATCATGCGGATGGCTTGCGCGTGGACGCCGTAGCATCCATGCTGTACCTTGACTATAGCCGCAAGGAGGGCGAGTGGATACCGAACGAGCACGGCGGACGCGAGAACCTGGAGGCCATCTCGCTGCTCAAAGACTTTAACCAGGCGGTGCGCGAGCGCTTCCCGGATGTGAAGACCATTGCCGAGGAATCCACGGCATGGCCGGGGGTGACCGCGCCGGTGGAGCACGGGGGACTGGGATTTGATATGAAATGGATGATGGGCTGGATGCACGACACGCTCGACTACTTCTCCAAAGACCCCATCTACCGCAGGTACCATCAGGGCGAGATCACCTTCAGTATGATGTACGCCTTCTCCGAAAAATTCATGCTTCCGCTCTCGCACGACGAGGTGGTGCACGGGAAAGGGGCGTTGCTGCAGAAAATGCCGGGCGACGAGTGGCAGCGTTTCGCCAACCTGCGCACGCTGTATGCCTATATGTATGCCCACCCGGGGGGCAAGCTGCTGTTTATGGGGGCAGACATAGCCCAGTCCAGTGAGTGGAACCACGACAGCAGCCTGGACTGGCACCTGTTGCAGTACGGCTACCACCACGGCGTGCAGGAAGAGCTGCGCGAGCTGAACGCCATATATAAGCAGGAGCCCGCTCTGTACGCCTACAGCTTCGATGCCCGCGGCTTTGAGTGGGTAGATTATAACGACGCCCACAACAGCGTCATCAGCTTCCTGCGCAAAGGCGAAAACCCAAGCGACACGCTGCTGGTGGTATGCAACTTTACGCCGGCCATGCACGAGCATTACCGGCTCGGGGTGCCGCAGGCCGGGCAATGGGTGCAGGTGTTCAACTCAGACGACAGCCGCTACGGAGGCAGCAACCAGCACAACAACGGCCCGATTCAGACGGTGCCGGAGCCCTACCACGGGCGGGAGCAGTTTATTACCATGCTGCTGCCACCGCTGTCTGTCGTTTACTTTAAGTTGCAGAGCTAACACAGCAATTATATATACCAGTTGTTATAAAACGGGCAGCGCACTATATAGTGCGCTGCCCGTTTTATATAGTGCGAGAAGAGGTGAATTCCTTCAGAATTTTTCCGCGTCGCCTATACCCTTATCAAATAAGTTTCATGTAGCTGTCTAGCCACCCCTTCTTCTCCATAGTTACGATCAGGACACACGGTTCAGGGAGCAAATCACAACACTTTTTGCCCCGCACAGATATGGCCTCCGGCCATATGCAGTATATAAAGGCTGGATGGATAGGGCATGTAGATGTTGCCGGGGTGCTTACTTTCCCTTGCGCAGCGGGATGAGCCTCCGGAGGCTGTTCTGACTCTCAGGGGCGCTTTCTGCCAAATCCACCTCCGACACTGAGCGGACGTCCTCAATGGAGTAGAAGGCCTGGGGGTTAAAGCTGCGGATAATCCCGATGACCTCATCCAGCTTTTTGCGCTTCACGATCATGAACAGGAGGTTTACCTTTCCCCGTGTTCCGCGCGCATCCACGCAGGTCAGGCGGTAGCCGCGGCCCTTCAGCCTGTCCACCAGTTTGTCGGCAGAATCCACCGTGATGACGCGCACCACCACCTGCCCCAGCGCCAGCTTCTGCTCAATGCGCAGGCCCAGGAAATTGCCGGTGGCAAAGCCACCAGCCCAGGCAAAGTAGGAGGCCACGTTGCTCAGGTTCTCCATCACCTGCGTAATGGCAATCAGCCAGATGAGCACCTCCAGAAACCCCAGCAGTGGAGCGATGGCCTTGTCGCCTTTGGATATGAAGACGATGCGCAGCGTGCCCAGCGTCACGTCGCAGATGCGGGCCAGAAAAATAAGGGCGGGGATGATCACCCAGTCGACAAGGCTTTGGTCTATTCCTTCAAGTAAGTTCATGTGAATCTTTATAAGCTGAGCAAGGGCTTTCCATACAGTGCCCTGCTTAAGCTACGTAACAAACCAGTTTGGTTTATGCAGATATTCTGATATATTTAACTGACGGAAGACGGGAGAGTGGAAAGTCCACTTTTTCAGGGGATCCGCACAGCACATGCCGGCTTCAGATGCTGGGTAACAGTGCAAAAAAAATTGCCCCGGATATGCTTATAGCTGTCCCTATATATACCCCGAACGTAAATGCAGCGTTCTGCGTATGATAAAAAAGGTAAAAGTATCCCTAAAACAAAGGCGGAAAGATGGGCTCAGTAGATGTCGTTTTCGCACCCTAAGCGCTATTGAAGAAAGCCTACATAAAACATCCATAACACATGGCAAAACTGATCATTGTATCGAACAGGCTTCCTGTAAAACTGCAAGAGAAGGAGGGCAAGCTTGAATACAAAACAAGTGAAGGGGGGCTGGCCACCGGCTTGGGCTCTATTTACAAACAGGGAGACAACCTCTGGATTGGATGGCCTGGCCTGGTGGTGGAGGACGAGGACACACAGCAGCGCATCAGAGAGGGCCTGCGCCCCGAGAGCATGCAGCCGGTTTTCCTGACCGAGAGCGAAGTGAAGGAGTTTTATGAAGGCTTCAGCAACGAAACGCTGTGGCCCACCTTCCATTATTTCAGCCAGTACGCTGTGTACAACCAGCAACTCTGGGAAACCTATGTGGAGGTAAACCAGAAATACTGCGATGCGGTGGTGGAGCAGGCCGGGCCCGAGGACACCATCTGGGTGCATGACTACCAGTTGCTGCTGCTGCCCTCCATGCTGCGCGAAAAACTGCCGAACAGCACCATCGGTTTCTTCCAGCACATCCCGTTCCCTTCGTACGAAGTGTTCCGTTTGCTGCCCTGGCGCAAAGAGCTGCTGGAGGGCATGCTGGGCTCCGACCTGGTGGGCTTCCACACCTACGACGACATGCGCCACTTCCTGAGCTCTGTGAACCGACTGGTGGGGTACGGCAGCATGCACGGCTGGATAAACACCAACAACCGCTCGCTGCTCGTGGATTCCTTCCCGATGGGGATAGACTACGAGAAGTACAGCAGCACGGCTAATCTGGAAGAGGTTAAAAAGCGGGAGCAGATATACAGGGGCAACCTGAACGCCGAGAAAGTCATTCTCTCCATCGACAGGCTCGACTACTCCAAGGGAATTGCCCAGCGCCTGAAGGCTTTTGAACTCTTTCTGGAGAAGTACCCCGAGTTTCATGAGCGGGTGACTCTGCTGATGTTGGTGGTGCCAAGCCGCGATGCGGTGGAGAAATACAAAGAGCTGAAAGAAGAGGTGGACGAACTGGTGGGCCGCATCAACGGCAGCTACAGCCGCATCAGCTGGAACCCGATCCAGTATTTCTACCGCTCATACCCGCTCGAAACGCTCTCTGCCTTCTACCGTATGGCCGACGTGGCCCTCGTGACGCCGATGCGCGACGGCATGAACCTGGTTTGTAAAGAGTATGTGGCGAGCAAGTCTGATAAAAAGGGCGTGCTGATACTGAGTGAAATGGCAGGAGCCTCCAAAGAGCTCTCAGACGCCCTGCTCATAAATCCGAACGATATAAACCAGATGGTGCAGGCGTTGCACACGGCCCTCACGATGCCGGAAGAGGAGCAGATTGCCCACATGAGCAACATGCAGGAGTCGCTGAAGCGGTACAACATCCACCACTGGGTGAGCATGTTTATGGATCGCCTGTCGTACGTCAAGATCAAGCAGATGTCGTTGGCCACGTCTTACCTCGACGAGGCCACTATCATGGAAATGCACGACGCCTACGACTCGGCCAGTTCCCGGCTGTTTTTCCTGGAATATGACGGCGGACTGGTGGATTACCGCAACCGCCCGCTGATGGCCCGGCCTGATGACGACCTGATGGACTTGCTGGAGAAGCTCAGCAAAAACCCCAAAAACAGAGTAGTAGTGGTGAGCAGCCGCGAGAAAGCCACCATGCAGGACTGGCTCGGCCACCTGAACATCGATATCATTGCCGAGCATGGCGTCTGGATAAAGCAGCGCGGCACTGGCTGGCAGACCATGCTGAGCCTGCTGGACGACTGGAAGAAAGACATCCGCCTGATCCTGGACCTGTACGTGGACCGAACCCCGGCTTCGTTTATCGAGGAGAAGGAGTACTCGCTGGTGTGGCATTACCGCCGCGTGGAAACAGGCCTTGGCGAGATGCGCGCGCGCGAACTGGTGAACCACCTCAATTTTATCGCCTCTAACAGCAACCTGCAGGTGCTGGACGGGCAGATGGCCGTGGAGATAAAGGCACAGGAAATCAACAAGGGGAAAGCCTCCAGCTACTGGCTAAGCAAGTTCCCGCACAAGTTCGTGATGGCCATCGGCGACGACTGGGGCGACGAGGACATCTTCAAAGCCATGCCGCGCGAAGCCTATACCATCAAAGTAGGAAATTCCTACTCCGTGGCGAAGTACCACGTGGATACCTGCGACGAAGCCCGCCAGACGCTCTCCAGGCTGGTGCAGGCACGGAGGCAGGAGCAGTCGCCTGGCGCGCTAATGACTGGTTGATGAGATTTATATATAACGAGAAGGCCACCTGTCACTCCGGCAGGTGGCCTTCTCGTTTCTGGTGTTCTCTAGGCTAAGACCTAATACCCGTGTTCATATATAAAAGCAGAGTGTGATGATGAACAGCGAGATTATATATGTAGTATATATAAAAACAGGGATGGCAGCTACTTCTATAGCTGCCATCCCTGTTTTTATACCGCCACCGTTTAGAAGAGCGTGGCACTGGCCGGAGAACCGGCACTGCCTTCCGGTGCCCGGCTGGCATTGGCGGGCTGTTCGCAGTTCTCTTCGTTGAATACCTGGTCTATCGCTTTCTCGGCACTGCGCAGCTTCTCTTTGCACAGCTTGATCAGCTGCGACGAGCGCTGTACTTTCTGCGTCAGTTCATCCACATCCACCGAGTCATTCTCAATGGCCCGCAGTATCTCCTCCAACTCCTGTGTGGCCTCGCGGTACGTCAAAGTTTTTAAATCCTTACTTGTCATCTTCGTCAATGTTTACAACCAAACTGTGGAGCGTGCCGTCCTGCATTTTCGTCTCAATCACATCTCCATTGTTAATATCTTTGATACTCTTCGTAATTTTACCGTTCACCAGCGTCAGCGTGTAGCCGCGCAGCAGCAGCCGCTCCGGGTTATTGGCTTCAATGCTCATTTCCAGCAGCCTCAGCCGGTGGTTTTCGTGCTGCATCTTCTTTTGTGTGGCGAACCCTACTTTGTCGCTGCACTTGGCAAACTGCAGTTGCTTCCGCTTCAGCCCGTCTTTGGCCTCCGTCTCGATGCAATGCATCAGGGTATTGAGTTCGTGCTCCTTCAGATGGAGGTAGCGCTCGCTTTTGCCCTCCACACAAACCGAAAGTTCCTGCAGGTGGCGCTGCCGTTCGTACAGCAGGTCCTTGGTTTGCGCGCCGATGTCTTTGTCGAGGTCGCTCACGTGGTGCTTCTGCGCCTCAAGGTAAGCTTTGGGTTTCAGCAGCAGCCCCCGCGCCAGCAGTTCCAGCTTGTCTTTGTCAGCCTGTAGCAGGGCTTTGGTGTGGCCGGAGATGCGCAGGTGCAGGCGCTCCAGCCTGTCGTCTGCCAGCCTCAGTTGCTGCGCCGAGAGCGCGCGGATGCTGTCGTACAGGCTTTCCATGTTCTCTTCTGTGGCTCGGGAGCAGTCGATCAGGAAGTTGGCCACGGCCGTGGGCGTCTTCAGGCGCGTGTGCGCCACCAGGTCGGCAATGCTCTCGTCGCGCTCGTGGCCGATGCCCGTGAGCACCGGCAGGGGAGCGTGGCCGATGGCAGCGGCAATGGCATAATCGTCGAAGCAGCTCAGGTCTGTCTGGGAGCCGCCACCCCGTATAAGCACAATGGCATCAAATTGATCGCTGTACTGCGCAACCAGCGCCATGGCGTGTTTTACGGAGGCGGGTGCCTCGTTGCCCTGCACCGTGGCCGGGAAAAGCGTGGTTTGGAAGGCGTAGCCGAAGCTGTTGTGCTGCAACTGGTGTACAAAGTCCTGGTAGCCTGCCGCCGTGGACGAGGAGATGACAGCCAGCCGCTGCGGCACCAAAGGCAGTTGGAGCAGCTTGTTGGCGTCCATCAGCCCTTCTGCCTCCAGCCGCTTCAGCGTTTCCTGCCGTTGGCGGGCCAGATCCCCGATAGTGTAGTTGGGGTCGATGTTGACGATGTCTAGGCTCAGGCCATATAGCTCGTGGAAGCGCACCGTTGCCTGGAACAGGATTTTGAGCCCGGCTTTCAGCGGCTGCCCTGTCTTCTCCTCGAAGTAGCGGCCCAGCATCTGAAAACGCGAGCTCCAGATCGTGGCGCGCGCCTGCGCCAGCATCTGCCGCGCATCGTCGCCTTTGTCTACCAGCGTGAGGTAGCAGTGGCCCTTGCGCCTGTCGGTATTCACCTGTGCCACCTCGGCCACCACCCAGTAGCTCTCCGGAAACGCCGCCTCCAGTTCCTCCCGTATCTGCTGGTGCAGCTGGTGGAGCGAAAGCGGCCTGTGCAGTTCTACCTGAACTGTCTGCCGGATAAAGAGGTGTGCCATGGTAGCTGCTAGGGTTAAGGCCGTGAACCGGGTATATGCCTGATACTGATTCTGCCCCACAAGATAAGCTTTTGTGCGCGGAGCGCAAAAGCCTTTCCGACTGCATTTTTAATTTCCGATATATAAACCAGTTTATATATAAACTGAGGCTCAGACGCTTAAAATAGCGGGGCTGGATTAGCTCGATATCTAAAAAGTCCATCCGTTTTGAATGGAACATATGAGAAAGGAGGCAGGACGTATGCTTACCGCTCACAAATCCTCTTCAAGAGAATAAGCACAGCGCACGCTATTCCGGCTCGGTTATATATAACCGCTCGTGTACCTGTTGTTTGAGGTGGCTGCTGCCCTATCCCTGCAAGGTTTTGCGGCCTCCGGCTGCTGCTATATATGATGTACCCGGCATGCTATTCAGCTCAGGTGGCGGCCAAGGCGAGCCTGCTACCCGCATGGAGGGTATTAGTGCACCACCCGGAGCACCGGCTCCGCCAGGGGCTGCCGCGTTTCGTGGTCTACCGTGAAATAGCCTACCATGCTGGGGCCGTATCCCAGGTTCAACTCGAAAAATTTATTCTGCTCGGGCAGCATGTTCACCACTTCCTGTTTCAGCTTTTTGTAGCTCTCCAGCAGGGACGCAAGCCGTTGCTCCTTTTCGCTCAGGCTGTTGCTGCGCCTGCCTGCCGCCATGTTTTGCTCAAAGTCCCTGTTCTCCGGATCGAAGTCGGGCCTGATGCTCTGCAGCGAGAGAATCTCAACCTCAAGCAGGCGTATGGTGCGCTCCACGTCCAGGTAATCCCTGACCTTCTCCTCCAGCGGAATAAGCGATTCGTCCAGGTATTCTATAAGGTTTTCCATACAGCTTCTTGATAAGGGGCCGTGTCTGCAGCGCTCCACGCCATGCAGGTAAAAGCTATGTGCTCCTACACTAAAAACGCAGATTACCCTTACCAGGTTTGAGCATCGGGGACAGACACATTGCCCCCGGGTTATAGCCAGCGGAAGAGCCTTCGGAGTGTGCGTAAGCGGTCGCGGTAAGGAGGGTAGCGCACGGGCAGGTCGAGCCAGGTGCCCCGGTGCAAGACGCTCTTCTGGTGGGAGAAAACGTCAAAGCTGCTTTTGCCGTGGTAGCTGCCCATGCCGCTGCCCCCCACACCGCCAAAGGGCAGGTTGGGGTTGGCCAGGTGCGAGACGGTGTCGTTGATGCAGCCGCCGCCGAACTGGACGCAGCGCAGCACGGCTTCTTTTTTATTTTCGCTGGAGGAGAAGAAGTAAAGCGCCAGCGGCTTCTCGTGCGCGTTCACTACCTGCATGGCCTCGTCCAGGCTCCGGTAGGTGAGGATGGGCAGGATGGGCCCGAAAATCTCTTCCTGCATCACGGGGTCCTCCCACGTCACCTGGTCCAGCAGGGTGGGGGCGATGTAGCGACTGGCGCTGTCGGTTTGACCGCCGGCGCGTATAGTGCCGTTTTGCAGATAAGCCTCAAGCCTTCTGAAGTGCCTGTCGTTGATGATGCGGGCGAAATCCGGGCTCTGCCGCGGGTCGCCTCCGTAAAACTCACGGATGCACTTAGCCAGCAGTTGCACCAGGTCGTCTTTCACCTGTTCCTGCACCAGTACATAGTCCGGTGCCACGCAGGTTTGCCCGGCGTTCAGAAACTTGCCCCAGGCGATGCGGCGTGCCGCCAGCTCCAGGTCGGCGTCTTCGGCCACCATAGCGGGGCTTTTGCCGCCCAGTTCCAGCGTGACCGGTGTCAGGTGCTCCGCGGCGGCTTTCATCACGGCTTGCCCCACCCGGCTGCTGCCCGTAAAAAAGATATAATCGTAACGCTGTGCCAGCAGTTGCTGCGTCACTTCCACGCCCCCCTCCACCACGGCCACATAGGCCTCGTCAAACGTTTCCCGGATCAGCTTCGTGATGGCGGCGGAGGTATGGGGCGCTATCTCAGAGGGCTTCAGCAGCACGCAGTTGCCAGCTGCCAAGGCCCCAACCAGCGGGGCGACCAGCAGGTTGAAGGGATAGTTCCAGGGGCCGATGATGAGGGTGAGCCCGTAAGGAGTAGTGTGGACATAGCTACGGGACGGAAAGTTGAGGATCGTCTCCTTCACCTTCTTCGGCTTCACCCAGTCCTCCAGCTTATTCAGCGTCAGCTTCAGTTCCAGTTCCACAAAGCCCACCTCTGTCGCAAACGTCTCAAACGCCGGCTTCCGGAAATCGGCGTACATGGCATCAAAAAGCGCCTGCTCGTTTCGGCGGATGGCCTGCTGCAGCAGCCGAAGCTGCGCTTTGCGGAATGCCGGGTCCAGCGTTTTGCCCGAGGCGAAGAAAGCGCGCTGCCGCTGCACCAGCTGCTGCAGGCGGGCTTGGCTGTCGTCTGGCGAAGGCAACCGGGAGGCGGAGGTGGAGGTAATCGGCATGGTGCTACAGGTCAGTGTTTTTTATCGGATTCGAGTCTCTTTCTGCAACCGCAATTACTGGAAGATGTTTCAGGAGTATGTATGTTAGAACGGAGCCCATACAGGCAGTGGCAGCGCCTGTAGCCGGAACTACTTGCGCGGCAGCCTGGCGTCCGCAGGGGCAGTTCCGACTTTTGATAATTTCGTTCCGGCACAGCGCCGCGCCGTATATACCATATATAAATGAAGACCTGGCGCAGGTTTTAGTATCTTTGGTTAGCCGCCCGTTACAGCCATGAATATAGCCCCTGTTAAACTGATAGAATGCCCGCGCGACGCCATGCAGGGCCTGAAGGAATTTATCCCCACCACGCAGAAGGTCGCCTATATAAACCAACTGCTGAAAGTCGGCTTCGACACCATCGACTTCGGGAGCTTTGTCTCGCCCAAAGCTGTCCCGCAGATGAGCGACACCGCCGAAGTGCTGGCCAACCTCGATCTGGAGGAGACGCCTTCCAAACTGCTGGCGATTGTGGCCAACGTGCGTGGGGCCGAGGAGGCCGCCGCACACGAGCCGATCAGCTATATAGGGTTCCCGCTTTCGGTGTCGGAGACGTTCCAGCAGCGCAACACCAACAAAAGCATTGCGGAGGCCATGCAGCAACTGGTCCATATACAGGACGTGTGCCACCGCCACGGCAAAACCCTCGTCACTTATATCTCCATGGGCTTCGGCAACCCCTACAACGACCCCTGGGATGCGGACACAGTCATCCGGTTTGTGGAGGAACTGCACCGGCTGCAGGTCGGAATCATATCCCTCTCGGACACGGTCGGCGTCTCCACCCCTGAAAATATTTCGTACCTGTTCGGGCATCTTATTCCTGCGTTTAAGGGTATTGAGTTTGGCGCGCACCTGCACACCACCCCGGCTGCCTGGGAGGAGAAGGTGGCGGCTGCGTATAAGGCGGGCTGCCGCCGCTTTGATGGCGCCCTGCGCGGCTACGGGGGATGCCCTATGGCGATGGAGGAGTTGACGGGCAACATGCCCACCGAAAATTTGGTCGCTTACTTCGAAAATATTGGCTTACATTTGAACCTGAACAAAGCAGCGTTTGCCGCCGCCATGGCGCAGTCAGCCGCTGTGTTTTCCTGATTATGGCAAGAAGAATCATAGTAGATATATTTATCCCGTGTTTTGTGGACCAGCTGTACCCGGAGACGGGTATGAACATGGTAAAAGTGCTGGAGAAAGTTGGGTGCGAGGTGCATTACAACCCCAACCAGACATGCTGCGGACAGCCTGCCTTTAACGCCGGGTTTTTTGACGAGGCCCGCGAGGTGGCAGGCAAATTCCTGGAGGATTTCTCCAACGAGACCTCCCAGTACATCGTGGCGCCTTCGGCCTCCTGCGTGGGCATGGTGCGCAACGCTTACCAGGATATTTTTGTGAAGTCGTCGAGCCTGGTGAAGTACCGGACCATGCAGAAGAAAGTATATGAGCTGACGGAATTCCTGACCGATGTACTGGGGATAACGGACATTCCGGGTGCCGCTCTGTATGGCCGCTACACCTACCACGACTCCTGCAGCGGGCTGCGCGAGTGCGGCATCAAGGAGGGGCCGCGCGCCCTGTTGGGCAATGTGGAGGGGCTGGAACTGGTGGAGATGGAAGACACGGAAACCTGCTGCGGCTTCGGCGGCACCTTCGCGGTAAAGTTTGAGGCTATCTCCACGGCCATGGCCGAGCAGAAAGTGGAAAACGCCCTCGCCACCGGGGCGGATTATATCATTTCGACAGACACCAGTTGCTTGATGCACCTCGAGGCCTATATACAGCGGCAGAACAAACCCATCAAAACCATGCACATCGCCGACGTGCTGGCCAGCGGGTGGTAGGGATAGGTTTATATATAAAGGCAGCAGAGGGAAATTGACCGCGATATAAAGCAGAACAGCCAGTCTCCATTGTAAAACCAATCTGCTTCTATATCATGCACGTCCTTGATTATGCACGTTCTTACGTTATATGCCAGGCGCTCTGTGCTGTAATTAGAAACAGGCACCGCTTCTGCAGTGCCTGTTTTGGATTTTTCAGCTACACAGCAGCAGACACGCCGCCTCTGCTGTTATATATAATTCGTTACGCCTCGGGCATAATGCGCACCACCAGGCCGTCCAGTTCGGGTTTCACGCGCAGCTGGCAGCTCAGGCGGCTGCTTTCTGTGGCGTGGGGCAGCGACTCCAGCATATAGGCTTCGTCGTCGCTCATTTCGGGCAGCTCGCCGCTCTCCAGCACCTCCACGTGGCAGGTGGCGCAGATGGCCATGCCGCCGCAAAGGGCCTGCACATCGAACTCATTCGCTTTCAGCACTTCCATCACTGTAAGACCCATATCCGTGGGGGCCTCCAGCGGGATGCGCTCGCCCTTCAGCTCTACATAGATGGTGATCGTGTCTGTCATACCTGTAGTTCCTGTATACCGTTCACGGTGGTGTACTTCAAAACGAATTTCTTGCCCGGGTTGAGGATATTGTAGGCACTCTGCGCCATCAGGGCCGCCTCGTGGAAGCCGCAGAGAATCAGCTTGAGCTTGCCCGGATAGGTGTTGATGTCGCCGATGGCGTACACGCCGGGGATGTTGGTGGAGTAGTCCTCAGTGTCCACCACGATGGCATTCTTGTCCAGGTCCAGGCCCCAGTTCTCGAGCGGCCCCAGCTTGGGCACCAGCCCGAACAGCGGGATGAAATAGTCCGCCTCAATCTCGTAAGGGGTGGCGTTGTCCACCAGCACCGTCACCGCCTGCAGGTCTTCCTCCCCGTGTACCTCCGTCACGTTCGACTTCAGGATGAGCTTTATCTGGCCTTCTTCCGCCATGCTGGTCACTTTGGCCGCCGACTCCGGCGCCCCCCTGAACGCGGTGCCGCGATGCACCAGCGTCAGTTCTTTGCAGAGGCCCGCCAGGTATATAGCCCAGTCGAGGGCGGAGTCGCCGCCGCCGGCCAGCACCACGCGCTTGTCGCGGAAAAGCTCCGGGTCGCGCACCATATAGGTAACGCCGTGGCCCTCGAACTTCTCCAGGTTTTCGATGGCGGGCTTGCGGGGCTCAAAAGAACCCAGCCCACCGGCTATCACCACCACCTTGCAGGCAATCTGAGTGCCTTCCACTGTCGTCACTATAAAGGAGCCATCGTCCAGTTTGTCCAGGTACTCCACGCGCTCCCCCAGCGTAAAGGTAGGGTGGAAGGGGGCAATCTGCTGCTCCAGGTTCTTCACCAGGTCAGCGGCCAGTATCTCCGGATAGCCCGGAATGTCATAGATGGGTTTCTTGGGGTAAATTTCGGAGAGCTGCCCGCCCACGGCCGGCAGCGCATCCACCACGTGGCAGCGCATCTTCAGCAGACCGGCCTCAAACACGGCGAACAGCCCCACAGGACCTGCGCCCACGATGCATACATCTGTTGTTATATCACTCATCATTCTAAATTTTTGTTGCTACAAATGTTGGAGGCAAATTTACGACGCAACCCGCAGCTTACATAGAAAACCAGTGGCTTTGTACATTGTTTTCAGGCCGGGGAGGATACAATTTCTGGCCATTTCGTCAGCGCTGTTCCTGCACCAGTTCCTGCAGCCGCCGGGCGTTGAAGGCGGCGTAGCCCAGCTGGTCGTTGTCGAAGTATATATAAACCGACAGGCCCTGTTTCTGCCACGCCAGGCAGTTCGACGCCCACCAGCGCAGCGTTTCGTCGGTGTAGCTGCCCTGGTACTTTGCCTCCGGCCCGTGCAGCCGCACATACACAAAATCGGCCGTCACCTCCAGCGGCGACTGATGCCACTCCAGTTCATAGATACAAAATGCGGCGTTAAAGCTCCGGAGCAGTTCCAGCACTTCCGGGGCGTACCAGCTGGGATGCCTGAACTCGAAGGTGTAGCGGTAGTAGGGGGGCAGCAGTTGCAGGAATTCCCGCAGCCTGTCTATGTTTACCGCCCAGCCCGGCGGCAGCTGGAAGAGCACCGGGCCCAACTTTTCCTCCAGGGCGTTGGCGTTCCCGAAAAAGCGGCCAATGCTCTCCTGCGGATCCTTCAGCTTCTTCATGTGCGTGATGTAGCGGCTCGCCTTCACCGCGAACAGGAAATCATCCGGCACAGACTTACGCCAGTTAGCGAACGTATCGGCGGAGGGCAGTTTGTAAAAGGAGTTGTTGATCTCCACGCTCCGGAAGAAGCGAGTGTAATAGTCAGTAAACTGCTTCGGCTTCACTTCCGGAGGGTAGAAAGTGCCCATCCAGTGTTTGTAGTGCCAGCCCGAGGTGCCTATATATAGCTGATGCTCCATAGTCGTTTTATATCAGGCTGATATATACCTGTTTCGCGGAGCCAGAGTTTGTGCCAGGGGCGGGTTAGGATAACAAGCCGCTACTGCCTGCGTTATAACACTATCTTTCATCAACACCAAAAGCTATGAACAGAGACAGAGAAAACAGCAACCGAACCTACCGCAACCACTACGCCGACTTTGACGAGCACGGCAACCGCCGCACCAACCGCATGGGCGATGACAGGGCCAGCAGCGGTGACTCCAGAAACCATGACAGCCAGCGAAACGATAGCGGCCCACGCGGCTCCAACTATACCAGGGCCTACGGCGACTACACCCGCTACGGCGAAGGGGGCAGCACCTACGGGGGCGGCTCGACCTACGGCCACACCAGCTACGGCCCCAACCGCGGCCACGGCCCGCATAACGAAGCAGGCGGCAGAAACCAGTCGGAGCACGTGCGGAACGGCTACGGCGACTACACCGACGACGAAAGCCGCAACCACGGATCCTTTGCTGGCAGCAGCGACTACAGCGATTACATGTACTACAACTACGGCCCCGACAGCCGGCGCACATACGGGAACCAGGGCGACAATGAACGGCGCGAAGATTACGGCGGCACAGGCCGTGGCAGCATCGGTTACGACAACAGCTTCAGGGAATACGGCAACACCGGCTACGGCTCCACCGGCTACAACAACCGCGACGAGGACCGGGAGCGCAGCGCGGGCAGCCGTGGAAACTACGGCAACGCCAGCCGCAACGAGCGCTTCTCCCACGGCGGCGGCAACAACCCGCGCGGTCGTGACAGCGACCCGTTCCCGTACCGAAACCGCGAGGACAGGAGCAGATAGCCGGAAGAGAATATAATGCCTGAAAGACCTGCTCAGAAAGCAGGCCTTTTTTAGGCGACACCTTTTGAAAAACCGACACCGCTGGACTACGTTAGAAGAAACAGGAATCTTTATATATAACCTTACTGAAACGCAATGGACAGAAACGACAGGAACCGCTATCTCCAGGGTGGCTATGGCAACGAATACAGGCATGACCGGGACTGGAACAACAGAGAGCACCGCCACCCCGGTAATCAGTTTGAGCGGGAGTATCGGAGCAGCCGCCGACAAGGCAGCGACAGCGACAATTTCTACAGAGACTCCGCCTACGAGCACGACTATGGCAACAGCCGCTCCCGCAGCGACAGTGGCCGCGATTACGATGCGGGAAGGCGCAGCGACAGGGACGATTTCCGGAACTACCGCAGCCGCGACCATGACATGGAGCGCAATTACTACGAGAACACGCGCGGCGACCGTGGCATGCTGGGTGATGTGCGCCAGGGATATGGCATCTCCGGCTTTGGGGGCACCTCTGACCGCTACGATACCGCGAGTGAAATGCAGCGGGAGCGGAACGCGCAGTTGGAGCAGGGCTACGGCACCGGTAGGATGAGCGGCTACAGCGGCGCTGCCTTTGGCGGCGCCAACTACAGCGCCAAAGGCGATTTCGGCGGCTCCGCCCGTTACGGCTCCATGAGCGGCAGCGGCGGCAACATGGGCGATTACGTGTCCACTTCGGGATATGGCGGCGGCTACGGCAACTCAGGCTTACATTCTGACAGAGGCATGCCGAACTACAGCCCCCGGCATTTCGGGGATGATTACGCCATAGGCACCAGCAGCCCCTACGGCGGCCGAAACTACGGCGGCTCCCGCTCCACGGACACCCCCGACTACGGACGCTATGCCGCCAATGCCGACAGGGGCGGCTACACCAACCACGACCCCAACAGAGACTCCGGTTACTGAACCGCCTGTAGCGCTATATAAACCGCAACAGGGAAGCGCCAGCCTTTATATGGCAGGCGCTTCCCTGTTATAACGGAGCAAGATAAAGCGATAGAAAAGGAGAATGTACAGGTCTTGTATAGCCGAGCCGCGACAGGCCATAAAAAGGCATAAAATTTGTAAAGTGCAACTGCAGCGTACGGGGAAATACGTAAAAAGACTTGAGTTTATACGTAATGTTTTATTGAGGTTAGTATTGAATACTAGTCCCTGTCTATCTTTATATATAGCAAAGCAGTGCAGTGGCGGCTACCTTCCGGGGGGCGCCAAAAGGAACTGCCCGGACTTCGGCTAACATTTGATAGTTAGGGAAAAACTACATTGTCTTGTTGGGCTGAAACGTATAAGACGCCTGTCTTCCTCAATCAAAAGTCTTCAACACAGACACACGTAAGCATATATGATAAAACTGGTTCTCACTGATGACCACAGACTGTTCAGGGAGGGTATAAAAGCGCTGCTGACGGAGGATGAGGCAATTGAGGTTGCCGGAGAAGCCGCCAGCGGCAGCGAGTTGCTGGAGTTGCTCACCTCCGTGCCCGCTGATATCGTGCTGCTGGACATCAGCATGCCTGACATGGATGGCCTGGAGGCCATAAATCTGCTGCAGCGGCGGCACCCAGACTTAAAAGTGCTAGTGCTGTCGATGCTGGACAATGAATGGTACGTACACCAGATGCTGGAGGCAGGGGCGGCGGGCTACCTGCTGAAGAACATCAGCAAAGAAGAACTCCTGGAGGCCATCAGGCTGGTCGCCTCTGGCATGCGCTACATCAGCCCCACCCTTACCATCGACCTCCTGCGCAAAGCAAACCACCATGTCCCTCCCGCCCCCCCTCTGGACCTTGACGTTGTCAGGAAACCTCACAAAGAGCTGTCGAAGCGAGAGTTGGAAGTGCTGAACCTTATATCAGAAGGGTTTACCAATGCCGAGATTTCAGAAAAACTGTTCACCAGCAAACGAACCATCGAAACGCACCGTCAGAACCTGCTGGAGAAAACCCACACCAAGAACACGGCCGCTCTCATCAAGTTTGCCGTCCTGAACAGGATTATATCCTGAATGCTGCATAGCACCCCTGCTCACTGCAGAGAATTCTGCTACGGGAACTCAAGCGGGTAAGGTATATATACATGCAAGGAAATCAAGCAGCATATAGAGCGGTATAAGCCTCCGGACAAAATTAACCTGCGTTATCCATAAGAGCTTGATACACCGCAAACTCTAGGCGTTAACTAAGTTCAGCATATAATGTCTTGTGCCTTGATACCTGATACCTGTGTCCTTTCACTTATACCCCCCACCACGGGAACCTGCGGCCAGCGCACCATAGCCAAAGCCCTCTCGGAATAAAACCTGTCTTCCTTCTGCGTCTGCCGCTTGTCTTTTGCGCCTGTGCCAGCCGCACCGCCGCCTGTTTAGGTTATATATAGCGGTGCCGCGCGCTACTAAACCACAGCCGTTTCCGTAAATACATATACATACGGAAGCCATGAAAAACAGAACCGTGAGCCGCCTACTGCGCGCTGATGTGGTGGATATGGGTGGGATGCCCGTGCGGCAGCCCTTTCCGACGCAGCAGGTAGAGCAGATAGACCCTTTTCTGCTGCTGCACCACCACGTGCATCAACTGCCGGAAGGGGTTTCCCCTCGCCAGGCTGGCGTTGGGCCGCATCCGCACCGCGGCTTCTCCCCGGTCACGTTTGTGTACAAGGGCGGCGTGCATCACCGCGATTCGCGGGGCAACGACAGCGTGGTATATGAGGGCGGCACGCAGTGGATGAACGCAGGAAGGGGCATGGTACACAGCGAGCGCCCTCCCGCCGATATAGAGGAGCATGGCGGGGTGCAGGAGATTATCCAATTGTGGGTGAACCTGCCGAAAGCGCACAAGATGAACCAACCCGAATACATTCCGCTGCAGGCCGAGGACACGCCTGTGCTGGTGCTGGACGGCGAACGCATAAAAGTAAGGGTGGTGGCGGGGGCTTTTAAAGAAGTGCTGGGCCCCATCAAAACCCCGACCCCGGTACTTGCGCTGCGCATCGGGATGGAAGCCGGGGCAACGTACGCCTTTCCCATTCCGGAGCACTACAACGCATTTCTGTACCTGCTGGACGGCAGCCTGCAGGTGGAGGGATATGGCTTAGTGGATGGGCACCACCTGGTGCTGCTGAACCAGGACGGCGAAGGCTGCACCGTGACGGCCAGAGCGGCGACGCGGTTGCTGTTGCTGGCAGGCGAGCCGCTGCACGAGCCGGTAGCCTCGCACGGGCCGTTTGTCATGAACACCCAAACCGAGGTGCTGCAGGCCATGCGGGATTTCCAACAGGGCAGGATGGGAATCCTGATAGAAGACTGACGGCCGCCTAATCCATCCGGAGCCAGTCCAGCGCGGCCTGTACCGACGTGAACTGCGCGACCTCGACGCCTATCCTGTGGTTTTCGGTGATGCGCTGCAGCAGGTTCTCGAAGGTGATATAATTGAATACATCCTCCGTCAGCACGCGGGCAAATTTCTGAAGGTCCGAGGCTACCAGGGCGGGCGCTATGTCCCGGATTATCCATTGCTGGTCCGCAAAAGTCACGCTACTCAACCGGCGGGAGTCCGCCAGCAGGAAAGCTGCCTGCTTCTCCACTACCATGTCTTTCAGCAGCGTGACGCCTTTGCGGTACTCCCCGCTGCTCACACTCCGGAGCCACGCGGCCTGCAGCAGCCGTTCTTCCTCCCGGAAGGTGATGGACAGATAGTCCTGAATTTCGGACGACATGGCGGAGATGTGGATGCGTACTCAATATAGGCAAAAATACATTGCAATCTCCCTCGGCCATATATTCCTCTAAGTTTAAGTGTGAGCGCCTTTGCCCTCAGAACATCTATCCAGATGCTTTGTTACGTTTAGACTGGACTGCATATAGGATGGCTGGTTGTGTCAGGCCATATATAGCGGCATGTCACGCCAGCTTTGGGAGTGCCTGCTTACGGTGGGGCGGATTCGATGAAAACGCTTTCCCGGCTTGGCGCTTGGGCTGGCTTTCCTAAATTTGTGCTATGGCAAACGTGAAGTTATATATAAAGAACATGGTCTGCGACCGCTGCAAGCGCGTGGTGGCGGAAGAACTGGAACAACTCGGCCTCACGGTGCTGCAGGTAGGGCTGGGGGAGGCGGAGATTGCCGCCCCCGGTGATGAAGTGGATATGGAACAGATACGGGCGGTGCTGCACGCCAGCGGCTTTGAACTGCTCGATGACCGTAAAACGAAGCTGATTGAGCAGGTAAAGCTGGCCATCATCGCGCTCGTACACCAGGGCGAGGAGGCGGGGCTGCACATCAACACCTCCGACTATATCGCCGAGAAGGTTGGCGTCGACTACCATTACCTGAGCACCCTTTTCTCCTCCTTCGAGGGTATCACCATCGAAAAGTACCTGATTCTGCAGCGCATCGAGCGGGTAAAAGAACTGCTGGTGTACAACGAACTCAGCCTGAAGGAGATTGCCTATATGCTGGGCTACAGCAGTGTGGCGCACCTCTCAAACCAGTTTAAGAAAACAACCGGGCTCACGCCAAGCCACTTCAAGCAGCTGAAGACGCAGAAGCGCAAAACCATTGACAAGGTGCAGGAATAGCGCTGCCTGCTGTACCAGCAAGGAAGGCCTGAATTTAAATCATATATAAGTTTGTTGCCTGTACCTGCTGCTGGCAGCCTGGAACTGATTCCGGTGCCCGCCCCGAACACCTTGTTCTACGATTTTGCCTGCTAAAAACAAACCCACACCCGCAGCAATGTGCCACTGGTGTGGGTAGGGTATCAAGCTATATATAATTAATTCCGAGGAGAACCTGCCGGGAGGTTTAAGAGGCCACCAACTGATTTTCCCGCTGCTCCACCACCTCAGCCCCTGGCTCGTCGAGGCTTTCGTCGTGCTGGCTCAGGTCGAGGCCGGTTATTTCCTCCTGCTGCGTCACGCGCAGGGGAGAAATCATGTCCGTTATTTTCAGCAGTACCCAGGAGCCGCAGAAGGCGAATACCGAAACGCCTACCAAGGCGGCCAGGTGTACCAGAAACAGAGTCGTTTCCCCGAAAATCAGGCCGTTTCCGGTTTCGTTCGCCGGGTTCACGGCCTGGCTGGCAAAAACGCCGGTCAGCAGCATCCCCACCATCCCGCCGACCCCGTGGCAGGGGAACACGTCCAGCGTATCGTCCAGGGAGGTGCGGGTGCGCCACTCCACCACCAGGTTGCTGACCACGGCGGCAACCACACCAATTACCAGCGAGTGCGGGATGGTCACGAAGCCTGCGGCGGGCGTCACGGCCACCAGACCCACCACGGCCCCGATGCAGGTGCCCATGGCAGAGGGCTTGCGGCCCTTCAGGGCATCAAAAAATATCCAGGAGACAGCGGCTGCGGCAGAGGCAGTGACGGTGGTGGCGAGCGCGACCACGGCCAGCGGGTTTGCGCCCATGGCCGAGCCGGCATTAAAGCCAAACCACCCGAACCAAAGCAGCCCGGTGCCCAACATCACGTAGGGGATGTGCGCGGGCTTGTGGTTGCTGGTGTCGTGGCGCCGCTTCAGGAAGATAGCAGAGGCCAGTGCCGCCCATCCCGCCGACATGTGTACCACGGTGCCGCCGGCAAAGTCGAGCACGCCCAGTTCAAACAGCAGCCCCTCCGGGTGCCAGGTCATGTGGGCGAGCGGGGCATATATGGATACAAAGAAAAAACCGATAAAGAGCGTATATGAGATAAAGCGGATGCGCTCGGCAAAGGCACCGGTGATGAGTGCGGGTGTGATGATGGCGAACTTCAGCTGGAACATAGCGAAGAGCAGCAGCGGAATGGTGGGGGCCATCGGCCAGGGAGCACCTTCTATCACGCCGCGCATCATAAAAAAGGTAGCGGGGCTGCCCACTATGCCCCCGACCGACTCCCCGAAGGCCAGGCTAAACCCAAACACCACCCAGATAACGGTTACAACGGCCATGCAGATAAAGCTCTGCAGCATGGTGGAGAGCACGTGCTTCCGGCGCACCATGCCACCATAGAAGAACGCCAGCCCGGGAGTCATGATCAGGACCAGCGCTGTAGCGGCCAGCATCCAGGCGGTGTCTGCGCCGCTGATTTCAGCTGTGCTCTCCGCAGCCGGAACGCCTGGCATGGCCAGCGCAACGGCTATAACCAGCAACAGCAGCAGAAACGGGATTTTTGATAAACCTTTTGTCATGTCCATTCCATATATAAAAGTGAAAGTTAGCAAATAAGCAGTAGTTGATGTGAATAATTGATACTTACGAGGTAAATGTATTAAAGATTTTGTAATTATATAATCAAATATGTGAAAATGTTGAAAATAAAGTGGTTTGTGTGGGTGCAAGATGGCCGTTTGTATAATACCATAACCATTCCGCGCATTATGAAGTAAATGGTGGTTATGCGCATGGGTAAGTGAAGTATAAGAAAGTCGCTGGGCAGGCTGTAGAGGCTGCCAAAGCTGGCCGTATACCGACGGGGATGACATAATATAAAAGAGGACAGAAGCAGCATGACAAAAGTAATCGAGATTAACGAGGGCATACAGCGGCAGGCGGCCCATGAGTTTTACAAGGACGTGCTGACGCTGCTGTCGGAGAGCAAGTGCGATTTTCTGGTGGGCGGGGGCTTCGCCCTGCGCCTCTACACCGACCTGATGCGCGACACCAAAGACCTGGACATCTTCTGCAAGTCCGGGGACTGCCCGCGCATCCTGAAGCAGTTCACCGAAAACGGCTACGAGACAGAACTGACAGACGCCCGCTGGCTGGCCAAGGCCATCAAGGGCGACCATTTCATGGACATCATCTTCAATAACCCCGGCAACCACTGCCACGTGGACGACAACTGGTTCGAGCGGTCGGTGCAGAGCGAGATGCTGGGCATACAGGTGCGCGTGATTCCGGCCGAGGCGCTCATATGGTCGAAGCTGTATGTGCAGAACCGGGAGCGCTACGACGGCGGCGACATCAACCACATCATCCTGCGCTACGGCCAGCACCTCGACTGGAAGTGGCTGTGGCAGAACATTGAGGTGCACTGGCAGTTGCTGCTGGCGCAGTTCCTTTCCTTCCAGTTCGTATACCCCTCCGAGCGCGACATGATCCCGAAATGGCTGTTCGACGAGCTGCTGGTGCGGGCGAAGGAACAGTACGACATGCCGCTCCCCAAAGAGAAAATCTGCCGGGGGCCGCTCATCGACCAGACGCAGTACGCAACCGATATCACCGAATGGGACTATAAGGTAGTAACCATCAGATCAGTTTAAGGAATGGCAAACGCGAAAAAGAACAAGACGAGAATTGCAGCAGTCGGAGACATACATGTGCGGGAAACAGATGGCGGGAAGTGGAAGGAGTTTTTCACGCAGGTGTCGGAGAAGGCGGATGTGCTGCTGCTTTGCGGTGACCTGACGGACACCGGCCGCATGACGGAGGCGGAAATCTTAGTGGATGAAATGAAGGCCTGCAGCATACCCGTGGTGGCCGTGCTCGGAAACCACGACTATGAGCGGGACCACCAGGATGAGATCCGCAAGGCCCTGGTGAAAGAAGACGTGCATCTGCTGGACGGCGATTTTGTGGTGATCGGTGATGTGGGTTTCGCCGGGGTGAAAGGCTTTGGCGGAGGTTTCGACAAAGGGATGCTGGGCATGTTTGGCGAGCCGATGATCAAAAACTTTGTGCAGGAGGCAGTGGATGAGTCCCTGAAGCTGGATGGCGCCCTGTCGCGACTGGACAGTGAATATTCGGAACTGAAAAAGATCGCTGTGCTGCATTACTCCCCGATAAGGGCCACGGTGGTGGGAGAGCCGGAGCAGATATTCCCGTACCTGGGCTCCTCGCGTTTGGCCGAGCCACTCAATAGGAGAGGGGTGCTGGCCGCTTTTCACGGGCACGCGCACATTGGCACCCTGGCGGGCGAGACATCAAAGGGCGTGAAAGTATTCAATGTGTCCAAACCCATTCTGGTGCAGGAGGGCTTCGACCCGCCCTTCTACGTGCTGGAGGTATAGACCGGCTATATATAAAGCAGTGATCCATATATAAAGCAGAAGCCAGGGCAAATCATCTGCCCTGGCTTCTGCTTTATATAGCATTACCCCTCCTGTATGGGAGCTTGCTGTATCCGCTAAACCGCCCGTTTTGCGGTCTGGCTATATATAAACTTCACGAAATCATCGACAGAGTAAACCGGCACTTCATCCGGTATCACCACGCCAAAGAATTTTTCTACTTTCAGAATAATGTCCACCAAGTCCAGGATATCGAAGTTGAGCTCGGTGAAATCCTTTGCCCTGCGCAGTTGGCCGGGCTTTATCCTTTTGACGGAGCAGACAATCTTTACGACTTCATCGCGGATGGTTCGGGTGTTGTAGACTAAGGTAGCCATAGTGGTATATAAAGTGATGAGGCAACGCCAGGGCAGGTTGAGCAGTTATATATCGGGCTCATTGTCGCCTGGTTTGAGGAATTCATATATAGGCCGGGCCGAAACCCCACCTATATATGAACACCTGCTTTTCTGATTAAATTGATAAGATTAATGCGCGTGCGCCATTTTCTGCTCCTCGAGCATGGCGGTCTCGTGCTCCAGTTCTTCCAGCGTCTTGTCTTCCAGCTCTATTTTGGTTTTCTTATCCAACCCGAACTTGGCCAGGATGCGGTCGAAACCATAGTAGATAACCGGCACCACAATCAGCGTCAGGAACATGGAGGAGCTAAGGCCCCCGATGAGCGCCCAGGCCAGGCCGTTTTTAGTGGCGGCCACCGAGCCGCCCGCCAGCGCAATCGGCAACATACCGATCACCATCGCCAGCGTCGTCATCAGGATCGGGCGGAAGCGGATCCGCACAGCCTCAATCAGCGCATCTTTCACGAACACCCCCTCGTCCTTCAGCTTATTGGTGAAGTCCACCACCATGATGGCGTTCTTGGCAACCAGGCCGATCATCATGATGATACCCAGGATGGAGAAGATACTCAGCGACTGGGCGGCCAGCGCCAGGGCCAGCAAGGCACCGATGATCGCCAGCGGAATCGAGAACAACACGACCAGCGGATAGACATAAGAGTCGTACAGGGCCACCATGATCAGGTACACGAAGATGATAGAGGCCAGTAAGGCGACACCCAGCGTACCAAAGCCTTCGCTCTGGTTTTTCAGGTTACCGCCATATTCCAGGCTCACGCCCGCAGGCATCTCCACCTCGGCCATCTTCGCCTGTATATCGGCACCCACCGAACCGGACGGACGCCCGATCACCTGCGAGTTGACGTTTACCGAAGTCACCCGGTTATAGCGCTCCAGTTGCGACGGGCCCGTGGACTGGCGTATATCCGCGAACTGCGCCAGGCGCACCAGTTGTCCCTGGTTGTTCACGAAAGAGAGCTTGCCGATGTCGGTCACGCTGCGGCGGTCGAACTCATCCAAGCGGATGTTGATGTCGTAGTCCTCGGTGCCGGAGCGGAAGGTCACATCCGAGTTGCCGCTGAAGGCCAGCTGCATGCTGGCACCCACGCTTTCCAGCGAAAGGCCTACGCTCGCCATTTTGTCGCGGTCCACCACCACCTCAATCTCCGGGTTTCCGCCTTCCACGGAGGTCTCCACGTCGGCAGTACCGTCTACGCTTTCCGTAATCCGCATCACCTTCTCCGAGAAAGCCATCACGCTGTCCAGGTTCGAGCCGGAAATGATGATCTGGATAGGCGCCTGCGAGTTACCCACCAGGCCCACCGGCACCGGCGTTACTTCCACGTCCGGAATCCTGCTTTCTATATCGGCCTTGGCCTGGCGGCTGAACTGGTCGGTGCTGAATTCGCGTTCCTTCACGTCCACCAGCGTCACGGAAACGTCGGCTTTGTAGGCTGTGTTCTGGCCTTCCTGTGCCGACGAGGTAGTACCCACCGTGGTAAACACCTTCTCTACTTCTGGGATGCTCTCCAAATACTTTTCAACCTGGCGCGTGGCAAAGTTCGTTTGCTCCACGGTGGAGTTTTTAGGCAGCTCCAGCTGCAGGCTTACTTCCCCACGGTCGCCGGCAGGTATAAACTCCGAACCGATAAAGCCAAAGGGCACCAGCGCAAACGAAGCAACCAGCATAAGGATCGTCACCGCCAGCGTGATAAACTTGTGGTTGAACGCCCACCTGAGGGCCGCGGTAAAGCCATCGATCACCCTGTCCAGGAAGCGCTCGAAAGCGAGGATAAATCTTCCGAAAATATTCTTGTCGGATATATGCTCCAGGCGGGAGAACCGGCTGGCAAGCAGCGGAATCAGCGTAAAGGCCACGAACAGCGAGATCATCGTTGCCACGGCCACCACCACCGCAAACTGGCGCAGGATGTCCGATACCAGCCCTGTAGAAAGTGCAATCGGGATGAATACCACCACAATCACCAGGGTAATGGATGTAACCGTAGCGGCAATCTCCCGGATACCGTCATAGGCTGCCTGGGCAGGTTTCTTACCCATTTCCATATGCCGGTGAATGTTCTCAATCACCACAATGGCGTCATCCACCAGTATACCCACCACCAGCGAGAGCGCCAGCAACGACATCAGGTTCAGCGAGTAGCCCAGCAGGAACATGGCAATAAACGTGGCCACCAGCGATGCCGGGATAGAGATCATCACAATGACGGCGTTGCGCAGCGAGTGCAGGAACAGCAGCATCACGAAGGCCACCAGGATAACGGCAATCACCAGGTCGTGAATCACTGAATCGGCAGCTTCCAGGGTAAAGTCAGAAGAGTCATTGGCGATGTTGAAGTTAAGCCCTACGTCGGCGTAGGTTTTCTCCAGCTCAGCCAGTGCTTCCTTAGTCAGGCGGCTTACCTCCACGGCGTTGGCGTCAGACTGCTTCTGGATGGTGATTCCCACCGAGGCTTTGCCGTTGATGCGGTTCAGCACTTCAACATCTTTCTGCGTATCCTGCACTTCGGCTACGTCAGACAGGCGCACCATGCCGTTCTGGTCCTCGCGGATGATCAGGTTGCGCAGCTGGTCCAGCGACTCGTACTTGCCCGCCAGTCGGATCTGCGTCTGGCCGCTCTCCTGTTTTATCCTGCCCGTGGGGAAGTCGAGGTTGGAGTTGCGGATCTTCTGCTGCACCTGCAGGATGGAAAGGTCGTAGGCCTCCAGCTTGTTGGCGTCGATGTTCACTTTGATCTCACGCTCCTGTCCGCCCAGCACCTTGATGGCCGCCATGCCCTGTATGCGCGAAAGCTCCGGCTTGATCTTGTTCTCGATCAGGTCGTAGAACTCCGTAGCCGGCATGTTGGCCGTGGCACCCATCTTGATGATAGGCAGGTCGTCGAGGTCAAACTTGTTCAGGGTCGGCGCATCGGCGTCTTCCGGCAGTTTGGCCAGGATGGTGTTGATCTTGCGCTGCGCCTCCTGCAAGCTCAGGTCCACGTCCGTGCCCTGGTTCAGGTTGATGACAATCATGGAAAAGCTCTCCAGGGAGGTGCTCTTCATCTCTTTCACGTTCTCCAGCGAGGCGAGGGCATCTTCAATCTCCTTCGTCACGGAATTCTCCACCTCATTCGGCGAAGCACCGGGGTATATAGTGCTTACCGTTAGCACCGGCGGGTTGAATTTCGGCAGCAGCTCGTAGTTGAGCGACTGGTAGCTGACAACCCCGAGCAGCGTGAGGACGGTGAAAACCACCACCACCAGGGTCGACCGCTGTATGGATAATTTGGTTATGTTCATTTTCTGGTTTTCTCTGTTAAAGAAGTTGTTCTGTTCTTAAAGCACCGACACCTTTATTCCGTCGCGCAGGTTGATCTGGCCGCTCTGCACTACTTGCTCGCCCGGCTGCACGCCTTCCAGTATCTCCACCTGGTCCTGCGTCACGGTGCCCACGCTCACTTTCTGGATATAGGCTTTGCCGTCCTTCACCACGTACACACTTGGGTTCTGGATGCTGCCCACGATGGCCTCGCGCGGCAGTAGAAGCGCGTCGCGCTGCTCTGCGGCCTCAAACGAGGCAGTGCCGTACATACCGGCTCTCAGGTTGTTGTCTGCGGAGTTTTTCACTTCTATCTCCACATCAAACTTAAGGGTGGGGTCGGCCTGGGCCCCGATGGCCGTCACGGTGCCCTCGTATTCCTGTCCGGCACCCGCGTCAGCTTTCACTTTTACCTTCGCGCCTTTCTCCACCAACAGCACCTGGCTTTCCGAAACCTTCACTTCCAGCTTCAGTTTGTCCACGTTCACGATGTCATATAGCTTTGTGCCGGAGTTCAGGTAGGAACCGACCTCTACATACATCTCGTTGATTTCGCCGCTGATGGGGGCGGTGATGCGGGTTTTGTTCAGGCGCTGGCGCGCCGCCACCAGTTGCCCCTGCGTAGACTTAACGGCCAGGCGGGCGTCTTCCAGTTGTCGCTGCGTGATGGCATCGCCGGCAGCCAGGTTCTCGAAACGCTCCAGGTCCCGCTTTGCTTTCTCGGCATTGACCTGAGCCGTGGCCAGGTCAGCGGCCATGGTACTGTTCTCCACCTGCAGCAGCAGGTCACCGGCTTTCACTTTGTCGCCCTTGCGCTTGTACACTTTCTGTATCTGTCCCTGTGTCTCAGACAGGAGCGTGAGGCTTTGGACAGGTGCGAAGTTGCCCTGTGCGGTAAAGGACTTGTCCAGTTGGGCGGTCTTCACTTCTGTTATCCCCACCGGAATGGCGTCGCTTTTTATTTCTGCCACGGCGGCGTTGGCGGCCATCTGCTCTTTGTTGTCCATCAGCTTAAAGCCAACAGCAGCTAAAAGGACAAGCACGGCTACGATATAGATTACCTTTTTCATTTGTTATATAGGGTCTGATGTTATTTGGTTAAAGATTGTAGTTCGCCTGTCGCCTGCAGGTAGTTCAGTTGGGCTATTTTAAATTTGAGCACTTCGTTGTTCAGGTTCGTTTTCGCCTCCCGCAGCTGCACCTCTGCCTCCAGCAGGTCGGTGAGCGGGGAGAGGCCCTCTTTGTAGAGCTGGTTGGTGGTGTCATATACCTCCTGGGCCAGCGCCACATTCCCTTCCTGGGCCGCGATGGCGTCCTGGCTGTTCTGCAGCTGGCTCACCGCGTTGGTCAGGGTAACGGCGGTGTTGGTCGTGAACTGCTCCATGTCTTCGTCCAGCTTCAGCATCTCCAGCCGCGCCTGCTTGGCCTGCGCGTCTTTCTTAAAGCCGTCGAAAATCGGGATGTTGACCTGGAGGCCTACCACCGAGCTCTTAAACCACGGAATGTTGCTGTCGAACAACTCGTTTCGCTGCGTCTGGTAGCCGTACTGGCCGTAAGCCGACAGGGTGGGGTAATAGCCTGACTTGATGTTTTTCTCCTGCAGGCTGGTCAGTCGCTTCTGCGTGCTCAGCAACTGGAACTGCGTTTTGCCGGTGGCAGCGGCGTTCACGTCCAGCGCAGCGGGGTCCACTTTCTCCAGCAAGATGGTGGCGTCCTGCAGGTCGATATCCTGCTCCAGCGGCATGCCCATGAAGAACTTCAGCATGTTTTTCTGCTGCTCGAACATCGTGCTCAGGCTTTGCTTTTGGTTATCGAGGTTCACGCGGCTCACTCGGATGCGGTTCACATCCACCTTCTTCACCAGGTCGTTCTCGTACTGCAGCTGCATGATTTTCTCCAGCTGCGTCAGGCGCTCCAGGTTCGCGTCGATGGTGTTGAACTGCTCCTTTGTCTGCAGCGCCATCAGGTAGGAGGTGCCGATGTTATATATAAGGTCTTCCTGCACCATCTGCGAGCGGAGGCGGTACAGGTCCTTGGCGGTTTTGGCAGCCTCCAGACCCACGAAATAGGATTTGTTAAAAAGCAGCTGGTTCACCTGCAGGTTGGCTTTGGCGTTATAGTCTTTGCCGAACTGCACCGGTATATCCTGCCCGGGCTGGCCAGCCAGCTCGCCGGGGAGAATCTGGGTGGGCAGCGCCGGGAAGTAATCGAGTCCGCCGCTGGCGCTCACCTGGGGCAGGCCAACGCTCTTCGTCTCCCTGATCTGCTCCTTTGCTATCTGCTCGTCATAGGCGGCCTTCTTTACCTCCTGGTTGTTGTCCAGCGCGTACCGGATGCTTTCCTGCAGCGTCATTTGTTTTATCTGTCCGGCGGGCTGCTCCTGCTGCGCAAAGGCAGGGCTCAGGAACAGCAGCATCAGGCCGACAAGTATTTTTTTCTTGATCACAGTTGTTTTATATATAGGATGTTGTTAAATTCTTTTAGTTCAATTAGTTCTGGAATAAGAGAACAAAAGCGGGTAAAAAAAATTTACTTCCGCTTTTCTTCCCACTGCTGCAACAGCTTCGGCAGCTCACCGTGCAGGTATTTGAGGAAATCAGCCACCTCCAGTATGTTCTGGTTGTATTCCGGGGTGTCCGGCGTGCGCTCAGCCACCACTTCCTGCAGTATCTCCGAAAAATTAGTGATGCCGTCTATCTCTTTTGTAACCAACTCCCGCCATCTGTCCAGCTTCAGGCGAAAATAGCGCCGCCGGTCGCCGTTGTAAGTGATGTAGTCGAGGCGGTTGAGTTGCTGCAGCAGGTTCAGGGCGTTGCTGGTGGCGCTTTTGCTGATACACAGCGTTTCCCGTATCTCATCGAACGTAAGCTCCGGGTTATCGGCAACATACAGCAGGCCAACGATGCGGCTGGCGGCTGGCTGCATGCCCGTTTTCTCCTGCATGATGCCTATCTTCTCAATGAGCTCTTTTTTCTTTTTATTTAAGGTCATGTTCAGCGTACTTTTGTTCCCGTGTAGGAAGAACGCTGCAAAGGTAAGGATTAGTTCTTCTGGTTCTCAAAATAAAGAACCAAAATTTTTTATTCTTTTTCCGAAATCCTTGAAATCATGCCGCTACAGCCTGTCGGTGCATTTTATGCAGCCGTTGGTTGCTGTTACTGTAGATTATCAGATGGAACACAACCTATTCATCCAAAAGAATCGTAGGCTTATACTTGGCAATTGCGTAGGTTTATACGGAATTGGAAGCGTGCTTATACGTACGGGCTGTGTCCAGAGCAAAAGCTCAGCACCCCTGTGTCTGTATAAGCCTCTTATTTTATGGACCTTAAAAGAATAGGATAGTTTATGGCATCAGCATATAACAGGTGGTATCACCCGTACGAAGTCAACGAAAAATATACCCGCCGTGCCGCTTACTTCTGCATGGAGTTTGCCATTCACCAGTCGCTCAAGATATACTCGGGGGGCCTCGGCTTCCTGGCGGGATCGCACATGCGCAGCGCCTATGACCTGCGCCAGAACCTGGTGGGAGTGGGCATGCTCTGGAAATACGGCTACTACGACCAGGAGCGGAACGAGGACCAGAGCATGCGCCCGCACTTCACGCAGAAGTTCTACAGTTTTCTGGAGGACAGCGGCATTACGGTGCGCGTGGTGGTGAACAACCACCCGGTGCTAGTGAAGGCGATGGTGCTGAAGCCGGAGGTGTTCGGCACGGCCCCCATCTACTTCCTGACCACCGACGTGCCGGAGAACGACCACCTGGCGCGCACCATCACCAACCGCCTCTACGACCCGGAGCCCAACGCCCGCATCGCGCAGAGCATTGTGCTGGGCATTGGCGGCGCCAAAGTGATAGAAGCGCTGGGCGGCGCGGAGACATACCATATGAACGAGGGGCACGCCCTTCCGCTGGCCTTCCACCTGTACCAGGAGTATGGCAAGAAGGAGGAGGTGCGCCGCCGCATGGTGTTCACCACCCACACCCCCGAAAAAGCGGGCAACGAGGAGCACGACATCCAACTGCTGCACGACATGAGCTTTTTCAACGGACTGGGTCTGGACGAGGTGCGGGAATTGACAAGCACCACCGGCCAGATGTTCAACCACACGCTGGTGGCGCTGCGCCTCTCGAAGGTGGCCAACGGCGTGTCGCAGCTGCACGGCGAGGTGTCGCGCGAGATGTGGTACGACAACGACGGCGTCTGCGAGATAAAATCCATCACCAACGCGCAGAACGTGCCTTTCTGGATGGACAAGCAACTGTGGGAGGCGCAGGAGCACAACAAGGACAGGGCCCTGCAGCACCGCAAGGCAGAGATGAAGCGGAAGCTTTTCTACGTGGTGGCCAACCAGGCGGGCAAGCTCTTCAAGCCGGATGTGCTGACGATCGTGTGGGCCAGGCGGTTTGCCGCCTACAAGCGCGCCGACCTGCTGGTGCGCGACATGGAGCGCTTCGTGAATCTCATCAACAACAAGGACATGCCGGTGCAGGTGATATGGGCCGGAAAGCCTTACCCCTTCGACCACAACGCCATCCACACCTTCAACAAGCTGGTGTATCTGTCGCAGAAGCTTGACAACGTGGCCGTGCTGACGGGTTACGAACTGGCGCTTTCGCGGAAGCTGAAGCAGGGCGCCGATATATGGCTGAATACGCCGCGCCGCCCGCGCGAGGCTTCCGGTACCAGCGGCATGACGGCCGCCATGAACGGGGCCGTCAACTTCTCGGTGCAGGACGGCTGGCTGCCGGAGTTCTCCCGCCACGGCGAGAACAGCTACGTGCTGCCGATTGTAGACACCTCGCTGCCCGACGACATGCAGGACGAGGAGGACTACGAGAACATGATGAAGATACTGGAGCAGCAGGTGGTGCCGACCTATTACCGCGACCGCGACCGCTGGCTTCGCATTGTGAAGCAGAGCATGCGCAACGTGGTGCCGCAGTTCGACTCAGACCGCATGGCGCACCAGTACTACGAGATGATGTACAACTACCAGATGCGGAGCTGACAGAGAAATCCGGTAGCTCTTTTAAAGCAGGAGTTTATATAAACAAAGAAGCCGCCCTGCAGATATGGAGCGGCTTCTTTGTTTATATATGGCTCGGCACTTGTCAGGCTTTTTCGGGGATGCGCCGGAGTGTGGCGAGCAGGAAGTCCCAGAACTTTTGCACCGAGCTGACCTGCACCTGCTCGTCGGGGGAGTGGGCGCCGCGGATGTTCGGCCCGAAGGAAATCATCTCCATGCCGGGGTAGTTGGCCCCCAGAATACCGCACTCCAGCCCGGCGTGGCAGGCGTTCACATCCGGCTCGGCGTTGAATTTCTCCCGGTAGAGGTCGCGCATCAGCTGTATGATGGCGGCACCGGGTTTGGGTGCCCAGCCAGGGTAGGAGCCGCCCTGCTCCACGGTGGCTCCGGCCAGTTCCAGCGCGCTTTGTATCGCCTGCGCCAGGTCTGTTTTCTCGCTGTCGACCGAGCTGCGCGTCAGGCAGAGGACGCTGTAGCTGCCGTCTTTGAGCACGACGCGCGCCACGTTGTTCGAGGTCTGCACCAGCCCCGCGATGTCCGGGCTCATGCGGTAAATGCCGCTCGGGCAGGCATATATGGCACGCAGCAGTTTATATATAAACTCGGGATCGGCCACTTTTTCCGGCGCTTCCACCGGCTCTGCCAGCACCTGCAGTTGAGGGTCAGTGGTGCTGTATTCCTGCCGCAGCACTTTCGCCTGCTCCTGCACAAAGGCCTCTAAAACAGCCATTTCTGTTTCCGGAACCCCCACCGCCGCAAACGACTCGCGCGGAATGGCGTTCCGCAGGCCGCCGCCGTCGATGGTGCCAACCCACACCTGAAAACGGGAAGTAATCTGGTACAGCAGGCGGTTCATCAGCTTGTTCGCGTTGCCGCGGCCCAGTATAATGTCCATGCCCGAATGTCCGCCTGTCAGGCCTTTGATGGTGAGTTTGCAGCCCTTTATTCCAGCCGGTGTCTCTTCCTGGCTATATATACCCGTAGCCGTCACGTCCACGCCGCCCGCGCAGCCGATGGTCAGCTCCCGGTCGTCTTCGGTGTCGAGGTTGAGGAGGATGTCGGCGTTAAGCAGGCCACCTTTCAGCCCCAGTGCGCCGGTCATGCCCGTCTCCTCATCCACCGTAAAAAGCGCCTCGAGGGCCGGGTGGGGAATGTCTTTGGAGGCAAGGACGGCCATGATGGCGGCCACCCCGATGCCGTTGTCCGCGCCGAGCGTGGTGCCTCTCGCCTTCACCCAGTCGCCATCCGCGTACATCCGGATGCCCTGCGTCTCAAAGTCAAAGTCGGTGCCGGCGTTTTTCTGGTGTACCATGTCGAGGTGGCTTTGCAGGGCCACGGTCTGCCGGTGCTCCATGCCCGGCGTGGCGGGCTTCCGGATGATGACGTTGCCCGTCCCGTCCTGATAGGTCTCCAGCCCGAGGCGCTGCCCGAAGTCTTTCACAAACCGGATAACCCGTTCCTCCCTCTTCGATGGGCGGGGCACGGCGTTCAGGTCGGCAAAGTTTTCCCAGAGCGCCCTTGGCTCCAGTTTCCGTATGTCAGAGTTCATATAGTGCTTCTTTCGGAATGATTTGCCGCGCACGCGGCGGCTGTCGCAAAGGTAGGGATTTCGCTCGGGAAAAACCTGCCTGAGCCTACCTATGGGCCAGTAAAGCCGGGCTTTGTGTGCGTTTTGATGACTGGCTGAGGAGACTTCTGTACAAGAGGAGAGCAGGCCGGGAGACGCAATTAATCGGCTTCCAGCTTTTATTGGTGGGCCTGTGCCCGTATCTTTAAACTTGAGACATGAACTGGAAAGTAGTAAAAAGAATATGGCAGACCCTACCGTGGTAGGCGTGGAGGTGGGCGGCAAACACATAACAGCCGCACAGGTAAATCTGGAGGCGGGAGCGCTGCAGGCGCAGGCGCCTGTCCGTACACCGGTGCAGGCAAACGGGGGAAAGTCGGAAATCATACGCAGTTGGGCGCATGCGATGGCGGCCGCCGCCGGAACAAACGCGGCCGACGGACTCCGGTTCGGCATAGCCATGCCCGGCCCCTTCGACTATGAAAAGGGCATAGCGCTCATGAAGTTTCAGGACAAGTACGATGCGCTGTATGGCCTGGATGTAAAAGAACTGCTGGCGGCGGCGCTGCAGGTGCAGCCGGGGCAAATCCGGTTCATGAACAACGCCGCCTGTTTTCTGCAGGGCGAGGCCCTTGGCGGGGCCGCGAAAGGAGCGGCCCGCCCCATCGGCCTGACCCTGGGCACGAGTCTGGGCTCAGCCATATATGAGAACGGCCTCGCAGTGGACGCGGCTCTGTGGTGTGCGCCATACAAGGAAGGCATCGCGCAGGACTACCTGGGGGCCCATTGGATCGTGCAGCGGTACAAGGACCTGACGGGACTGGAAGTGGCGCACGTGAAAGCGCTCGTGGAACTGTTGCCGGAGTACCAGCAGGTGCAGGACGTGTTCGAGGAGTTCGGGCGGCAGTTGGGGGAGATCCTGGTGCCGTATATCCAGCAGGAAAATGCGGACACGGTGGTAATTGGGGGAGAGATTGGACAGACGCTGGCGCTCTTCCTGCCCCAGTTAGAGCAGACGCTTTTTGAGCACGCCTCCCCCGTGCCCATCCGGCAGGCGCAGCTTGGGGAGGCGGCGGCGCTGCTGGGGGCAGCCGCGCTTTGGGAAGATCAACTGGCGTAGTTTTTTCGTGCGGGCCATATACGCCCATACCTTCCGCATCTTTATTTGCAACCGATTTCATAAATCCTTATGTTTGGATGACCTTGCACAGGTGGGTTGGAATAATGCAGCCGGATGAGGAGTGCAATCCCGCTGTTGCCTATTTTGGTTGTGCATAAAAAAGAAAAAGAGAATCATATGAAAAACCGCTCCTTTACCAGAAAAACAGTTTTTGCGCTGCTGGCAGCCTCGGCTCTCACCA
Source organism: Pontibacter russatus (assembly GCF_009931655.1). NCBI lineage: Bacteria > Pseudomonadati > Bacteroidota > Cytophagia > Cytophagales > Hymenobacteraceae > Pontibacter > Pontibacter russatus. The sequence goes on along the minus strand of NZ_CP047984.1, from coordinate 801,494 downwards.
CCGCCTGCAACAGCAGTACCCCGGAAGGCGAAGAAGCCGACACACAGGCCGTGGCTGCTGACAGCACCGGCTCGACGGCACAGGATGCGCAGTTTTTGTCGCAGCCGCTGGTGACGGACATCTATACGGCGGACCCCTCGGCCCACGTCTTCAACGGCAAGATTTATATATACCCCTCGCACGACATCGACGCCGGAGTTCCGGAGAAGGACGACGGCGCCCACTTTGCCATGCGCGATTACCACGTCTTCTCGATGGATGACCCAAGTGGGGAAATAGTGGACCATGGCGTGGCGCTGGACATTGAGGACATTCCGTGGGCCGGGCGGCAGCTTTGGGCACCCGATGCGGCCTATAAGGACGGCACCTACTACCTTTACTTCCCGGTGAAGGACAAGGAGGACGTGTTCCGGATAGGAGTGGCCACCAGTTCTTCCCCGACAGGCCCGTTCAAGCCGGAGCCTAAGCCGATCGCAAACAGCTACAGCATCGACCCGGCGGTATATATGGACGAGGACGGTGCCGCCTATATGTACTTCGGCGGTATATGGGGCGGGCAACTGCAGCGCTGGAGTTCCGGGGTTTACAAGGAGGAAGACGTGTACCCGGCTGACAACGAACCGGCCCTGATGCCCAAAGTGGCGCGCCTGAGCGACGACATGCTGAACTTCAGTGAAGAGGTGCGGGATGTGCAGATTCTGGATGAGAACGGCAAACCGCTGCTGGCCGGTGACAACGAGAGGCGCTTTTTTGAGGCGCCCTGGATACACAAGTACAACGGCAAATACTACTTCTCGTACTCCACCGGCGACACCCACAACATTGCCTACGCCATCGGCGACAGCCCCTACGGGCCATTTACCTACAAAGGCGTGCTGCTGAACCCGGTGCAGGGCTGGACAAACCACCACTCGGTGATAGAGCATGAGGGCAAGTGGTACCTGTTTTACCACGACACGCAACTGTCCGGCAAAACGCACCTGCGCAACATCAAAGTGACGGAGCTGAAGCACAATCCTGACGGCACCATCCAGACCATCACCGCCTACACCGAATAAGCAATTTTTTACATAAAATCCCCGCCTGGCATATAGAACAGGCGGGGATTTTTGTTTTGAAAGGAATCTGTCAGCAGATGCCGTGGCTGCCTTGCCGGAACAGAATTTATGTATAGCTTTCCCGTCTTAATCTCAACCGACAGTTGCATATATGAGTATCCCGAATCCGGGGCGCTATAAACCGGGGAGTAACATCGCTGCGGCAGGAGCGGCATCCAACTGCCAAACCTCCAGTTACTCATACCTCCTTACATCACCTCCAACACTACCTCACCGCCCACCGGATAGCCTACGCAGGAGAGAGTCAGGCCTTGGGCGAGGTCTTTCTCTGTCAGCACCTCGTTGTACGACATCCACACTTGGCCTCTGGTGCAGCGGGCGGCGCAGCTCCCGCATCTGCCTGCCTCGCAGCTGTAGGGCAGCGGCACCCCGGCTTCCCTGGCGGCCTGTAGAATCGTCTTCGGATACTGCACCTGTAGCCGATACTCGCGGCTTTTAAGGTGCAGTACCACCCGGTGCTCCTCGGTGTCGGGGGGCAGGAGAGGGACTTTTACTTTCACGCTGCTGAAGCTCTCCCGCCGGATGTTGTCGTTCGGCACGCCCGCCTGGCGCAGCGCATAGAAGCACATGCGCATATAGGTGGTGGGGCCGCAGAGGTAAAACAGGATTTCGGCATACGGAGCCGCCGCGTATTGCCGCAACAGCTGCTGCAGCAGGTCCTTGTACAAGCGGGCCCGCGCCAAATCAGGGGATACGCTGTACAGGAACTCCACCGTGAGCTGCTGCGGGAATTCCTGCGCCAATTGCTCCAGTTGTTTCCGGAAGATGGCTTTCTGTGGGTTGTTGTTGCTGTAGATGAGCACCACGTTCAGCTCCGGGTGCGCATACAGGAGGGTTTTGAGCAGCGAGTATATGGGCGTGATGCCGCTGCCGGCGGCCAGCAGGAACACTTGTTTGTAGCTGGCCAGATCGTCTGGCAGCGTGAACAGCCCGGTTGCGCCGATGGTATAGAGCTGGTCGCCGACTTTGGTGTCGTCCACCAGCAGCCTGGAGAAGAAGCCGTTGTCGATGCGCTTTACGCCGATGGTCAAGGGCTCGTGCAGCGCCGGGGAGGAGGTGATGGAGTAGGAGCGGCGGACTTCCTCGTCGTGTACCCGGTGCGCGAAGGTGAGGTACTGGCCTGGCTTGTAGGGGATATTTTTTGCATCCTCGCCGCCAAACTCGAATGTCTTTACGCCTGGGGCTTCTTGGCGGATGGCGGTGACGGTAATTTTGGTGTAAAGCGGGTTTTCTGCGTTTTCAGGGACTTCCATAGGGTATTGCTTACGGAACATCAAAATAAAAAGGTCTTGGCGAATGCAGCTGTCGCAGGCCCTTTCCGGAAAGCTTATATATGCTCGGGCAATTGCCAAGCGCTGAAATGGCATTTTATCTATCAGCTTTCGTAAAGCTCCAGCGGCAGATCGTCGGGGTCGGGGAAGAAGGTGAAGCGCCTGCCGGTGTGCTCATCCGTGCGGATGGGTTCCGGCAACACGCCCTGCCGTTTGAGTTCTTCCACCGCGGCCTCCAAATCTGCTACAACAAAGGCGAGGTGGCGCAGACCGCGGGCTTCCGGTCGCGAGGGCCGCTGCGGCGGCGCGGGGAAAGAGAAAAGCTCGATGATGTAGTGCCCGTTCAGGGCCAGGTCCAGCTTGTAAGACTGCCGCTCCTGCCTGTACACCTCCCGGATTACCTCCAGCCCAAGAATAGCTGTATAAAAGTGCTTCGACTTCTGGTAATCAGAGCAGATGATGGCGATGTGATGGAGGTTGCTGAGTTGGAGCATGACATTCAATCAACTTGAAAGAGAAGCTATATATAACGATGTAAATCTGATAGGCAGGCGCCGTCTCCGTTTAGTTTAATATACTATGGCCAGCAAAACGGAAGCAAAGCCTATTGCGGAACCATCTCATATACCCGCACATAATCCACCTCCATCGCCTGCGGGAAAACCGTCGGGTCAACGCCCTCTGCGCCGCCCCAGTTGCCGCCCACGGCAATGTTCAGCAGCAGGTGGAACCGCTTGTCGAAGGGCCAGGAGCTGTAGTCTTTGCCCTCGTTCACAAACTCGAACATTTGCTCGTCGTCTATATATCCGCGCACGGCAGTGGGTGTCCAGTCCACGCGGTAGAGGTGGAACTCGGCGCTGGCGGTCGGGATGATTTTGCTTTTCCCCTGCTGGGTGCCAATGCTGTGGTTGTACGCCTCCGTGTGTACCGTGACATGTACCCTGTTCTGGTCGTGGCCCACATGTTCCATGATGTCAATCTCGCCGGATTTCGGCCAGCCGCCGTATTCGCTGTCGGTGGGCAGCATCCAGATGGCGGGCCAGGTGCCTTTGCCGGTCGGCAGCCTGGCCCTTACCTCGAACCTGCCATACAGGAAATCGCCTTTGTTTTTCGTCACCATCCGGGCGGAGGTGTAGGCATTGCCCTCCTTGTCCTCTTGTCGGGCCGTAATGGTGAGCCTGCCGTCGGCGACGTGCGCGTTGTGCGTGCTGTTGGTGTAGTACTGCAGTTCGTTGTTTCCCCAGCCGCTGCCGCCGATGTCATATCCCCATCTGGCCGTGTCGGGCGCGCCGGTGTAGTCAAACTCATCCGCCCAGACCGGCGTGGCGGCAAAAGCCCGGTTTTCGTCCGGCGGGGCCTGTGCCGTGGAGGCGGATGAATCCTGGGAGCCGGTGGCGCAGGAGGCGAGGAGCAGTGGCAGCATGCAGGAGGCCTTGGATAGCCCGAATCTTTGTATCTTGTTTACTTTTGTAGCAGGCATAGCGATAGGGAAGTGACTGGCGGATATAAGCTAAAAGCTACGCGCTATATAGGGCGCCGCTTCGTTAAAGATATAAAAAAGGTCCGTACCAGCAGAAGTTCCTGCTTCGCTTCGGGAAATTTATATATGCCCGGCCTGCTGCCTTCGGGCAGGGATGCATCAAATCCCCTTTCCATGTTTCTGAATTGCCCTATCGGACGAGGAAACGGATGTACAGCTTGAATATGTGGCGCAGCAGTTGAATAATAAACAGCACTTTATATATAGCTGTCGTCGGAGCGTGCTGTGAACAACTGACACTGCGGGTGGTTGTTGTAGAAGCGGTATTTTATATAACGTGAACTCGGGAATCAATTGAATGTAGAAGTTTGATATTTAAATGATTATAATATCATACTCACTGGCTCAGAGCGAAACCGTTTCCAGTTTTCACCTGAGGCACCTTGTAGATGTTGCGGTGCCGCACGCAGTAAGGCAGCCTGAGCAGAGCGAATAGAGGGCCCCTACCCCGGCAGCTTCCGCTACACAGTGCTGAAGGGGATTAGTTTACCCCGAAGCATTTCGGGGAGGCCTCTCGGCCTGAGAGCACCAAAACCAGCTATAGAACTTAAAGTAAGTCAAGCCAGAGGGATGAACAGCGGCTACAAGCTTAGGCAGAATAATTCCTGAGTTCACGTTTATATAAGTCCAAAGGCTTTCTGTGGGATTTTTCGACCACTGCTTTTCTGAAGCAACTGGCACTGTCAACCTTTTAAACAGGGACTAACAACCCTAAAATACTTAATTTTACTCATGCGGCATGTTCGCATCCTATATAGAATAAGCCATCCATATCATCCAGAAACAAACAGCGCGTGAGGAATAAAGAAGCGATTGGAGCACAGGCCGGAGGGCGCCGCATCGTGATCATCGGGAACGGCATTGCGGGGGTTACGTGCGCGCGCCATCTCCGCAAGCGCGACAGCGCCGCGAACATTACCCTCATCTCCGGGGAGACCGAGCATTTCTTCTCGCGCACGGCGCTCATGTACCTCTACATGGGGCATATGAAGTATGCGCACCTCAAGCCGTACGAGGACTTTTTCTGGGCCAAAAACCGGCTGCAGCTCATATATGACTGGGTCACGCACATCGATTTTGAGCAAAAAACGCTGCAGCTGCAACAGCAGCCCCCCGTTATATATGACACGCTGATTCTGGCCACCGGCTCCACACCCAACAAATACGGCTGGCCGGGGCAGGACCTGAAGGGCGTGCAGGGGCTTTACAGTTTGCAGGACCTGGAGGAAATGGAGGTGAACACCCGGAATTGCCGGCGGGCGGTGGTGGTGGGCGGCGGCCTGATCGGGATTGAGCTGGCGGAGATGCTGCACAGCCGCCATATACCGGTCACGTTTCTGGTGCGGGAGGAGAACTTCTGGGGGAATGTGCTGCCGGTGCAGGAGGCGCAGCTCGTAAACCGCCACGTGCGGGAGCACCACATCGACCTGCGGCTGATACACGAGCTGATGGAAATACAGGACGACGGCACCGGCAGCGTGAAGGGCGTGGTGGCCTCCACAGGCGAGCAGATTGACTGCAGTTTCGTCGGCATCTCCGTGGGTGTGAGCCCGAACATTGCGCTGGTGGAAGACACGCCGCTCGAAACGAACCGGGGCATATTGGTAGACGAGTTTTTTGCCACCAACATGCCAGAGGTATATGCCATCGGGGATTGCGCGGAGTTCCGGACGCCGCCGCCCGGCCGCCGGAGCGTGGAGCAGACGTGGTACACAGGCCGCATGCACGGCGAAACCCTCGCCTACAGCCTCACCGAGAAGCGGGTGCCGTACCGGCCAGGCCCCTGGTTCAACTCCGCCAAGTTCCTCGACATCGAATTTCAGACATATGGCGTGGTGCCTCCTGCGTGGGGCGAGGAACTGCAGTCGCTGTACTGGGAACACACCAATGGCAAAATCTGTTTCAGAGCCGTGTTTGACGCCGGGACAAAGGCAGTTACCGGGGTGAACGCTTTTGGGATGCGCCTGCGCCACAACTTCTTCGACAAGGCCCTCAAAGAAGGCTGGACCATTGAAAACGTGCTGCTGCATCTGGAGGAGGCGGATTTCAACCCGGAATTTTACGACAGGCACCATGCCGAAATCCTGCAGGCATATAACGAGCAGTTCAACACATCCCTGCAACCCCGAAAGAAAAAGGGGCTTTTCTCATTCTTCAGCCGATAATCCGATATGAACTTTATACAAAAATCCGGACTGATTTTACTGCTGGCTGCGCTTGTCTTTTTTACCTCGCTGGTGTTCCTGGGGCAGTTCCGGCTGACGGATACGGTGCTGAAACAAACCGTGAAGCAGGAGCATTACGCTGTATTGAAGAAGGAACTTACGCCCATGCTGAACAAAACCTACCCCTCCACCTTCGCCTTCGTCAGCGATTTCAACGGGTATTTCGGCACCTATAACGACCAGTTGAAAACGGAGGGGCAGTACGAGCGGGTGATATGGGACGACTATGCCTTCTCCGTCACAAGGGCGGCCAGTGTGGGCTTTGTGGCTGAGAACAAGCTGCTTCTGCTGCTGCTGACTGTTTTTGCGGGCGCTCTGGGAAGCTTGCTGTATGTGCTGCCCCAGTACCGGCACGAGCCGGAAGGCGTGAAGCACAACGGCATCATGTTCTCCTCCCTCAAATCACGGGGCTGGCTGGGCATTGTGCTCGGTACCTACCTGATTCTCTTTTATATCGTGCTGTACTGGTTCCCGGCCTATATCGCCAACCTGGTGCTGCTGGCCGACCCCATCAGCCTGGCGCTCTCCGGCAACCCTGCCAGCCAGTGGTTTATGTACGGGCTTATATATACGCTGGCCATTTTGGTGATGGGCGTACGGATGTTCCGCAAGCACCGGGGCAACAAGTACCAGACGCTGCGCACCGCCTCGGTCATGTTCTTCCAGCTGTCCTTCGCCTTCCTGATTCCGGAGATACTGGTGCTGCTTAACAAGCCCTGGCAGGACCTCAAGAACATATGGCCCCTCGATTACACCTTCTTTTTTGAGCACCGTGTGGAAAATTTCCTGAGCAGCGGCGGAGTCGGCATGTTCATGCTGATGTGGGGCATTATCCTGGTGGTGCTGGGCGTGCCGCTGATGACGTACTTTTACGGCAAGCGCTGGTATTGCAGTTGGGTGTGCGGCTGCGGGGGCCTCGCCGAAACCGCCGGTGACCCGTTCCGCCACCTGTCCGACAAGTCGCTGAAGGCCTGGAACGTGGAGCGGGTGCTGGTACACAGCGTGCTGGTGTTTGCCGTGGTGATGACGGTTATGACCGTTGCCAACTATTTCTCCGGTTTCCAGTGGCTGGGCGGCGCGACGGGCGTGGTGCAGCAATGGTACGGCTTCCTGATAAGCGCCGCCTTTGCCGGTGTGATTGGTGTCGGCTTTTACCCGCTGATGGGCAACCGCGTGTGGTGCCGCTACGGCTGCCCACTGGCAGCCTATATCGGCATTGTGCAACGGTTTAAGTCCAGGTTCAGGATAACGACTAACGGCGGCCAGTGCATCTCCTGCGGCAACTGCTCCACTTATTGCGAGATGGGCATCGACGTGCGCTGGTACGCGCAGCGCGGCCAGAACATCGTGCGTGCCTCCTGTGTGGGCTGCGGCATCTGCGCCACCGTCTGCCCGCGCGGGGTGCTGAAACTCGAGAACGGCCCCGAGCAAGGCCGCATCACCGACATTCCCATCCTGACCGGCAACGACTCCGCCACGATATGGCAGTGAGTTGGGAGGCGCATGACAACAGACATTACAGGTTTAATATTTGACACAAGGCATGAAACTGTTTATGTAGGGTTGCGATGACAATTTTCCTTGTAGATTCCTCCGAATTCAAGCCCCGTCGCTCTAGCATCAATTGTCTAACGTATAGCATCTAATGTCCAAAACCTTAGGTCCTGCTTTCCCCAAACTACTCTTTATATATAACGCGGATAGTGGTTTCTTCAGTAAACTGACGGACTTTGCACACAAAGCCATTTCGCCTGCCACATACAGTTGCAGCCTGTGCGCCCTCACCCACGGCACGTTCACGATGAAGCAGGAGTGGGCGGACTATATCAGAAGTCTGCCGCTGGAGGCGGAGTTTATATACCGCGATGCGTGGAAAGCGGGAGCCGAGCGTATGGTGTATCCGTTGGTGGCGCTGCAAACTGCGGAGAATGAGGTGGAAGTGCTGCTGGATGCCAAAGAGCTGAACGCGCTGAAAAGCCTGCAGGAACTAAGGCAGGCGCTCGAAGCAGCGCTGCAAAGGCACACTGCTTCCTGATGATAGTGACTTTGTTGCTGTAGTCGCCGCACAACTGTTTTTCGCTGAGTTAATACGGTATTTGAGGGAAGAAACACTTAATTGACCTCCGCCGAGTTGACATACGCGCACAAGGGGCGTACATACAGATGATCGAAGCAATCGGCCGGAAGCAGTTTCACGGAAGGTTCTTTAGGCAAATGCCTCTGGTTTTATAGTTTCTTTAGATTTACAAGGCGAAGGAGCAGCCAACCTTTTATGGGTGCTGAGGGCGGCGCTCCTTCTGCCTTGTTAAAGAATCTGCGATGCAGCCGCCAACTTTTTACATCCCCAACCGGCCAGTTACCCTTTACTACGGCGCAGGATGTACAGACAAGCGCACCCGATCACATACTTCTAAAGCCATGAAAGCAACAGAGATTTGGGGTAGCAAAAGCAGGCCGCACCACAACATTAACATTCCGGAGCGGCACAGAAGCGCTTTGGCTGCAGTGCCGCAGGGCACTGCCATGTGCCTCCCCATGCTGGAGACACGCATTATCAGGATTGATATTACAAACAGGGGCAAGCATGGCAATGGGGGCTATCAGCCTGTGGCTACGCTGCTCAACGCCTCAGCGCAACTGCATCACGCGGACGAAGAAACAATGTCTTACCACGCCTTTATACACTACAACTACGGGGCCGCCAGCCAACGGTACCACACACCATCTGACAGTTCAGGGAAGGGATAGAGCCAGGCTGCAGGCGCGAAGCCGCAGCTTTGTTTCCCCGGCCTTCGAGCAAGCCGGGGTACTTAAATGGCGAAAAAAGCCTGCGTTTTTGCAGGCTTTTTTCGTTTGGGCCCAGCTTGGTGTTCAGGAATTTAGCGATTAAACAAACAGGCACCGGAAGTTTGGAATTTTGAGTAAAAGCCGTACAGATTTAAGTTTAAGTACTTAAAGTGTCGGTTTTGTCTAACTCTTGGCATCTGCCGCCGTAACTCCTGACGAGTCTCCGGTTCAGCATGGCCAAGGGAGAAACAGAATAGAAAGCCCGCCCGATGTTAGGGTGGAATGGTGCCGAACCTATACAGCATAAACCCGGGAAAGGAAAGATGAAGGATAGCTTGAACAGGCCGGTGTCGGAGTCGCTGAAAGAGTATGCCCGCGGGATAGCCGGGGGCCTGCTTTTCAGCTTTCCGCTGCTCTATACCATGGAGGTGTGGTGGGCGGGTTTCATTGCCTCGCCCGCGCAACTTATTCTACTCGTTATCACCACCTACCTGCTCTTGCTGGGTTATAACCGCTATGCCGGCATGCGGGAGGATGCTTCGTGGCGCAGCGTCTTCGTGGACTCGGTGGAGGAGATGGGCATTGGCCTGGCGCTTTCGTTCGGGGTGCTGCTGATGCTGGGCCGCATCTCGCTCAGCGGCATGTCGGTGGAGGAGTTGATGGGCAAGGTCATTGTTGAGGCCATGGCTGTTTCCATCGGGGTGTCGGTGGGCACTGCGCAATTGGGCGCGGACAGCGGTGGCAGCGAGGAAGAGGGCAGCGCTGGCGAAGTAGGCGGGCAGGATGAAGGAAGCCGGACCGGCAGCCTGGGCACGGCGGTGCTTGCCCTCTGCGGGGCCATTCTGGTGGGCGGCAACGTGGCCCCAACCGAGGAAATACTGATGATTGCCGTAGAGGCCGACCCAGTGCATGTGCTGCTGATGGCCGTGGTGTCGCTGCTGCTGAGCACGGTGGTCATGACCTTCAGCGATTTCAAAGGCACAAACCCAAAACCGGACAAAGTCACGGCCTACAGCATCATCCACGACACGTGCATATCCTATATAGTCGCTTTGGCGGCCTCGGCTTTCGTGCTGTGGTTCTTCGGCCGCTTCGAGAACATGAGCTTCTGGAACGCTTTCGCCCAATGCATCACCCTTGGCGTCTTATCCTCCCTCGGGGCTTCCGCCGGGAGGCTGCTGATTAAATAGCACTTTGATGGAAAATTTAAAAGAGAAGGAAGAGGTCAAAGACAAGAAGAACCTGCTGGAGTGGGCCGTGTTCTGGCTGGGGCTGGCACTGCTCCTCTCAATTTTCACTTACCTGGGGTACCAGGTGTACAACCACAAACCAAGCCCTCCCGAGATTTTGGTGGAGTACTGGCCAGAGCCCTCGGAGGCGCAGCCCAACCGCTACCGCGTGGTGGTGCGCAACACTGGCGGCGAGACAGCTGAGTCGGTGCTGGTGGAACTGGTGCTGGAGCAGGGCGGGGAAGAGGTGGAAAAGGCAGAGTTGCAGCTCAATTTTGTGCCGCAGGGGTCGAAGCGGGAGGGATGGGTGAACTTTTCACAGAAGCCCGCCGCTGGCGCCACTGTGTCGGCCCGGGTAGCCAGCTACCAGAAACCATAATACTTAACAGACGAATCTGGCTTTATCCCAAGAAAAAAATGGCGAATAAAAAAGTGTCGGACCGGCACACGCATCAGCAGGAGGCCCCAGTGCCCAAAGGCCGTTTGCTGGCTATTGGTGGCCATGAGGACAGAGGAAATGGGGACCTGAAGGAGGAACAGAAGCGGAACGTGGATTTTGAGAGCGAGGAAATCCTGAAGTTTCTGGTGAGCGAGCTGCGGGGCGCGGACCCGATGGTGCTGGTGGTGCCCACGGCCTCTGCCATACCCGAAGAGGTTTCCAAGGAATATATCAGTACCTTCAGAAGCCTCGGCGTTAAGCGCGTGGAGGTGCTGGACATACGGCAGCGAAGCGAAGCCCAAGGCCCCGCTTTCCATAAACTGGTGGAGGCGGCGGCAGGTATCATGTTCACGGGCGGCGACCAGCTGCGCCTGACTTCCATTCTGGGAGGCACGGCGGTGCTGGAACTGATGAAGGAGCGCTACACCTACGACGACATCCTGATTGCCGGCACCAGCGCCGGCGCCACTGCCATGTCTACGCCCATGATTTACGAAGGCGTAGCAAAAGGAGGGTCTATAAAAGGAGACGTGCGCATCACCACCGGGCTGGAGTTCCTGAAAAACATCGCCATCGACACCCACTTTATCCAGCGGGGCCGCATTGTGCGCATCTCGCAGTGCATTGCCACCAACCCCGGCTGTATCGGCATTGGACTGGAAGAGGATACCGCCATCTATGTGCGGGAAGGGAAAGAGATAGAAGTGCTGGGGAGTGGGCTGGTGACAATAGTTGACGGCACCGGCATTTCCCGCACCAACATATATGAGATTGAGACGGGTGAGCCTTTTACGGTCTGTGACCTGAAAGTACACCTGCTCTCGAACGGCGAGCGGTATACCATCCCCACCTACGACCAACTGCATATCTAACCGGCACCAACCCTATATGAAGCCCGACCTGAACCTGGTGGCAAAACTGCAGGGCATCTACTGGCTCCTGACAGGGGTGTGGCCCTTCCTGCACCTGCCCAGCTTTCTGTGGGTGACAGGCCCCAAAGAGGATATATGGCTGCTCTACACCGTGAGCGTGCTTATCACCGCCATAGGGGTTGTGCTGCTGCTGGCTGGCCTCAGAGGGCGCGTGACGCCGGAGATAAAATTTCTTGGCATCGCAGGGGCAGTCGGTCTGACGGGCATCGATGTGTACTACGCCCTGGCGGATGTGATCCGGGACATATATCTGCTGGACGCGGCGGGCGAGTTGGTGCTTATCCTGCTGTGGCTTGGGGCAGGCGGCAAGGGGCTGATACGCAGTAACAAGGAGATATAATTACCCGGACAAAATTAACCTGCACTTTCCTTGGATTGCCTGTTTCCGAGGAGATTCCCCTCCCCGGATAGGTAGGTCATATCGCCACGACAAGAGTAAATCGCAACTTGGGTTTATTAGCCGGTTTCTTCTTTCAATGCGGCCACTACATGTTCTCCGCCCTGCACGCGGCAGGAGTGCTTCATCGGGTTATTGTTGAACGCAATGGCCACCTCGCCGTCGGGAGACACGGCAACAAGCTGGCTTATATGGAGGGCGGTGGGTTCAGGCCGGAGTAATTTCTCATTCAGGCTGCGCATAGGAGGAACATCTGGTAAAAGCTGCTGCCCTTCAGGCACAGAACAAGCAACGCTTCTTCAGAATGATGTAACAGAAAACAGTAACAGGTTTGGTATGTTTGTATCATAAGCAGCAGCAAAGCCTCATGCCATATGCCTCTATAGAAGACACAAGGGGCAGGAGCCAGTTGTTTGCGTAAGAATCTTAAAACAGATAGGGAGTACCTGATGACGCACGATAAGGAAGATATAACGACAGATTTCAAACCACTCGAGATTACCTCCCCCAGAACAGCCGCGGCACCCGGACCGCAGGACGATGCCTGCTGCTCGGGCGGGGCGTGCAGCGCTGCGGCTGGGCAGCAGCAGGCGGCCGAGGAGGCAAAGGCATCTTACCTGCCCACCATCCTGAGCCTGGTGCTGCTGGTTACGGGACTAATACTGGACTATATAGACGCCGCCTGGTTCACGGGCATCGCCCGGTTTGTGACGTACGGGCTGGCCTATGCGCTGGTTGGCTGGCGGGTGGTGTGGCATGCCGTCACCAGCTTGCGCAGCAGCTTCTTTAACGAGTTCCTGCTGATGACGGTGGCCACGCTGGGTGCTTTCTATTTGGGCGAATATGCCGAGGGGGTAGCTGTGATGCTGTTTTACGTGATAGGCGAGCATTTCCAGGAGGCGGCGGTGGTGCGGTCGCGCAAATCGATTAAGGAACTGATAGACAACCGGCCCGATATGGTGAACCTGCAGACAGCCACCGGCACCACCAGCGTTCCCGCTAAAGATGTCTGGATAGGCGAGCGCATCCTGGTGCGTCCGGGGGAGAAGGTGGCGCTGGACGGGGAACTGCTGACAGAAGCGGCGGCCTTCAACACCGCAGCCCTCACCGGCGAGGCGAAGCCTGACATCAAGCGCCGGGGCGACAAAGTGCTGGCTGGTATGCTTAATCTGAACACAGCCGCCACCCTGCAGGTAACAGCCGCATACGAAGACAGTGCCCTGTCAAAGATCCTGCAACTGATGGAGGAGGCGGGCAGCAGAAAAGCGAAGACGCAGCAGTTTATCACCCGCTTTGCCAAAGTATATACCCCGATTGTTTTCTTTCTGGCGCTCGCCATTACGCTGCTGCCTTACTTTTTCGTCAGCAGCTATGTGTTCGGCGACTGGTTTTACCGGGCCCTCGTGTTCCTGGTAGTTTCCTGCCCCTGCGCGCTGGTGGTGTCTATTCCGCTTGGCTACTTTGGGGGCATCGGGGCGGCCTCGCGCAACGGCATCCTGTTCAAAGGGGCGAACTTCCTCGACCTGATTACGCAGGTGGACACCGTGGTGATGGACAAGACCGGTACCCTGACGGAGGGGGTGTTTGAGGTGCAGGAAGTGCAGACGGTGTGGCCCGATGAACAGGAGTTCCTGGCGTATGTGGCGGCTGTGGAGGCTGTTTCCACCCACCCGGTGGCGCAGGCCATTGCCAATTATGCTGGCAAAGTGAGCCTGCAGGCAACGCAGGTGCAGGAAATAGCTGGTCATGGTATAATTGGGCTGGTGGAAGGCGATGAAGTGCTGGCCGGTAACGGGAAACTGCTTCTCCAGCAGGGCGTGGCCTATGACGTAACCATCGATGCCGTTCCGTATACCACGGTGCTGGTGGCCGTCAACGGCAGCTACGCCGGCCACATCATCATTGCCGACAAGCTAAAAGCAGATGCGGCTGCCGCCGTGAAAGCGATGCGGCAGCAGGGGGTGGGGCACCTCATCATGCTGTCGGGCGACAAGGAAGCCATTGTGCAGAGGGTAGCGAAGGAACTGCAACTGGATGCGGCCTATGGCGGACTTTTGCCGCAGGACAAAGTAGCGAAAGTGGAGGAACTGAAGGCACAGCAGCGAAAGGTGGCTTTTGTGGGAGACGGCATTAACGATGCGCCTGTGATTACCCTCTCGGATGTGGGCATGGCGATGGGCGGCCTGGGCTCCGACGCGGCCATCGAAACAGCCGACGTGGTGATTCAGACCGACCAGCCTTCTAAAGTCGCCACGGCCATCGCCATTGGCCGGAAAACGAAGCAGGTGGTGTGGCAGAACATCGGGATGGCTTTTGCCGTGAAGGCGGCGGTGCTGCTCTTAGGTGCCGGTGGCCTGGCTACCATGTGGGGTGCCGTGTTTGCCGATGTTGGCGTAGCGCTGCTGGCCATCCTGAACGCCGTGCGCATCCAGCGGATTAAGTTTTGAGGCGGGGGAGTAACTATATCGGTGTTGGTGATAAAACCAACAACGGCGGCGATATGGAGGCACACACTGCCATATGGACGCCTCAGTGTATCTCCGATTCCAGGTAGGATTTCAGGTTTTGGCGGGTGATGATCTCGAGCGGGAAAAGGTCGGTGCGCGGGGGCTCTTTTTTAAGCAGCAGGTAATTGGCCAGATATGTGATGCCCAGAAATGCCTGGCGCTTCGGGTTCTGGTTTATCAGGAAGTTGACGACGCCCGTTTTCAGGTAGTGAATGTTTTCCTCTAACAAGTCATACCCCACCAGCCGGATGTCGCGCTTCCCATGCTTCTCCAGCAGGGACGACACCAGCGGAATGGCCTTCGAGGTAGTGACAAGTATGCCTTTCAGTTCCGGGTGCAGCAGGAGTTCCCCGATTCTTTTCTCCACCGAAGCCCCCTCTCCGTTGCCTGAGTCCAACACCTGGATATCCGCCTGCAGGTTGTTCTCCCTGAAATATTCCTTGAAGCCTCTTTCTTTCTCGAGCAGGTGCACGGAGTTGAGGCTGTTTTCATTGATGTGCAGCAGGGCAAACGTGCCCTTTGTGTTCTGTTGCAGATAGAGAAGCTCTGCGCCTACTTTCCCGCTCTCAAAAAGATTCTGGCCGATAAAGCTCAGCGGCTCCACTTCCGGTATGTTCGTGTTGAAAAGCACGTAGGGAATCCCTTTGGCATTTAACAAACCGAAAAAAGGCAGGGCCTCCTGATAGAAGACAGGGGCCACCAGAATACCGTCAGGCGCGCTGGCGCACACAGCCTCAGCCACGCTCCGGAAGGAGTTGCTGTCGTAGAGGTTGAAGAAGAAAGGCTCCACATGGAAATCGTACTGCGCCCATTCCTCCTCCGCCTGCCCGATGCCGAGGTAAGACAGGTTCCAGTACTCGTCTAAAGACGGATCCGGGATGAGCGCTGCGATGCGGTATATCTTTTTGGAGCCAAGGGTGCGCGCTATCAGGTTGGGCTTGTACTCGATGGCGCGCAGGGTGTCCTGCACCTTCCGCAGGGCCTCTTCCGACACTTTCCCGCGCTTGTGCAGCACCCGGTCGACGGTGCCCACGGAGACGCCCGCCAGTTGTGCAATGTCTTTGATCCTGATTTTCTTCTTGCTCATACGGTGGGGCGCTGGTATAAATCTGGTATAAAAGGTGTCTGGCTATGGCTTGCTGAAACTGCGTCACGGTCTGTGGGCACCGGCATCTGCCTGATACAGGAAGAGCGGGGCGGAGCAGTCCGGGACCTGCTAAGTTGCTAAATTAAGTCAAAATTCAACGTCCTATATAATCCTTTTTCTGTTGCAACTTTAAATATGTTCATGGCATGCGCTTTAGCGGTGTTTGCGGCAACATAGGTGGTGTGCGCGCAAACATAATTTAAAAATACTTGTTTTTACTTATTTTAACATATACATTAGAACACTATTTCAGGAAGCAGCCGGGCTTATTCGAAATTAGCAGCACGCTGTCGGGTATGCGCCTCCACCAGTGGAAGTTCTGCCACAGAGAACAGGATGCTTCTATCTATCCTGCAGGAGCTGCCCAAACATGGGCGCAATGCATCCGGCGGGAGGCTTTCCACAGTCCGCACCTCCCTGGAACTGTGGGACTGCAGCGGACCAAAGCCCTTTGATTACCAGTTAGTAACCATATATAAATTATTTACCCTGTAGGCTCAGGCTGGCGGTCACCTGCTTCTGCAGGTTTTACCAGCCGCGTTGAAACGGGCGTAGGCAGCTGATTTGCCTTTAGTTGTGCCAGCTATATATGGCCGATGAATATTCTGTGCTTGCTTTTACACCTTATATAACCCCCAATCCATATGAAGAAACGGATACTATTTCTATTCCTGACGCTCCTGTGCAGCGCCGTTGGTTTTGCGCAGACCAAAAGCAACGTGACGGGCACGGTGAAAGACGCCTCAGGCACGCCCTTGCCCGGCGTGAGCGTGATTGAATCGGGCACGGGCAACGGCGTTGCCACGGATGCCACTGGTAATTTCAACATTGCCGTGGCCCCGGATGCGGTATTGCAGGTCATGTTCCTGGGCTATGCCACGAAAGAGGTGCCGGTGAACAATGCCGCTGTCCTGAACATCGTCCTGGAAGAAGACACCAAGCGGCTGGAGGAGGTCGTGGTGACGGCGCTCGGCATCAGCCGGGAAAAGCGGCAACTGGGCTACTCCGTCACAGAGCTCAAGGCCTCTGATGTGGAGACGCAACTGGAAGCCAACCCCGTGAACGCGCTGCAGGGCAAGGTGGCCGGCGTGCAGATTGACCAGAGCGCGGGAGGCGTTTTCGGCAACTCGAAAATCCAGATTCGCGGTAACTCCACGCTCAGCACCAACAACCAACCAATTTTCGTGATCGATGGGGTGATACTGGACAATGACGTCAACGGCCTCAGCGGGCGCAGTTTCGGCAACGACCTCAAGAACCTGAACATGGAGGACTTCGAGAGCATCTCCATCCTGAAGGGATCTGCCGCCGCCGCCTTATATGGCGCGCGGGCCATCAACGGGGTGGTGCTGATCACGACCAAGAAAGGCTCGAAGCAGGAAGGGCTTGGCATAACCGTGACGCAGTCGGTGCATGTGGCCGATCCGTTCAAAGGGCCGCAGTTCCAGAACGAGTTCGGGGGCGGCAGCGTAGGCGCCTATTTCACGGATTTCCGGGAGCCCAACTACGGCTCCGATCAGAACTTCCGGACAAAGGTGTTCCCCATCGACCCGATTACCGGCATGCCCTATATAGACCCGGGCATCAACCGCGAGCTGGAGAACTGGGGCCCGCGCCTGGACGGGCAGGAGGTGCTGAACTACGACGGCACGATTACCCGCTACGAGGCGCAGCCCGACAACTTCCTGGAGGCTTTTGACAGGGGCGTGTCCTCTAACACGAACGTGGCCATACAGGGGGGCACCGATAAATCCACCTTCCGGGTGTCTTACAGCCACGACGAGAACCGGGGCGTGGTGCCGCGCAACGAGATGCTGAAGAACGGCTTCAGCGCGCGCGCCACCCATATATTCAACGATATATTCAGCATTGACCTAAGCGGAGACTACACGGCCACAGAGGCGAAGAACCCGCCGAACCTGAACTCGCAGGATGCCTTTGCCTCCGGCAACTTCGGCAAGGCCTATACCTGGATTTTCCCGCGCAACTACGACACCGACTACTGGCGCCAGCGCGAAAACTATATCGGCGCCTTCGGCGGCGTGCCCCGCCCGCTGGACCCCAATGAGCCGAACAAGGTGCCCGGCGCCGACTTCTGGTTCAGCCTCTACGAGAACGACTATGTGCAGAAGGAGCAGATGATGCGCGGGCGCATCGCCCTGACAGCTGAAGTAACGGATTGGATGAAGGTGGTGCTGGAGGGCAACGTGAACAACATCTATAAGAACAACGAGGTGCGCGAGTTGGGACAGGGATACAATTTCGCGGGACAGAGCAACCGCGATGGCGGCTACTACTCGCTTGCCCAGACCTCCAAGAACACCGGCTTCCTGAAGTGGATGACCGTTTTTACCCAAACCCTCAGCGAAGACTTCGACTTTAACGGCTATATAGGCGGCGAGACGCAGCGCACGCAGATCGATTTCAACAGCATCGGCACTTCAGGCGGCCTGAACATCCCCGCCGGTTATTTCGTGACGAACTCGCGGCTGCCGAACGAGGTGGCTGGCGGCATCACTTACAACAAGCACCTCAACTCGCTGTACGCGAGCGCCGACTTTGCCTTCCGGGATCAGGTGTACCTGCAAACCACCTGGCGCGGCGACTGGTCTTCGGCCCTGACTTACTCTGACGGAACCGGCAACAATTTCTATAACTACCCATCGGCCAGTTTGTCATGGGTGTTTTCAGAGACATTGGGACTGCCCACAGCCGTTTCCTTCGCGAAACTGCGGGCAAACGTGGCGGCGCTCGGAAAGGACACGGACCCCTATACCCTGAACCCCGGCTTCATCTTCAACGGCTTCGCGACCATCAACGGGCAGAACATCTCGCTCTCCACGTTCAACAACTCCAACGGCATACAGCCAAACCTGAAGCCGGAACGGAAACTTGCGAAAGAACTGGGCCTGGAGATGCGCTTCCTCAGCGACCGGGTCGGCTTCGATGTGACCGTGTATCAGGACAATACCAAAAACCAGATTCTGCCGATACAGGTGCCGCAGGAGTCAGGCGTCCGGTCCGTGATTATCAACGCGGGCAACATCCAGAACCGGGGAATTGAGTTTGCCCTGAACGCCACGCCGGTGCTGACCAACAATTTCCAGTGGAACATCAGCGGCAACATCTCCCACAACAAAAACAAAATCATCAGCCTGAGCGAGGGCGTGAAGGAGTTTAAACTGGGCGGTGACATCTTCGAGGTGGGCACGTACGCCATAGCCGGTGAGTCTTACGGCATCATCCGTTCGCGAATCCATTCCAAGAAGTACCAGGCGGAGGATGAAAACGGCAACCCCGTGGACGACCCCAACAACGGGAAGCCCGTTTTGTCGTGGCGCTCTGATGCCCGGGCCGCTTTCCCGGCCCGAAGCAACGAGCTGCAGACGATAGGTGATATAAACGCAAAGTACCGCTGGGGCCTGCAGAACAACTTCACGCTGGGCCGCCTGAACCTCGGCGTGCTGATAGATGCCAAAGTGGGCGGCGACATCATTCTGTCGTCTTACAGGCTGGGCACGCACACGGGCGTATTGCCGAACACGCTTTTCGGAAGAGACGCGGAGCATGGCGGCATTACCTGGACCAGCGCCTACGACGGCCAGACTTACGACGACGGTATCATCGTGGAGGGCGTGTTTGCACCAGGCCAGATGGTGACGCTTCCGGACGGCAGCAGCGTGGACGTGGGAGGCATGACTTTCGAGGAGGCATATGAGCAGGGCTTTGTGGAGCCGACGCACGCGCCGCAGTATTACTACCGTTATGGTTCCTCTTCCACCGGCGTGTCTGACCTGATGATCTGGGAAAACTCGTGGGTGGCCCTGCGGGAGGTGTCGCTGTCCTACAATTTCCAGGAGAGCATCTACAGCAAGCTGAAACTGACTTCGCTGAGCCTGAGCCTGGTGGGCAGAGACCTCGGCTACCTGTACAACAGCCTGCCGTTTGACATCAACCCGGCCTCCAACCTGTCGAACAGCACGGCGGTGGCAGGAGAGTACGGTTTCCTGCCAATGGTCCGCAACATGGGCTTTACCCTGAGGCTCGGCATCTAAGCCGGAGGCCACATCCACCAATTCAACTTAAAAGAACATGATAAAGATAAAGAAATATGCGGCGCTCGCGCTCATTGCCGCTTTGGG
Source organism: Pontibacter russatus (assembly GCF_009931655.1). NCBI lineage: Bacteria > Pseudomonadati > Bacteroidota > Cytophagia > Cytophagales > Hymenobacteraceae > Pontibacter > Pontibacter russatus. The sequence continues at coordinate 781,760 of NZ_CP047984.1, read as the reverse complement.
GGGCATCTCTTACTCCTGCGAGAAAGACTTCGATGAGATAAACACCAGCCAGACCGTAGTCGATGATCCGGATATAAAATTCCTGCTGGCCTACGCCGAGGACCGGGTTGCGTCTTACCAGGGCACCGAGTGGATATGGGAGAGCCTGGAGCAGCTTTTCCGGTACACCCAGCATATGAGCGCCAGCCCCTTTGAGCTTTCAGATAACGTAAACACCCGCTACAGCGCTTACTACAACGAAATCCTGCCAAACCTTTTTGAGATTCGGCGGCAGATAGAGGCAAAGCCGGACAAGGACAGGTATCAGAAGGCGGCCGCCGTCACCTATGTGCTGCAGGTGCTGCATGGCCTGAAGGTGACGGACATGAACGGCTCCATTCCTTACACCGAAGCGGTGCAGGGGCGCTACGATGCCATGTACAGCCCGAAATATGACGCGCAGAAGGAATTGCTCGACACCTGGCTGGTCGAGCTGGACAGGGCCATCGGCGCGCTTGGCAACAATTCGCTGACTGATCAGGAATCCTATGGCACCTCCGACATCTATTACCAGGGCGACTACACCAAGTGGGCGAAGCTGGCCAACACGCTGAAACTGCGGATTGCCGTGCGCTACCAGAACCAGGATGCAGCGAAAGCCCAGGCAATTTTCCAGGAGGTCATGCAGGACGAAACCGGGCCGATTGTGGCAGACGAGGAGCAACTGTCGTACCGGAACACAAACTTCTCGCCCTTCAACCCCAGCGACATAGACTACCGCAGCCGCAGGTTTGGCAGCCTCTCGCTGGTCGGTTTCATGAAGGAGGCAGAAGACCCCCGGTTGCCCGTGTACTTCGATGCGAACGACCTGACAGGAAGCTTCCGCGATTCGCTCGACAAATACAACGTGCAACTCCCAGCCTTCATTGACCCCAGCGATCCGCTGATCATGTACCAGGGCGGCCCTGCCGACTGGACCACGAGGCCGGAGATAGCCGCCTATATGAGCGCACCGCTGGAGGTGGGTCCGCTCCGGTACAACCTGATATCGACCATCAACCGGCGCTTCTTTTCGCCGCGCCTCGACAACGCCAGCGGCAACTTCGTGCATGTGTTGGTAACGCACGCGGAGACCTGCTTCTATATAGCCGAGTTTATCCAGAAAGGCTATGGCGGCGGCATTGACACGAAAGGAACGGCGGCAGAGTGGTACGAGCAGGGCATCGCCTCCTCCATCCGGACCATGAACGAGATTGCGCGGGAGGCAGGCTCTGCCACCGCCTTTTCGGAAGATAACGCAGAGGCCGCCATTCAGGCCTATATAGAAGGCCCGGAGGTGAAACTGAACGGGGAGAACGATCTGGAGCGCATTTACATACAGCAGTACATCAACTTCTACCGCCTGGCAAACGAGGCTTTTGTGTTTGTGCGCAGAACAGGGTACCCTGCCTACGGCTCTGATTACTACAGCCGGGAGCCGTTCAACGAGCCGATTCCGCGTCGTTTCTGGCTGATCGACCCGGGCGAGCTGAACCGCGAAAACTGGTCTGACGCCTTAACGGAGCAAGGCTTTACCCTCGGCAGCAGAGATTTGAATGTGCTGAGCCAGGAGCGGGTGTGGTACGACAAGCCCGCGCCGGACTTTGGCGAGGGGGGGCAGTAAAAAATATATTCCCCAGAACCTATATATGGATAAGTAGCTAAAGCGAATCGCAGGTTGCTTATCCATATATGTTTTATTAAGATTGGACGCTGCCGCGTTTTACAGCAGACAATATGCTAAGACATCAAACTGCACGTAACTTTCGGCGGCAGGTGTTGCATTTCAGCGAAAGTATATATGGCCAGCTTACCGGGGCAGGTGTGAATTATAGAATTTTATGATTTTGAGTACATACAAAAAAGCAGCTTCGGCGAAGGCGGTTGCTTTGCTGCTTTTAACCATGGGTGCCGCTACCCCTTTACAGGCCCAGACGGACAACCTGCACCGCCAGTCTGCCAGCTACGAGGCGCCCACCGACCCGCTGGTGCTGAAAAAACTGGACAAGTGGCAGGATCAGAAGTTCGGGATGATCATCCACTGGGGCCTATATGCGGTGCCGGGCATCATCGAGTCGTGGGCCCTGTGCTCCGAAGACTGGATTGAGCGCGACAGCACCATCGCCTACCCCGATTTCAAGGAATGGTACTGGGGGCTGAACAAAGAGTTTAACCCGGTCAACTTTAGCCCGGAGCAGTGGGCAAGCGCCGCCAAAGCGGGAGGCATGCGTTACCTGGTGTTCACCACCAAGCACCATGACGGGTTCAACATGTTCGACACGAAGCAGACGGACTTCAAAATCACGAACGGGCCTTTCGGCAGCAACCCACGCGCCAATGTGGCAAAGCATGTGTTTGACGCATTCCGGAAAGAGGGTTTCATGATAGGGGCCTATTTCTCGAAGCCGGACTGGCACTCGGAGTATTTCTGGTGGCCAAAGTACGCCACCCCGAACCGCAACGTGAACTACGACATCCGCAAGCACCCCTGGCGCTGGAAGCAGTACCAGCAATTTACCTACAACCAGATCAGTGAACTGATGCACGACTATGGCTCGATGGACATCCTGTGGCTGGACGGCGGCTGGGTAAGGCCGCTGCACACGGTAAACGACGAGGTGCGTTCCTGGGGCGCTCCCATACCCGAGTTCAGCCAGGAGGTAGACATGCCCGCCATTGCCACCATGGCGCGGGAGGCGCAGCCGGGGCTGCTGATCGTGGACCGCACCGTGCACGGCCCTTACGAGAACTACCAGACGCCAGAGCAGCGGGTGCCGGAGCATCAGATCAACAACCCCTGGGAAAGCTGCATGACCCTCGGAAACAACTGGGGCTATGTGCCGGGAGACGATTTCAAGTCTCCCACCAAAGTCATACACACCCTGGTGGAAGTAGTAGCCAAAGGGGGAAGCCTCTTGCTGGGCGTGGGCCCGAAGCCGGACGGAACGCTGCCGGAAGATGCGGTAAAGCGGCTGGCGGCTGTCGGGAAATGGCTTGATGCGAATGGCGAGGCCATCTATAACACGCGGGCCACAGCACATTACCAGGATGGCAGCACCTACTTCACCGAAGGGAAGAAGGGCCAGCGCTATGCCATTGCCTGCCTGCCAGAAGGCGGAGCCGTACCGAGAACAATTGAGTGGACAGGGAATTCCCCAAGGAAGGGGAGTAAAATAAAGCTTCTGCAGAACGGGAAGGCCGTGAAGTGGACAAAGGATGGAGACAAAGTGAAAGTACACTTGCCTGCCTCTCTGGCGAAGGAAAAAGGAGCCTATCCTGCTTTGGCTTTCGCCTTCACGGCTGAGTAGGGGTAAAAGGGATCGTTCAATTTAGGGCGGTCGCCGAGATTCTTAAGTTGTTAATCACCTGCCAGCATCTAACAGAAGCGGCTGTTCACCTGTGGCCAGGAAGAACAGCCGCTTCTGTTTTGTTAAAAAAACTACTTCTTCTTTAACTGGTGAAATGCATACAGCAACTCACGTCCTATCTGCCGTGCCCGCTCCAGATACTTTTCTTCTTCCTCTGGGGTACCGTCGAATGCTTTCGGGTCTTCGAAAGGAAGGGCGAGGCGGAGCTCGGTGCCGGGGACAAAGGGGCAGTTCTGGTCGGCGTCGGTGCAGGTCATGATGGCGGCGAAGGCGGTAGCGGGGTTCGCGGCGTCCGTCACTACTTTAGACCAAACCTGCGCTGGCGGTACATTCGGGGCGTAACAGGCCTGGTAAACAGGGTTCGCTGCATCACTGCCCTTATCGATGCGAAAGCCCAGCCGCTGCATCGCTTTCACGGCATTTTGGTTAAAGGCCGTTGCCTCCGTGCCACCCGAGAAGCACGCTATATATGGAATAGCATAATGCGTGGCGGCGGCCAATCCCCACAGTTGGGCCATATGGCTTCTCCGGGAGTTGTGGGTGCAGATAAAATTCAGTTGCACCGGCAGGTCCTGCGCCTGCTTCTGTTGTATATAGGCCGTCAGCTGTTGCAGGCGCTGCTTCCTCTCTGTCTGAATCAGGTGGAACTCCTGCTCCAGTTCCTGCACGGTTGCGTTTAGTGGGGGATATAATTCCATATAGGATAGGCAATTCATATATAAAGCCCCACCGCACCTATATAGGACACGGTGGGAGCAACCAGTTAGCAGCAGTTGGAGCCGGGGGCGCAGCAGGCAGCGGCGGCGGGTTTGTCGCCATATACTGTGATGCTGAAGATGCCCGTGTTGCTGGCACGGAAGGCGCGGATTTCGTCCTCGCTGAGGTAGTCTTTCAAAATCTCGTCCGGCACCTGGATGACTTTTTCTTTCTGCACCGTCACGTTCTCAAAGCCTGCCTCGCGGATGATCTGCAGGTAATCTTCCTTCTGAATAGCCCCCGACACACAGCCGGCATATAGTTCACTCGCCTGCACCAGTCCCTCCGGCAGCTCGCCCACCAGCACCACATCCGAGATGCTGAAGTGGCCGCCCGGCTTCAGTACGCGGTAGGTTTCTGAGAAAGCCTTGCGCTTGTCCGGCACCAGGTTCAGCACGCAGTTGCTGATCACCACATCGGCGCGGTTGGCGGCCAAAGGCAGGTCCTCGATTTCGCCCTGGCGGAACTCCACGTTGTGAAAGCCCAGTTTCTCGGCGTTGTCGCGGGCTTTGGCAACCATGGCCTCCGTCATGTCCACGCCCAGCACTTTGCCGGTGTCGCCTACAATGGCGCGTGCCACGAAGCAGTCGTTGCCGGCCCCGGAGCCAAGGTCCAGCACCACATCGCCGGGCTTTATCTGCGCGAACTCTGTCGGCACGCCACAGCCCAGGCCCAGGTCGGCATCGGGGTTATAGCCTTCGAGCTGCGTGTAATTATCCGCGAAAATGGCATAATCCACGGTGCAGCAGCCGGTGGCGCCGCAGCAGGAGGTTTCGTTTTGCTCCTTGCTTTGCAGGGCAATCTCGCCGTACTTTTCCTTTACAAGCTTCTTCAGTTCTTCTGCGTTATTCATGGTCTTATTTTTTAGTGTTACTATATATAAATGTTGATTCAAATCTTTGAAGATGCGCTGATGTGGCGGTTAGGATATATGAGTTCATGGCCGGTATATCTAAATCGGAAAAATCCTGTGTCTTGCATCTAACATCTTGTATCTAATGTCATCGTATTATTGCGATGATACTGGGCAAATTTTTTAACAGCAGCTGGTGTCGCAGGGGCGGTAGCCGGAGAAGAGCCCGTGCAGCACCTGCTGGGCCTGCTTCCAGGCTTGCGCATCAATGCAGTAACAAACTTTCTTGCCGTCAATGTCGCCCTGTATCAGCCCGGCCTCTTTCAGCTCTTTCAGGTGCTGCGACACCGTAGACTGCGAGAGCGGCAGTTCCTCCACTATGTCGCCGCAGATGCAGGCCCGGCGCTCCAGCAGTATCCGCAGTATCGCCACGCGCGCCGGATGCGCCAGCGCCTTGGCGTATTTTGCCAGCGTTACCTCTGTCTGAGTGAATGCCTCAGTTTTACTTGTTCCCATTGGAGTCTTTTATCATCGTAAAATTACGATTAAAACTGAAAAGACAAAAATATGTTCTGAGTTTTTTCTCAGGAAAAATTAAAAGAGGGCAGCTGCTTGGGAGTGCCTGCTATTTATACTGTATGGTAGGGAAGCCTGTCAGTGGCGCCAAAACCGTGCGGGAGGCTGCGTCGTAAGTAGGAGTGAACCAATCTAAATGAACATATGAAAACATCGACTTATATATATACAAAGGCTGTGGGCGGTGCCGCCATCGTGCTGTTCCCGTTTATGATGGGCTGCTCAGTATTAGGGGGCGGCGGCTATTCAGACGACCCGGCAGTAAGGGCGCAGGAGATGGAAATCGAATCACTGGAAAGGGACGTGGAAGAGGCAGAGCGCTACTCAGAAGAAGCGGAGCAGCGGGAAAAAGCCGCCAAAAGCAGGCTAAAGGCAGCTGAGCATGAACTGAATGCGCTGAAAGAGCAGGCAAAGCGCCGGGGCTACTGACAGCTCGGGCATATATTAACCCCGGAGCGAACGCATCTGTCAGGAAAGCTGGCACGAAGTATATATAAAAAGGAGAGCCCATCGGCTCTCCTTTTTATATAGGGAGTGATTTTATATAGGGAGTGGATAGCGAATGTCAGGTTTGGCTGTGTCTCATATACGGTTATTCATTCTTGTAGTATAAGCTGATATCAGACCCTGCCACAAGTTCTGCGGCGGCGGGGAATGTGAACGGCACATCGCTTATGGCCTGGCGCATCGCCAAAGTCAGGACCTCGTAAAACTGCCGCCATATATAGCACGGGGCTACGGAGAAAGCTCCAGCCCCGTGCTATATATAAATCCACAGTACCGGCATGATGCCTGCCACAAATTTATCATCCAAAGTCCTTCTTCGTGCTACGTGATGCGAAGTACGTGCTCCGAAAATCGTGATATGATTTACCTTCTCGGCTTTGCGCGCTGGTACTGCACGGGCCACGGCACATCCGCGCCAAGCTCCTGGGCGGCGTGCAGCGGGAAGTAAGGGTCGCGGAGCATCTCGCGGGCCAGCAGCACGAGGTCGGCTTTGCCTTCTGCGATGATGGCTTCTGCCTCGGCAGCGGTGGTGATCATCCCGACTGCCCCCGTCCTGATGCCAGCCTCTTTCTTTACTTTTTCGGCGAAAGGCGTCTGGTAGAGCGGGCCAACCGGAATTTTTGCGTTCGGTACGTTGCCGCCTGTCGAGCAGTCTATCAAATCTACGCCATTCGCTTTCAGTATTTTTCCCAATGCCACCGAGTCATCTGCGGTCCAGCCGCCTTCGGTCCAGTCGGTGGCCGAGATGCGCACAAAGAGCGGGTAATTCTCGGGCCATACCTCCTGCACGGCCGCCGTCACCTCCAGCAGCAGGCGGATGCGGTTTTCGAAGGAGCCGCCGTACGCGTCGGCGCGGTGGTTGCTGAGTGGCGAGTAAAACTCATGGAGCAGGTAGCCGTGGGCCGCGTGTATTTCTATCACTTTGAAACCGGCCACCAAAGCCCGCTGTGCCGCCATCCTGAAATCCGCAACCACTTTCCGAACGCCTGCTTCATCCAGTGCGGTGGGAGCGGGCTCATCCGGGGTAAAGGGCAGGGCGCTGGGCGCCACCGTCTGCCAGCCGTTTTCTTCGTCTGGAGAAATGGCATGTCCGCCTTTCCAGGGGCTTGTGTGGCTTGCCTTTCTACCTGCATGGGCCAGTTGCACGCCCGGCACAGCGCCCTCTGCCTCCAAAAAGGAAGCGATGCGCCGGAGCCCCGCCACGTGCTCCTCTTTCCAGATGCCGACATCATCGGCCGTAATCCTGCCCTCCGGCGACACCGCCGTCGCCTCCACCAGCACGAGGCCCGCGCCGCCCACGGCCCTGCTGCCCAGGTGTACCAGGTGCCAGTCGTTCGTGAAGCCGTCTTCGCTGGAGTACTGGCACATCGGGGAAACGGCGATTCTGTTCCGGAAGGTGATGTCTTTGATCTGGAGTGGACTGAATAAGCTGGACATACATTCTTTGTTGGTGACTTATACTGTTACACCGCAGGGGCCAAATTGTTCTGATTTTCTGAAGCCCGGCAAAAAACAGCGTCATATATGCCCGCTGCGTAGCACGTATGGATTTATGGGCTAATACTGTGTCAGCAGTTTTATCATGGTGCCCTTCTCGATGCGGTCTTTCAGCTGCATGCCGTTCAGTATCGCCAGTTCCTCCACGCGCGCCTCGGGCACATTGTTCCGCTGGAAAATCTGCAGGAGTGAAGTGGAGTTGCTCACTGTTTCGATCTTGATGCGCGCCGGCTTCCTGTTCAGCTTGTCAGGCTCGTTCAGCACGCTGAAGTTCTGCATGGTGGAGGTGAACACCGGGGCATGATTGTTGAAATCGTTGATGCCGGACACGCCGATCATGCTGTAGATGTTGCCGCCATACTGGATCAGGTATATAAGGGTGCGAAGCTGCGGTTGCTGCGCCTGTTGTTGTGCCTGCTGCTGTACCTGCTGGTCGGCCACGATGGCCAGGGCGGGCAGCCCGTTCACGGTCACGCTTCTGGACTCCACCGGCTGTAACTGGTAATTCTGCAGCAACTGCTGCGCGGCGGCCTCCAGCGTCTCGCCCGGGGCCAGCGTCAGCGCTATCATCGCTTTTCCGTCAGGCGCCACCATCTGGAACTGCTGCGGGGAGTTCATGTGCTTCCACCCCTGTGGTACCGGGAATTTGAACTTCAGCTCCGGATGGTAGAAAGTGCTGTTCTCAACAAAGCCCTGCCTCGGGTCCTCACCGTAAACTATCCCGTCAATCAGCCGCAGGTAACTGTTGCGGTCTACCTGCGCGTTGGTCAGGCTCAGTTTCTGTTTCCATTCGGTGGCAAGTTTGTTCACTGTCTCATAGCGGTCTGCCGGGTTGGGGTGCGTGGAGAGGAAGGAGGGGATCGCCGCGCCGCTTTGCTCCTGGGTTCTTTGCAGGGTCAGAAAAAAGTCAGCCATTTCCGTGGCGTCATATCCTATTTTGGAAGAGTATTCCACGCCAAGCCTGTCCGATTCCCGCTCGTCATCTCGGCCAAATTTAAGGAAGAGCAGGCCCAGCCCCTGTGCGGCGGCATCGCCCATCTGCGCAAACTCCGGGGATATAATCATACCCGCAATCAGGCCCACCTGCGCCAGGGTGGCCTTGCTTTGCTGCTGTGCCGAGTGCCGCGCCGCTATATGCCCGATCTCGTGCCCCAGCACCCCCGCAAACTGCGCCTCGTTGTTGAAGTGCGCCATGATGCCGCGCGTGAAGTACACATAGCCCCCCGGCACCGCAAAGGCGTTAATCACGGGAGAGTCTAATATCCGGAAGGTGTAGTTCAGCTCGGGGCGGTGCGATATGGCCGCCATGGCCTGCCCTTTCTCCTTGATAAACTGTTGCAGCTTCTCGTCCGGGTACAGCCCGAACTGAGCGACCACTGCCGGGTCTGACTGCGCGCCCAGCGCTTTCTCCTGCTCCTCCGACATCAGGATCAGGTCGCGCTCGCCGGTCACCGGGTTGGTGACGCAGGAGTTGAACAGAAGCAGGATGGTGGTTATAAAACCTGTGATGGTGATTTTTCTCATAGTGTCGTCTGTAAATAGCTGAAACCGGCAGTTCCAGCTAAGTTTATATTCAAGTGTTAGGATTTTCTTTCTTAGCAACGGTAATGTACCTGTTTAGTTGCAGGCTGATGGGCAGCAGGTCCCGCACAGGCGCCTGTACTGCATATAGCAGTGGATTTTTTGGTGCCACGCACCCTTCATCGGTAAGTGCAAAACAATGGGCGGCCTCAGGTGGTTGTGCCAATACCTGCCGCACAGCACTTTCATTTGCTTCCTCCTGAAGAAGTGGTTTTCTTTGGAGGAGTGAATAATGACACCGCAGGGGCCTTTCACGTACAGGTTAAAAACATATAAAAAGCTATGAAAGTCAGAATCGCAGGGAACAGCATCCGCTTCAGGCTGAAGCAGCCGGAAGTAGCCGCTTTCCGACAGCAGGGCAAGCTGACAGAAGTGACGGCCTTCGGCCCGGAGCCCGCCGACCAGCTCCGCTTTGTACTGGAAGCGTCATCTGTCCCGGAGCTAACCGTTCACTTCGAAGCGTGTACCACCACCGTCCGGGTGCCGCGGGAGCTGGCGCTGCAGTGGACGGAAACGGAACTGGTGGGCTTGACTGGGAAGGCGGACACCGGGAAGGGCAGCCAGGTCGAGGTGCTGGTGGAGAAAGACTTTGCCTGCCTCGATGCGCCGGAAGAGGACAACGTTGGAACCTACCCAAACCCGAACGCTGCCTGCTGAAAGGAAAAAGGGCTTATATGGGTGATGGGACGGCATGGCGGCGACATCTCCTTTTTAAAGTAGCGCCTCCGGCAGAGTATGCCTCCGATGGAGCAGTTTATGTAGAACCGCCCCGATGTGCAACGCCATGCTGAAAGGGGTATATAATTAATTGTGGCTTGATGTACAAGAAAGAGCAAGCGTCGCAGCTGCGGCAGGCTTTCTGGACGACATTGGGGCAGTATATCGCCCCACACCCCGGCGCCGACGGCGTAAAAGTGAACTGGCTGAATTACAGGACAGGCCAGAAGCACGTCTATTTCAGGATGCAGGCGGACAACCGGAAAGCTTGCGTCGGCATCGAACTGGCGCATCCGGACCCGGAGTTGCAGGAGCTTTATTACGACCAGTTCCGGGAATTAAAGGGCGTGCTGCACGATTACCTGGGAGAGGAGTGGGAGTGGCAACTGCACACCGCCGACGAGAACGGGAAAACCATCAGCAGGATATACAAGGAGATCGCACCGGCCAACGTATTCAACCAGGACGAATGGCCCCGGCTTATATCCTTTTTCAAGCCACGCATCATCGCGTTAGACGAGTTCTGGAGCAACGCCAGGTACAGCTTCGACAGCCTGTGGTAAGCTATATACAAGCGCCATTCCATTTCCGGCTACATAGGCGGCCTATGCGCCTCCTGCTTTTACGATGGCTTTCTTGCTGATGCAGTACCTGACCTTGGTTGGGGTGTTGGGGTGGGCAAAGAGGTGGCCCAGGTGTGCGCCGCAGCGGCTGCAGACCAGTTGTTCGCGCGTCCGGCCGTAGGTGCGCAGGGTTTGCTGCCGCACGTGGTCCGCTACATGGTTCCAGAAACTCGGAAAGCCGCAGCCCGCGTCAAACTCCTCCGCTGCCGGGAAAAGGGGGCTGCTGCAGACAGCGCAGCTATATATAAACTGTGTCCCGTCACTCAATTGTTTCGCCGCAAATTTGTGCCCGATGCCCATCTCTGTCTGAGAACACCGAAAGCCGGCGCATCATTCCATCCGGGGGCGAGGCGGGAGGATGGGGCAGTCCTATATCCGTTCGTGTAATTGACCAATCACTGTTTTTCTGCAATAATAACTGCGGGCCTTGTATGATATTAAATATTTTTTAATTATATATGCAATCGATTCCAGCACAGGGTGGGCGTGACTCCTGCTGAAAATACCCAGCGGACGACGGCTCCTGTTGCAATGATAGGAGGATATAGCTTGCCTTGGCACAGGCTGTTCTGCTCTTGTCTGGAGTAGTTCCTGTAATCGTGATGCACGGCACACAGCACATAATTCACCATAAACTAACCCACCGTAAAATGAAAAGAAGTCGCCTCTCTCTCTTGCTTATGCCGTTTCTTATCTCCGGCGTCCAGTACGGATGCACCCCGAACAGCTCCGACACGGTGCAGAGCACCGAGACGGTTGAAAGTGCCGACGCTGCGGCCGAGAGCGGCTGGACGGATCTGTTCAACGGGAAGGATCTGACGGGCTGGGAGCAGGTGAACGGCAAGGCCGACTACAGGGTGGAGGACGGCACCATCGTGGGCACCACCGTGATGGACTCGCCCAACAGCTTCCTGGCCGCCGACAAGGAATATGGGGATTATATCCTGGAGTTCGAGGTAATGCTGGACAACGACATCAACAGCGGCGTTCAGTTCCGCAGCATCTCCGACCCCGCCGTGATGGACGGCCGCGTGCATGGCTACCAGTTCGAACTGGACCCCTCCGACCGAAAATGGACCGGCGGCATATATGACGAGGCACGGCGCGGCTGGCTGTACCCGCTCTCGCTGAATCCGGAGGCCCAGTCGGCCTTCAAAAAAGGGGAGTGGAACAAGGCCCGGATCGAAGCCATCGGCAACAACATCAAGACCTGGATAAACGACGTGCCCGTGGCCGCGGTGGTGGATGACATGACGCCGAAAGGACTCATCGCGCTGCAGGTACACTCCATTGGCGACGCGGAAGATGCGGGGAAAGAAATCCGGTGGCGCAACATCCGCATCAAGACGGATAACCTGACCCACCGCGAGGGGCACGATGCCTTTGTGGTGAACCTGGTGCCCAACACCCTTTCCGAGCAGGAGAAGGCGCAGGGCTGGACGCTGCTGTGGGACGGCAAAACCACGGAGGGCTGGCGGGGCGCCTACAAAGACAAGTTCCCGGAGGGCGGCTGGCGCATACAGGACGGCGAACTGCAGGTGCTGGAGTCGGGCGGCGGTGAGTCGGTGAACGGCGGCGACATTGTGACGGAGAAAGAATACGACGCCTTTGACCTGCAACTGCAGTTTAAGCTGACGGAGGGAGCCAACAGCGGCATCAAGTATTTTGTGACGGAGCAGGAGGACGTGGAGAACGCCTCGGCCATTGGCCTGGAGTACCAGTTGCTGGACGACGAGCGGCACCCGGACGCCAAAATGGGCCGCGACGGCAACCGCACCATCGCCTCGCTCTACGACCTGAAGACTTCAGAGAAAAACCCCCGCTTCCTGAAGCCTATTGGTGAGTGGAACCGGGCGCGCATCATCGTGAAACCCGACAACACGGTAGAGCACTGGCTGAACGGCATAAAAGTGCTGGAGTATGAAAGAGGCTCTGAGGAGTTCCGCGACCTGGTGGCGAAGAGCAAGTATAAAATCTGGCCGAATTTCGGGGAGGCGGAGAAAGGACACATCCTGCTTCAGGACCACGGCAACAACGTCTCTTTCCGGAGCATCAAAATAAAGGAGTTGTAGCAAAGCCGGATAACGCAGCGCCGCTGCCCGCGCGCAGCTTGCCGCAAACCCGGATCAGATAAATTTCAAGCGTATTCCAAAACGAACAAAAACATGGAGCACAAGGAGAACAATGCCCGCCGAGATTTTCTCAAAAAAGCTGTTATGGGAACAGTTGGTTTGTCTGTGATGGGCTTTAGCGCCAAAAGTTACGGGAACATCCTGGGGGCGAACGACAGGGTGAGGGTGGGCATCATCGGTTTTTCCGACCGGTTCAGGCACTCGTTGTACCCGGCTTTTATGGAGCACGCTAAAGACATGAACTTCGAGTTTGTGGGCGTGTCGGATATATGGAACCGCCGCCGCGACGAGGCCGAGGCCTATGCGAAGGAGAAGCACGGGCTTAAACTGAAGAAGTACCGCAACAACGACGAGCTGCACTCCAAGAAGGACATCGACGCCGTCATCATCAGCACCGCGGATTTCCAGCATGCGCTGATGGGCGTGGAGGCCGTGCGCAACGGCAAGGACGTGTACCTGGAGAAGCCGATGGCCGAAACCATGGAAGACGCCCGCGCCATCCTCAAAGCGGTAGAAGACACCGGCAAGATCGTGCAGATCGGCTCGCAGCGCCGCAGCGCCCCGAACTATATAGCCGCCAACGAGTACATCAAGTCCGGCAAGTTCGGCGACATCAAGATGGTGGAGATGACCTGGAACGTGAACCAGCCCGGCCGCTGGCGAAGGCCCGAACTGGTGAGCCAGATCCGCAAGGAGGACACCGACTGGGACCGCTTCCTGATGAACCGCCCTAAAGTTGAATGGGACCCGCGCAAGTATCTGGAGTACCGTCTGTTCTGGCCTTACTCCTCCGGCATCCCGGGGCAGTGGATGTCGCACCAGATAGACACCGTACACTGGTTCACGGACCTGGAGCACCCCCGCAGCGTGGCGGCCAACGGCGGCATCTATATGTGGGCGGACGGCCGCGAAAACCCGGACACCCTGACAGCTGTGTTCGATTACGGTCCGGGCGATGATCCGGGCAAGGGCTTCCAGGTGGTGTACTCTTCCCGCTTCAGCAACTCGGCGGGGGGCGTGAAGGAGCTCTATTACTCCAACGGCGGCATGCTGAACCTGGACACGAACAAAATAACCTCCGAAGGCGGCTTGACAGCCGATATGGCCGACGACATGGGTATGCAGGCGAACCTGCTGGCGGAATATACCCTGCCCTCGCAGGCAAAGGTTTCCACGGCTGCCAACACGGGCGGCGACCCGATGACGTCGCTGCACATGCGCAACTGGATGGAGTGCGTGCGCAGCCGCGAAACCCCGCACGCGTCGGTGAAGGCCGGCTACAACCACTCCGTCGCCAACATCATGACGCGGGTGGCCATGCAAACGGGCAAGCGCGTCACCTTCGACGAGGCGAAGCAGGAAGTGGTCGCGAGCTAAGCTTGCGGCAGCGGCTATATATAGGCCAGCAGCCATATAGCCAGGGGCTGCCGCGCTATATGGCTGGGCTGCAAGGGAAAACCTCTATAGCCTTCTTTTCCGGGGTTGCGAGTTTTCTCCATAAAGGTCAGGCTGCCATAGTTTTACTCCTGGATGGATTATATATATTATGCCAGCCATACAGAATGGCGTAGCCGGGAGGAGTTAGAATTCTTTATAGTTGAAGACACATATGAAACAGGAGGACAGTGGCAGTTCAGACAGCAGTAAACAGCCTCAGCACAGGCTGAAGGATATTGCCCTTGAGCTTGGCCTTTCCACGTCCACCGTTTCAAGGGCTTTGAGCAACCACCCGCACGTAAGCCAGGACACGAAGCAGCGCGTGCGGCAGGCGGTGGACAAGGCGGGCTACCAGCTCAACGCAATGGCCTCCAGCCTCCGCAAAAGCAAGTCCAACATCATCGGCCTGATTGTGCCCCGCATATCCATGTACTTCCAGTCGGCGGTTATCACGGCCATCCAGAACGAGCTGCACAAATGCGACTACAACCTGATGATCTTCCAGTCGAACGAGTCGCCGGCGCTGGAGAAGCAGCTCGTGAACGTGCTGCATGCCCTGCGCGTGGAAGGCCTGATAGTTTCGGCCACGCTGTACACCGAGGACTTCTCCGCATTCGATGTGTTCTCGAAGGCAAACGTGCCCCTCGTGTTTTACGACCGGGTGCCGAACGGCTATCCCGCCCACAAGATACAGGGCGACGACTTCCAGGGCGGCTACCAGTCGACGCTGCACCTGCTGGAGCAGGGCTGCCGCCGCATCGCGCACATCAGCGGCCCACTTAGCTGCAGCCTGTACCGCGACCGGTACGCGGGCTACAAAGAAGCGCTGAAAAAACACAGGATACCGCTGGACGAAAGCATCGTTTTTTTCCACGAGCTGACCAAAGAGAAAGCCCTGAAGACCTGCGAGACGCTTTTTAAGGACAAGCCATATCCGGATGCCGTGTTCACCTGCAACGACTCCACGGCCATTGCGGTGCTGGAGTACGCCAGGAAAATCAACCTGAGAATCCCGGATGACCTGAAGCTGGCTGGCTACTCCAACGACCCCCGCGCACAGATCATCCAGCCGTCCATCACGTCAGTGGAGCAGTTTCCGCATGAGATGGGCGAACTGGCCGCGCGGCTCATCATGGATTTGGTGCGGCAGAAGGTAAAGCCCGGCCGAAGCCTCATCTCGCTCACGACCCCTGTGGAAGTGATCAAACGCGCTTCAAGCGGCGGATAAGTTTGCGCTCTTGATAATTTATCCTAACTTAAATGAATGAAACCGGGGACTGGATAGACATAATAGCAGGAACGTCTTTTTCGGGCCATATATGCAATCGATTGTGTGCAAGCCGACTGAAATAGGCTACAGCACTTGCAGGGCTACTGACATATAGAACCTGGGTGATACAGTCGAGCCGACGCAGTTGGCGCAGAGCTTTGTCTGTTTTTCCCTGCCTAGCCGGACGCTTTATATATAGCATATATAGCCAGGCATTTACCAGAGTTTACCCTATAAACCTGACACAAACACATGAGTGGAATTGAACAGTTTTCATTAGCAGGCAAAGTAATCGTGATGACGGGGGCCACCGGCATCCTGGGCGAGGCCATGTCGCTGGCCTTGGGCGAGGCTGGGGCCAAAGTGGCCATTCTGGGGCGCAACCGGGAGCGGGCCGACGAGCGGGTGGCCGCCATCAAGGCCGCTGGCGGCGAAGCCATCGCCATTCTGGGCGATGTGCTGAACGAGGGGCAGATGAACACCGCAAAAGAGGAAGTGCTGAAAACCTGGGGAACGATTGACGGGCTGGTGAATGCTGCGGGCGGTAACATACCGGGCGCCACCATCATGCCCGACCAGAACCTGTTCGACGCTAAAATTGAAGACACCCGGAAAGCGGTGGACCTGAACCTGTTCGGCACCATCATCCCGACACACATCTTTGGGCGCGTGATCGCGGAGAAGGGGAAGGGGGCCATCGTCAACATCTCATCACTGACGGCGCAACGGCCCCTGACGCGGGTGCTGGGCTATACCATGGCCAAAAAAGCGGTGGAGGCCTACACGCAGTGGATGGCGGTGGAACTGGCGCTGCGGTATGGCGACGGCGTGCGGGTGAACGCCATCGCGCCCGGCGTGTTCCTGACGGAGCAGAACCGCACCCTGTTGCTGGCCCCGGACGGAAGCTATACGGATCGGGCACAGAAATTCATCAACCACACGCCTTTCCGCAGGCTGGGCAACCCGGAGGAACTGACGGGCACGCTCATCTACCTTTTAAGCGACGCCTCTAAATTTGTGAACGGCGAGACGCTGCTGGTGGACGGAGGCTTCAACGCCTTCAGCGGAGTTTAGGTTAGGAAAAATTTAATCGTATTTATATATGCCCTTGTTACAGAGCTGGAGATGGTACGGGCCGAAAGACCCGGTATCCTTACAGGACATCAGGCAGGCCGGTGCCACCGACATCGTGACGGCGCTGCACCATATACCCAATGGGGAGGTGTGGCCCGTGGAGGAAATCAGGAAGCGCCAGGCGGAGGTGGAACGCGCCGGGCTGGTGTGGAGCGTGGTGGAAAGCGTGCCGGTGCACGAGGCCATCAAAACCCAGGCCGGGAATTTCAAAACCTATATAGAAAACTACAGGCAGTCGGTGAGGAACCTGGCCTCCTGCGGCATCCGCATCGTCACCTACAACTTCATGCCGGTGCTGGACTGGACCCGCACCGACCTGAGCTATACGGTGGAGGATGGCTCGAAAGCCCTGCGTTTTGAGAAGGCCGCCTTTATCGCCTTTGATGTCCATATGCTGCAGCGAAAGGACGCTGCGAAGGACTATACCGCGCAGGAACTGGAAAAGGCCAAGCAGCGCTTTGAAGCCATGAGCGCGGAGGAGAAGCAACTCCTGCAACGCAACATCATCGCCGGGCTGCCCGGCAGCGAAGAGAGCTTTACGCTGGGCCAGTTTCAGCAGGCGCTGGACGCCTACGCGGGCATTGATGCCGACAGACTGCGGCAGCACCTCATCTATTTCCTGCAGGAGGTAGTTCCGGTGGCGGAGGAAGCAGGCGTGAAAATGGTCATCCACCCGGACGACCCACCTTACAGCATCCTGGGGCTGCCGCGGGTGGTGAGCACGGCCGCCGATGTAGCGGCCCTGGTGGAGGCGGTGCCGTCGCTGAGCAACGGCTTGTGCTTCTGCACAGGCTCGTTTGGCGTGCGGCCCGACAACGACCTGCCGGGAATTGTGAGGCAGTTCGGGGAGCGCATCAACTTCGTACACCTGCGCAGCACGCAGCGGGATGCGGACGGCAACTTTTACGAGGCCAACCACCTGGAGGGCGACGTGGACATGTATGCGGTGATGAAAGAGCTCATTCTCCTCAACAGCAGGCGGGAACAGCCCATTCCGTTCCGCCCCGACCACGGCCACCAGATGCTCGACGACCTGCACAAAGTCACCAACCCCGGCTACTCTGCCATCGGCAGGCTGCGCGGGCTGGCCGAGCTGCGCGGGCTGGAGATGGGAATCGCACGATCAATGAATGTTAAATAAAAGCTCTATGAAAGAAGAAGCCACAGAAGCGCCCACAGCGGCAAAACAAACATACAGAAGGACCGGGAACAGTTTTATGGGCGAGGATTTTCTGCTGCAGACGGAGACCGCGAAAGAGCTGTACCATGCCTACGCTAAAGACATGCCCATCATCGACTACCACTGCCACCTGTCGCCGCAGGCCATCGCCGAGAACAAGCCCTTTGCCAACATGACGGATATATGGCTGACCGGAGACCACTACAAGTGGCGGGCGCTTCGCACGCTGGGCATCGAGGAAAAGTACATCACCGGCGAGGCCACCGACGAGGAGAAGTTCATGACCTGGGCGGCGGCCCTGCCCCATACCATGCGCAACCCGCTGTACCACTGGGCGCACATGGAGCTGAAGAATCCTTTTGGCGTGACAGAACTCCTGAACGGGGAAAACGGCAAAGCCATATATGACCGCTGCAACGAGCTGCTGCAGCAGCCTGCCTTCACACCGCGGGGTTTGCTGGAGCACTTTAAGGTCGAGATGGTCGGCACGACGGATGATCCGGTGGATAACCTGCAGTACCACCAGCAGATAGCCGCCTCCGGCTTCAAGGTAAAAGTGCTGCCTTCCTTCCGGCCCGACAAGGCGCTGAACCTGGCGGGAGGGGAGGCCTTCAGAACCTACCTCCGAAGGCTCTCAGAGGCCAGCGGGGTGAAGATCAACAGCATCGGCACGCTGCTGGAGGCGCTGCAGCAGCGCGTTAATTTTTTCCATGCCAACGGCTGCCGCGTCTCCGACCACGGCCTGGCCTATATACCTTTCTCCAAAACGCAGATCGGGAAGCTCGTGGAAGTTTTTGCTGACGTCGTGGAAGGTGATGACACAGAGGCGGCCATATATGAGCAGGAGTTTGCCGCGATGGTGCTGCACGCGCTCTGCAAAATGTATTACCAGAAGGGCTGGGTGCAACAGTTCCACCTAGGCGCGCTGCGCAACAACAACACCCGCATGCTGCAGGCCAACGGCCCCGACACCGGCTACGACTCCATCGGCGATTTTCCCCAGGCCGCCAACATGGCCGCCTTCTTCAACGGCCTGGAAGAGGAGAGCCATCTCGCCAAAACCATCCTCTACAACCTGAATCCGGCCGACAATGCCGCTTTCGCCGCCATGACGGGCAACTTCCAGAGTGCGGGCATCAAAGGCAAAATACAGTTCGGCTCCGCGTGGTGGTTTATGGACCAGCTGGACGGCATGAAGGACCAGATGAACGCCCTCTCCAACATAGGCCTCATCAGCTGCTTTGTGGGCATGCTCACCGACTCGCGCTCCTTCCTGTCCTATTCACGGCACGAGTACTTCCGCAGGCTGCTGTGCAACATGTTTGGCGATGACATCGAGCAGGGCCTGCTTCCCGCCGACATCCCCTGGATAGGCAAAATGATACAGGACATCTGCTACAACAACGCCCGGGATTACTTTACCTATTAAGGGAGAAGCTCAGGAAAGTCAGGCACGAGCATAGGCGCTTGCGCCAAATATTGCACCATATATAAAGCATTGAAGCATATACAAACCAGCTTACACAATGGATAAAAAAGTTATTCGGGCCGGGATCATTGGCTCCGGCTTCGCCGCCAGGTTTCATTACGAGGCGCTGCAGCGTGTTTTTAGCGCCAAGGTGGAAATAGTGGGCGTGTACTCCGTTTCTGCGGATGAGTTGCGGGAGTATACCGACACCAGAGGCCTGAAGGCGTTTCACAGCCTGGAGGATTTAATCAGCCAAAGCGACATACTGCACGTCTGCACCCCGCCCGTTACGCACGAGCCGATTGTGATACAAGCCTTGAAGCAGAACAGGCACGTGATCGTGGAAAAGCCCTTCACCGGGTACTTCGGCGACGGCAGCGAGGGGTTCAGCGGAGACACTTTTTCGCGGGAGAAAGGCCTGGAGGAAACACTGCAAAGCCTCAGCCGGATGTTGGAGGTCGAAAAGGAAAGTGAAGGCGTGATTATGTATGCCGAGAACTGGGTATATGCCCCCGCCATCCAGAAAGAGCGTGAGGTGCTGGAGAAGACAGGCGCCCAGATCATCTGGATGCACGGCGAGGAGTCTCACTCCGGTTCGCACTCGCTGGCCTACGGACAGTGGAAGTTCTCCGGCGGCGGCTCCATGATTGGGAAAGGCTGCCACCCACTGTCGGCCGCCATATACCTGAAGCACGTGGAAGGACGGGTACGTAACGGGAAAGCCATCCGCCCGAAGACCATCACCGCCCGTACGCACGCCATCACCCGCATGCCGGGCTACCAGGACGAAGGCAACCTCAGGACCACCTACAAAGACATCGAAGACTTTGCCATGCTGCACGTGGTGTTTGAGGACGGCACCATCGCCGATGTGTTTGCCAGCGAGCTGGTGCTGGGCGGCGTACACAACTGGATAGAGGTGAACACCAGCAACCACCGCACCATCTGCAACATCCACCCCAACAATGCCATGCAGGCGTACACCCCGTCAGAGCATTATTTCAAGGATGTGTATGTGGTGGAGAAAACCGAGACAAAGCAGGGCTGGTCGTCCATGTCGCCGGACGAGGCCTGGTTTGCCGGCTACCAGCACGAGATGGACGCCTTCTACAGGTCTGCGGCCTTCGGGGAACCGGTGGAGAGTAACAGCAGCCTGGCCGCAGACGTCATCGCCACCATCTATGCCGGCTACGTCTCCTCCGAGCGGAAAGGGGCGGAGGTGCCCATCACCATTTTGTAAGGCGCGCCGCCTGGCTTTGCCCCAAAAGAAAGGGGCAAAGCCGGAAGAGAAACCGGAGGGCACAGCCTTTATACTTAACCGGTTAAAAACCGAGATTATTTCTTACAAAGCTTTGGCTTGTCTGCTGATTGGGTAATCAATTAGCCACGGTCTGAACGGCTCAAGCCCTCAGGCTTTAGAACCACATTTATATATAGCCTCATCAACAGAAAACAGTATATACCATGGAGAAAGTTAAAACAGGCCAGGAGGCTGCCACGGAGATAGCCAAAACAGGTTATTACCGCTGGATAGTTTGCGCGCTGCTCTTCTTTGCGACGACTATCAATTACATCGACAGGCAGGTTATCGGCCTGCTGAAACCTACCCTGGAGGCTGAATTCAACTGGTCGGAGCTGGACTATGGGTACATCATCATGTTTTTCTCGGCCTCCTATGCCCTGGGCTACATCATTTTCGGCACCATCATCGATAAGATAGGCTCCAAAATGGGGTATGCCGTTTCTGTTACCGTGTGGAGCATTGCGGCCATCCTGCACGCCGCCGCGCGCACCACGCTGGGGTTTGGCCTCGTAAGAGGTTTGCTGGGGCTGGCGGAGGCCGGCAACTTTCCGGCGGCCGTGAAAGCGGTGGCGGAATGGTTTCCGAAGAGGGAGCGCGCCCTGGCCACCGGCATCTTTAACTCCGGCACCAGCATCGGGGCCGTGGCGGCGCCGCTCCTGGTGCCCTTGTTGCTGAGTGCCTACGGCTGGCAGGAGGCCTTTATCATTACCGGTGCGCTGGGCTTTGTGTGGCTGATATTCTGGTGGCTCTTCTATGAGGTGCCCTCGCGCCACAAAAAAATCACCCCCGAGGAGTACGCCTTCATCCATATAGACAACGAGCCGGCCGTCGTGGAAAGCGCAGGCACGCTGAACTGGAGTAAGCTCCTGCGCATCAAGCAGACGTGGGTGTTCATCGTGGGTAAAGTGCTGACAGACCCTATCTGGTGGTTTTTCCTGTTCTGGCTGCCCTCTTACTTCGCCACCACCTTTAACCTGGACCTGACCAAGCCCAGCCTGCCGCTGGCCGTGGTCTACACCGCCACTACGTTCGGCAGCATCGGGGGTGGCTACCTGTCGTCCTATATGATTAAGCGGGGATGGCCCGTTTTGAAGGCTCGGAAAGTCACTTTGCTGATTGTGGCCATTGTGGTGATGCCGATTATACTGGCGAGGTACGCCACGGATATATGGGTGGCCGTTGGCATCATCAGTCTGGCGGCGGCGGCGCACCAGGCCTGGAGCACCAACATCTTCACCATCGTGTCAGACATCGTACCCAAAAGGGCGGTAAGCTCAGTGGTCGGCATCGGCGGCATGTCCGGGTCCATCGCCTCTACTCTTTTCCCTTTGCTCGTGGGGGCGCTGCTGCAGTATTATGAACAGCTCGGTAACATCACGGCCGGCTACAACATCCTGTTTATTATCTGCGGGTTTGCCTACCTGCTGGCCTGGCTGATAATACACCTGCTGACCAGGCGCATGAAGCCGGTGGAGTTATAGCCTTATATATAGAAGCTGGCGCTCGCGCCGTTAGCCATAAGAGCTTTTGCCATATAGAAAGTGGATGCGTAAGATGAAAAAAAATCAATACCTGATTATCGCCACAACTGCCGCGTGTACGTTGTTTTACTGCCAGGCCAACAAGACCACAACGCCGGAGAAGGCCGCAGCTTCGCAGCAGGAAGAAGCCGTGCGGCAGGTGCCTGTTAGCTATAACCTGGAAGAATCGCCCCCCGTTTCTCCGGAAGCCTCCCTTGGCCTGATGCAGGTGGAGGAGGGCTTTGACGTGGAGCTGGTAGCCGCCGAACCGCTGGTAAGCACCCCCGTTGCCCTCACCTTCGATTACGACGGGCGCATGTGGGTGGTGGAGATGGACGGCTATATGCCCGACACGGCCGGAACCGGCGAAGACATCCCGAACGGTAAAATCGTTATTCTGGAAGACACAGACAAGGACGGCGTAGCCGATGAGCGGATCATCTTCTTGGATTCGCTGGTGCTGCCGCGAGCCATTGCCCTGGTGGACAATGGCCTGTTGGTGGCCGAGCCGCCAAGCCTCTGGTACTACGAGATAAACGACGGCAAGCCGGGGAAAAGAACATTGGTGGATGCCGAGTATGCCGTGGGCGGCAACGTGGAGCACCAACCCAACGGCCTGCTGCGGGCCATGGACAACTGGATATATAACGCCAAATCGGCCAAGAGCTACCGGAAAGTGGGCGACAAGTGGCTGATAGAGCAGACGCACTTCCGGGGCCAGTGGGGCATCACCCAGGACAACTACGGGCGGCTGTACTACAACACAAACTCGGCAAACCTGCTGGGGGATTACTTTTCGCCGGGTTTCGGGGCCGCGAACGAGCACCAGCGCGATGTGGCAGGTTTCAATGAAAGAATCGTTTCCAACAACAGGGTTTACCCCATCCGGCCGACGCCCGGCGTGAACAGGGGATATATGGAGGGCACCCTGGACGACAGCCTGCGCCTGGTGAACTTTACGGCGGCCAGCGGGCCCGCGGTGTACCGGGGCGGCTTGTTCGGCGAGGCCTACGAAGGGAACGTGTTTGTGGCGGAGCCCTCGGCAAACCTTATCAAGCGCAACGTCCTGAGCGAAAGCGGCTACATCACCGGCGGAGAGCAGGCTTACAAAGAGAAAGAGTTTCTGGCGAGCGTGGACGAACGCTTCCGCCCGGTGAGTTTGTACAACGGCCCGGACGGTGCGCTGTATGTGGTGGACATGTACCGCGGCATCATCCAGCACAAAACCTACCTGACTGACTACCTGCAGAAGCAGATTGAAAGCCGTGACCTGACGCTGCCCCTGAAGTATGGCCGCATCTACAGGATAGTTCCTGAGAACAGAGAAGCTAAAATGGTGGATCTGCCGGAAGACCCGGCGCAACTGGTGAAACTACTGGGACACGCCAACGGCTGGGTGCGCGACAATGCGCAGCAAATGCTGATAGACCGGGACTATACCGCGGCGATACCGGCTCTGCGGCAGGCTGCGCAAGCAACAGACAAGCCCCTGCAGGCGATGCACGCGCTCTGGACGCTGGAAGGACTGGGTGCCCTGAAAACCGAAGAGGTGCTGGCACTGCTGAAGCAGCCGGTGTGGCCGGTACGGATGCAGGCGCTGAGTGTGCTGCCATCAGTATTGGATAAGACAAATTTCAGGCAGGTCGTGCCGGTGCTGGAACAACTGGTAGCCAGCAACGATACCCTGGCAGCGCCTTACGTGGCTTTCCTGGCGAACCATATCCGGCCGCTTGATGAGGCAGCCGCAACTAAGCTGCTGCAGCAGCTAGTTAAAAAGTATCCTTCGAATGAGTATATAGCCGATGCCGTCATCAGCAACCTGGAGAACCGGGAAGAGGCGTTTCAGAAAATAACTGCGTCCATCGCACCGGATACTTCGCTTACATTTAATAGAAGGCTGCAACGGGTAATTACACGGACCAACGAGGCCAGGAAAAACCGGAACCCGGAGGCTCTGCGAAAAGAGTTCCCGAAAGGGGCAGCCATGTTCGCCTCCACCTGCCAGACCTGCCACGGCCCGGACGGCAACGGTGTGCGGTCGCTGGCTCCGCCGCTGAACAAGTCGGAATGGGTGACCGGAGACAAGGACAAGCTCATTCCCATTGTGCTGTTCGGCCTGACCGGCCCTGTGACGGTGAACGGCCATTTGTACAAAGCCCCCGAAATTAACGGCGACATGCCGGGCATTGGCTATGATGAAGATCTGCTTAACGAAGACGTAGCACAGCTGCTGAGCTATATCCGGAAGTCGTGGCAGAACAACGCCAGCAAGGTGACGGCCGAAGAGGTGAAAAAAGTGCGTGAAAGCCTGAAAGGCCGTCAAAACGCATTCACCGTAGAGGAACTGAACCAACTGCAGTAGGACTGCCTTTCTGATACCTGCCCACTAAGGCTTTGGACCATGATCAGCTTTAGTGGGTGGGTTATCATGATACCAGGCCTGAAAAGGTGTGCTTGTACAGTGGGGGCTCTTTTTATATAGAGCTGCTTAGGGAGAAACACAAAAAATAACAGCAAGCCTGTAAGCCGGGTTCTGTTCCCGATGAGTCGGGATCTTATCATTTATCTAGGCCTGTACTCGCGCGCAGGCTCCATCGACCTACCCATCCCGACAGGCAGCCGAAACTGCCAAGGAGCGAGCAACTCCGTAAGTCGGGACCTATTTGGTCTTTCAACTCCTAAGGTTTACCCAGCCGAACTGGTCACCCAGCCGCTGGTGCGCTCTTACCGCACCTTTTCACCCTTACCCCGCTTTAATTATAAATTAAAAATTATGAATTAAAAATGAGTCACTTCTAATTTTGAATTTCTAATTCATAATTTAAAACAGGGCGGTTATTTTCTGTGGCACTGGCTGTATCTGTTTCGTTCCCGAAACAGACCCTTCCCGTTAGGAAGTAGGATGCTCTGTGTTGCCCGGACTTTCCTCCCCGAAAGCTTTCGCGGCGATAAGACGGCTTGCTGTTAAGTTTTTGTGCTGTAAAGCTAACAATAAATCCGGACCTGTGGTTCGGATTGCAGTTTGGGAGTTAGAAATTTAGAAAATTATAGAGTTTGAGCGTTCTCATTCGAACAAAATAAATCATTGTATTCAAGCCATTTTTAGCGCATAGCTTCAGATAGCTGTACCACTCTAAACTTTCAAACTCACTTCAGTTTCACCAGCGTGGCGCCGTAGCCGAATTTCTCTTTGCGGGCATCCTCGAAAAACTTGATGCCTGGCATGCGGCTCAGCACTTTCTGCAGCTCTTTGCGCAGCACGCCGTTCCCGGCTCCGTGGATGAACACGATCTCGTGCATGTTGGAGGCCATGGCGCGCTCCAGGCTGTCCTGAAACTTCTCCAACTGCACTTTGAGGATGGCGCTGTTGCTCATGCCGCTAAAGTCGTCCACCAGTTTCTCGATGTGCAGGTCCACTTCGTGCTCCGGTGCCTGCAGCTTAAAATGCTCGTGCTGGGCTGTGGCCTCCAGCAGTTGCTCCGCGATCTTGTCTGTGTTTACTGCCACCGGCTTCTGGTCGAGTTGGAACAGATAAGCCTCTTTGTTGAGCACAGGCGCTGTTTTCCTGCTTTTGTAGAACGAGCTGGCCTTGAACTGCACCCGCTTTGTAACCGGCTCGTACAGGGTGGGGCTCCCGTTGCGGTGCTGGATGAACTGCACCAGCAGGCTGGGCCACCTCTCGAAGTCCTTCAGGTGGTAATGCGATATCACGCGCGTGGATTTGGGTGTCAGCCGGTCGTTCTGCAGCCCGCGGTACTTCCCTTCGCGCTCCTCGCCCGACGTAAACAGCACATCGTGGTCAGAGTTGTTGATGACCGTCACGGCCAGCAACTCATCCGACTGATGCACCAGCGCCAGGTAGATGCCCTGCGCCGCCAACAGCGGGGCGGCCGTCGCTTTTTTAGTTGCCGGCTGTATGCCTTCGTCCTTTTTCAGGTAAGTTTCCTCTTCCTTCGCAATCACCACCACCTCGCGGCGCGCCACCGGAATCGTGAAATCGTTGTCGATGGCTACTTCTACGATGTTATTATCTAAAATGCGGGTAATAATGCCCTCCTCGCGGCCCGACATCAACCGCACGCGGTCTCCTACGTTCATATTTTCGTTGTTCGTTTCTAGTTGTTTGTTGATGGCAGCTTATATATGGCTTTACGTGCTAAGCGCCTCAACATGGCTTTCGCAAAGGTACGGATTTATCAGGTCCGGTGCCCTAAGGCGGTAGTTTGCGTCTGAGAAGGCATATAAAATCAGAAATAGAGCGGGTGCAGTTTCAGGCCGCCTTGCCGGTTATACTCCAGCGCCGGTGCCGGCACTTTTATCATGCTGAGGATATATAAAGCCGTGTTCAGCACCTTGCTGCGGCCTCTGAAGTGCATCAGGTTCAGGTCGGGGCTGAGGTAGTACTGCCGGTGCGCCTGAAAGCCTGCGGCCTCGTTTCCAGGCTCGTGGTTATATACCATTTCCTCCGCGCCATATCCCACCGCGATGCTCAGCCACTTCGGGTACTTGCTTTCAGGCTTTAGGAACGCGCCTATATCTGCCGACAGCCAGTAGGTCTGGCCGTTGTAGTCTTTCAAAATTTGCTCGTGTAGCTCGCTGCCCAGCACGTTTGGACGCACAGCGGCGTAGCGGGTCGTGTGGAAGGAGAACTTGGGCATGATGCGGATATCGTGCCAGGCCAGTTGCTGGGCCACCACCGCGGCGGCCCCGGCCGTGTTCGCAAGCACATCGCTTACCGATGCGCCATACTCCGGCTGGTAGCCGTCGAAAATCTCAATCGGCGTCTGCAGCAGAATTCCCGTGAGGCCACCATACAAGATAGCTTTCTGCTCGGGCACACCCGCCCAGCGCAGCATGTCGATGCCCACGCGGCTCTGCTGGAAGGCTCCCCAGAAATGGCCCGCTTTGTCCATGTTGCGCCATTCGTGGCTGTCGTCGAAGAAATGGAAATCAGTGCGGTCTCCAGTGTACCAGGCCTTGTTCAGCGATACCAGCGTGGCGGTATAGGCCGCCCCAAAGCCAGCACCCACGGCTATCAGGCGGGGTTTGCTGAGGGTGGAAGTGTCTGGCTGCACCTGGGCCCGCGCCGCCACAGGCAGCACGAGCAGAAGCAGGCCGAGCAGGCGGTATAGCTTTCGGGTCATCCCACCAAAGGTACGCAATATGGAAGAAGGTAGCAGCAGTTAAGCAAAGCGACGGCGCGGGACTTCCAGGAATCACATAAAATTCCGGTGCCAAGGCGGGTGACGGATGATGTCCATATAGGGTGTCAGGATATAAAACGGAGGTTTTGGCGGCAGGTAAACACAGGATGCTTACAGGCAAATCTGTGTAATGCGCGGTGGCGGATTTGATTTTGTGCCGCGATTTGGTTGTCTTTGTAGAATATATGAACCCATTCTGCCAGGGGCGCTCCTGCATTGCGCGGATGCAGGGCCTAAAAACACTTGGTAGAGTGTCAATCACACCCTTATGTTTGTAGCGTTAAGTACCTTTACAATCGCCAATGAGATGGCGCCCCAGGTGAAAGAAGCCTTTATCAACAGGCCGCATTTTGTGGACAGCGCACCGGGTTTTATCCGGATGCAGGTGCTGAGCCCGCAGGAAAACCCGGATGAGATATGGATGATGACCTTTTGGGCAGGCGAGGAAAGCTACAACGCATGGTATAAAAACCACATGCAGGAGTCGCACCAGAACGTGCCGAAGGGGCTGAGGCTAGTGCCGCACAGCGCCAAAGTGCGCTTCTTCGAACAGATCTGCGAATAAAAAGAAAGACGCAGCGGGGTATCGCTCAACTGCTTCAGCCTGGCTTCTGCCTTTTGCAAATCTTTATATATAACTTTATATATGGGCGGCAGGTTTCGTTCAGTAAAGCATATAAAAGAAGTCTACCCTGCATAGGCGGTGCGGATTTGTTTTATCGATGACCTGTTATATATGGCCTGCCGCTCACTGCTCTATTGCTTAGCCGAAAAGGCTACGCAGGGTGACACGCTGGTACAGGCAATCCGCCGTGTTAAACCCTGCCTTCCCCGGGATAAACTACATCCTTATCTACATCGCAGCAGCTTTAGCAGCATACTTGCAAATGTGCTGCATGCATACTATTTTTGATTAAAGCAGCACGAGATGGCAGGTAGCCGATCAGTCGTCTTCGTAGTCGAGGCCCATCATCTTGTTGTAAGCCTGTTGCAGTTCTGAGAATGCGTGCATGTTGCCTTCGCGGCGGCTGATCTGCATGCCTTTTTTATATGTCTGCTCCGCCATATCGTTCTGCCCGGTTTCCTCGTACAGTTTAGCGGCGTGGTAGTAGGTGCCAACGTAGCTCTCGTGCTCAGCCAGTAGCTTCTCGTAATATTCACGAGCCTTTTCCGGATCCGCCTGCCGGTATTCCGTGGCGATGGCATATAGAAGGAAGGGGTCGTTTGGGTCATCTTTCAGAAACCCGTAGAGCTGTTCCAGTCTGCTTTCGTTCATTTCGTATTGGCTATATTTTAACTAACTTCGCACAAATCTAAAATTTAAAAAGCTAACATTTCTACCCATGAAAATATTAGTTTGCATCAGTAACGTACCGGATACCACGGCCAAAATAAATTTCACGGCTGATAACAAGGCTTTTGATAAAAATGGCGTGCAATTCGTGATAAACCCATGGGATGAGTATGCCCTGGCCAGAGCCATTGAGCTGAAAGAGGCCAAGGGAGGCACCGTAACGGTACTGAACGTGGGGGAGGCCGACACGGAGCCAAACATCCGCAAGGCGCTCGCCATCGGCGCAGACGATGCCATCCGGGTAAATGCTTTCCCGAAGGACTCTTTTTTCGTGGCGCAGCAGATTGCAGCCGTCGCAAAGGAAAACCAGTATGACATCATCCTGATGGGCAAGGAGTCGATTGACTACAACGGCTCGCAGGTACACAGCATGGTGGGAGAGTTGCTGGGCATACCGTCGGTGGTGCCGGCCTTTAAACTGGACCTGGTGGATGACAGCACGGCCCGCCTGGAGCGGGAGATTGAGGGGGGCAAGGAGATTGTGGAGGTAAAGCTGCCTTTCGTCGCAAGCGCCCAGCAGCCCATGTCGGAGCCGCGTATCCCGAACATGCGCGGCATCATGACGGCCCGCACCAAGCCCCTGAAGGCTGTGGAGCCGGTTGCTGCCGACGTGAAGGCCGATTACGTGGGCTACAGCAAGCCGGAGAAGAAAAGCGGGGTGAAGATGATAGCTCCCGAAAACGCCGGGGAATTGATTACACTTTTGAGAAACGAAGCTAAAGTACTATAAGCTATGTCTGTATTAGTATTTGTAGAAGGCCTCAGCGGAGAGATAAAAAAATCGTCGTTGGAGGCAGCCACCTACGGAAGTCGGGTGGCGCAGCAGCTGGGCACATCGGCCACGGCCGTAGCCATCGGGGAGGTGCATGAGGATGCCCTGGCAAAACTGGGGGAACAGGGGATATCAAAAGTTTTATATGACGGAGACTCCCGGCTGAACCAGTTTGTGGCCAATGCCTATGTGAAAGTAATCGCCAGTGCGGCAGCGCAGGAGGGCGCAAAGGTGCTGGTGTTCTCAAACTCCAACATCGGGGCGGCCATCGGGGCCAAACTGGCGGTGCGCCTGAACGGCTCGCTGGCAACCAACGTCACAACGCTGCCTAATATGGAAGGCGGGAGCTTTGTGGTGACGCGCGGCGTGTTCTCGGGCAAGGCATTTGCCGACGTGGCGCTCACAGCCGACCTCAAAATCATTGCCATCAAGAAGAATTCCATAGATATTACAGCTGGTAGCGGCACCGCCGCCGTAGAGAGTTTCTCAGCGGATCTGGCCGATGCCGACTTTGCCGGGGCACCGAAGGAAACCGTGATGCAGGAGACGGACGGCGTGCTGCTGCCCGAGGCATCCATTGTGGTGTCTGGTGGCCGCGGCATGAAAGGCCCTGAGAACTGGCACCTGATCGAGGACCTGGCCAGGGTGCTCGGCGCGGCCACGGCCTGCTCCAAGCCCGTATCTGACATGGACTGGCGGCCGCACCACGAGCACGTTGGCCAGACGGGGATCACGGTGAGCCCTGATTTATATATAGCCATCGGCATCTCCGGCGCCATACAGCACCTGGCCGGGGTTAACTCTTCTAAAGTGATTGCCGTTATAAATAAGGATCCGGAAGCGCCGTTCTTCAAAGCCGCAGATTACGGCATTGTGGGCGATGCGTTTGAGGTAGTGCCGAAACTGATAGAAGCTGCCAAAGCTTTAGACAAATAGAATAAAAGAAAACTGTGGAGAAAATTCAGTTAGAGATACTTGGTCTCTCATCAAGCCAGTCTCAGACAGGCTCTTTTGCGCTTGTGCTTGGGGAAAGAGACGGAAACAGGAGGCTGCCGATCATCATCGGCATGTTCGAGGCGCAGTCTATCGCCATCCAGATAGAGAAGATCAACCCCAACCGCCCCCTGACGCACGACCTGTTCAAGACTTTCGCCGAGCAGGTGGACGTGACGATAACAGAGATTCTGATATCAGACTTAAAAGAAGGCGTGTTCTACTCCAAGATTATGTGTACCGACGGCACCCGGGATTTTGAGCTCGACTCGCGCCCCTCCGATGCCATTGCCATCGGTCTCCGTTTCGGGGTACCCATATATACCGTGGAGAGCGTGCTGTCTGAGGCGGGCATCATCCTCAGCGACCTGGAGGACGAAGAGGAGGAATCGGATGAAATGGCTGTGAAGAGCACTCCCTCATCCGCTTCTTCAAGCGCCAGGGAGCCGCTTAACCAGACTTCGGTGGACGACCTGAACAAGATGTTGAACGAGGCGCTGGAGAAAGAGGACTATGAGCGGGCGGCAAAAATCAGGGACGAACTGAACAAGCGGAATTAAAACATAGGCCATATATAAAACAAAAAGGTCCTGCACCGTTGTGGTGCGGGGCCTTTTTGTTTTATAAGATATAACATCTACTTTTGGCAAATTTTTCCCCTCAGTATGTTTGACATTTTAAGAGGAGTCGTTGGCTTGCTTCTCCTGCTTGCGATTGCTTTCCTGTTCTCAAAAAACAAAAGATTGATTAACTGGAGGCTGGTTGTCTTCGGTGTTTTCCTGCAGGTGCTGTTCGGCGTGCTGGTGACGCAGGTGCCGCTGGTGGCGGATGGATTTGCGGTAGTGAGCCGCGGCTTTGTCATCTTTCTCGACTTCTCGCAGGCAGGGGCGGAGTTCCTTTTCGGCAACCTGGCCAACCCCGCTAACAACGGGGGGCTGGGCTATATATTCGCTTTCTCTGTTCTTCCCACCATCATCTTCTTCTCCACGGTCTCCTCCGGCCTCTACTACCTGGGTATTCTGCAGAAGATAGTATTCGGGATTGCCTGGGTCATGTCGAAGGGGATGCGGCTTTCGGGTTCTGAAAGCCTCTCTGCCGCCGGCAACATCTTTCTGGGCCAGACGGAGGCCCCCCTGCTGGTGCGACCGTTCATTGCCCGCATGACGCGCTCCGAGCTGATGTGCCTGATGACGGGCGGCATGGCCACACTGGCCGGCGGCGTGCTGGCCGCCTACGTGGCTTTTTTAGGGGGCGACGACCCGGCGCAGCGGGCCGTTTTCGCGGCGCACCTGCTCACCGCCTCTATCATGAACGCCCCGGCAGGCATTGTGCTGTCTAAAATACTGGTGCCGGAGACCGAGCCGGAGAAGATTACCACAAAACTCGAGATGAACGAGGAGCAACTGGGCGTGAACCTGGTGGACGCGCTTTCGAGGGGGGCGGCGGATGGCTTGAAGCTGGCTGCGAACGTGGGTGGCATGCTGCTGGCCTTCATCGCCGTGATTGCCCTCGTCAACTACCTGCTCACCGACCTGGTCGGAGACTGGACAGGCCTGAACGAATGGGTGGTCGCTTCCACCAGCGGCAGCTTCGACGGTTTCTCGCTGCAGTATATACTGGGGCAGATTTTCAGGATTTTCGCGTTTATCATGGGTGTGCCGTGGGTGGATACGCTGCAGGTGGGCAGCCTGCTCGGCCAGAAAACAGCCATCAACGAGTTTGTCGCCTACCTGGACCTGGCAGAGATGAAGGATGCGGGCACGCTGTCGCCGAAGGCTATCGTGATGGCGACCTACGCGCTCTGCGGGTTCTCCAACTTCAGCTCCATCGCCATCCAGATTGGCGGCATCGGAAGCATGGCGCCAAACCAGCAGGGCAACCTGTCGCGGCTGGGCTTTATCGCGCTGCTGGGCGCGTCGCTGGCCTGCATGATGACGGCCACCGTAGCCGGGATGCTGTTTGAGCTATAAGCGGCTGCTTTGCCTGCCCTATGTAAACGCGGAAGCCCGGTTGCTATAGCCGGGCTTCCGCGTTGATATGTTTATATAGGGAGTGTCAGGAAGGATGGTGGTGGCCTCCCCCGCCGTCCTCTACTTTCTTTGCGTCCCGCATCAGGCGGTTGGCGAAGATAAATTCATTCAGTTCCGGCACATCCGAGTCCATGATCTCGTCGCGGGTGCCTTCCCACACCTTTCTGCCCTGGTACAGGAACATGATGTTGTCGCCAATCTCGATGACGGAGTTCATGTCGTGCGTCACGATAATCGTCGTGATGTTGAACTCATAGGTGATTTCCTTTATCAGTTCGTCTATCTTCAGCGAGGTGAGCGGGTCTAAGCCGGAGTTGGGCTCGTCGCAGAAGAGGTAGGTGCAGTCCGGGGCAATGGCCCGTGCAATGCCCACGCGCTTCTTCATGCCCCCACTGATCTCGGAGGGCATCTTTTTGTTCGCGTCTTCGAGCCCCACGCGCTTCAGGCAAAAATTCACCCGGTCCATGCGCTCGCTCTTCGGCATGTCCGGCGTCAGCATCTTCAGCGGGAACGCCACATTCTCCTCCACCGTCATGGAGTCAAAGAGGGCGGAGCTTTGGAAGAGCATGCCAATCTTGCGGCGAATCTCCTGCCGGATATCCAGTTTGTTGTTGGTGAAGTAGGTGCCGTCGAAGGTGACGCTGCCGATGTCCGGCTTCACTAGGCCCACGATGCACTTCAGGAGCACGCTCTTGCCTGTGCCGCTGGCGCCCAGCAGCAGGTTGGTTTTGCCTGTCTCAAACACCCCGCTGATGCCGTCCAGCACCTTTACGTCGCCAAAGGTTTTATGTATGTTGTGGATCTCTATCATAAGTCAAGGGAAAAGCTCAGAGCAGCAGCTGCGCGCATATAAAGTCTGCGATCAGCACCGCTATCACACCGTTGGTCACGGCTGAGGTGCTGGCGGCGCCCACCTCCAGCGCCCCGCCCGACGTGTAGTAGCCTCTGAACGAGGAGATGGAGGATATCAGGAAAGCAAACACCACCGACTTAATCAGGGCGAACACGATGTTGTAAGGGATAAAGTCCTCGCGGATGCCCGTGACGTACTCCTGTGCCGTGAGCGCCCCCGACAGCGTGCCTGCCACATAGCCGCCCGCAATGGAAAGAAACATGGACAGAATCACAAGCAGCGGGAACATAAACAGCGAAGCAATTAATTTAGGAAGCACCAGGTAGGAGGCTGAGTTGATACCCATTACCTCCAGCGCGTCCACCTGCTCGGTTATCTGCATGGTGCCCAGGCCACCGGCAATGCTCGAGCCTACCTTGCCCGCCAATACAATGGAGGTGATGGTGGGGGCCAGCTCCAGTATCGTCATCTCGCGCACCATAAACCCAATGGTGGAGCGGGGGATGAGGGCGTTGTTGAGGTTGTAAGCCACCTGCACACACGTTACCGCACCGATGAACGTGCTGACGATGGCTACGATGGCGATGGAGTTGATGCCAATAAGAATGGCCTCGTCGATGGTTCTGTTGAATATGATGCGGGGCGATTCACTGCGCGTGAAAAGGCTCGACATAAAAAGTAGATACTTTCCGAATTGTTCAAGCATAGGGGGTTCAGTAGCCGTTTAATCATGCTAAAGTGCAGGATGATGAGCAAAAATAAGGTTTAATGCCTATATTACGCTTATTACGTTGAAAATCGCAAAACATACACGACGGCACATATTTATGCAACGATACATTCTGGTGACAGGCGGAACGAAAGGAATCGGCAGGGCCGTCATCGAGCTCTTCGCCAAAGAGGGATTCCACATCATCACCTGCTCCCGAAACGAAAAGGACCTGCAAAAGTTGAAGCTGGAGATTGAGCAGTCCTACACCTTCTCCAAAGTATTTTACCGGGAGGCCGACCTGAGCGACAGGAAGTCGCTGCAGTTGTTCCTGAAGTACGTGAAGGAACTGGGGGTGGAGGTGGAGGTGCTGGTGAATAACAGCGGCCTTTTCGTGCCGGGCAAGATAACGGAGGAGGACGACGAGACCCTGCCGTTCATGATCCAGACGAACCTGTACAGCGCTTACTACCTCACCAAGGGACTTGTTCCCGGCATGATCAAACGGCGCTCCGGCCATATATTCACGCTTTGCTCCACAGCCAGCATCACGCCCTATATAAACGGCGGGTCTTACTGCATCTCCAAGTTTGCGCTATATGGCATGACGAAGGTGCTGCGCGAGGAGCTGAAGGAGCACGGCGTGCGCGTGACGGCCATACTGCCCGGCGCTACCCTCACGGCCAGCTGGGAAGGGGTGGACCTGCCGCCGGAGCGATTCATCAAGCCGGAGGATGTGGCCAGGGCCATGTTCAACGCTTATGCGCTGTCAGAGAACAGTGTGGTGGAGGAGTTGCTCATCCGTCCACAGCTGGGCGACCTGTAGGCTTCCTCCAGGGATGCAGGCGGGCGTGTAGGGGAATAAAAAACATGGCGGTATATATAAGCCCAACAGTTTTTGAGGTCAAACAGGAAGCCTCGGCCATGCTGTAAGAGTGGTCCGGCTTTTGTAGCTTTGCGAGTCCAGCATCTTCACCGGAGCATGGCCGCTCTATACATAAATGCTTTTTACCTTGCGTTGGAGCAATCGCAGCGGTATATAGGCCTTGGTGCAATAGTGCCGCAAAGTTGGTGCCGTGGCCGGGGGAGCCTGGTTGCCGCAACCATGCCGCTAATTAATATAGGAAGAGCCGCTTTATTTTAATTTATATATACGTTGGCTGTTGAAGTAAAGAACCTTTCCAAGATATATGGCGCCCAGCACGCCGTGGACGATGTGTCGTTCTCAGTGGAGCAGGGGCAGATACTGGGTTTCCTGGGCCCGAATGGCGCCGGTAAGTCCACTACCATGAAAATCGCCACCTGCTACCTCCCGCCAAGCGCCGGCACTATTCTGGTGAACGGCCACGACGTGGTGCAGGACCCGATGGCGGTGCGCCGCAGCGTGGGCTACCTGCCCGAGCACAATCCCCTTTACCTGGATATGTATGTGCATGAGTACCTGCAGTTTGTGGCGGCCATATATGGCCTGAAGGGGAAACAGGCAAAGGCAAGGGTGCAGGAGATGGTGGAGTTGTGCGGCCTCACGCTGGAGCAGGGCAAGAAGATCGGCGCCCTTTCCAAAGGCTACCGGCAGCGGGTGGGGCTGGCGCAGGCGCTGGTACACGACCCGCCGGTGCTCATCCTCGACGAGCCTACCACGGGGCTCGACCCCAACCAGATTGTGGAGATCCGCTCCCTCATCAAGCGCGTCGGGCAAAACAAAACCGTTATTTTCTCCACCCACATCATGCAGGAGGTAGCCGCCATCTGCGACCGCGTGGTGATCATCAACCGGGGCAAACTGGTGGCCGACAGCGATGTGTCGGGGCTGCAGGTGGGTAACCGGCACGAGAAAGTGACGCTGGTGGAGTTTGAGCAGCCGGTGGAGGCGGAGGCGTTGCAGCATATACCGGGCGTGTTGCGCGTGGCGCTGGCGCATGGCCATACCTACCGGGTCACCTCCGAGCAGGAGGCCGACATCCGCTCCAACGTTTTCAGGATCGCGGCGGAGCGCAACTGGCCGCTGGTGGGGCTGCGGCAGGAGGAAAACTCCCTCGAGAAGATATTTCAGGAACTCACGAAATAATTAGAAATTCAAAATTAGAAATTAGAAATGGATGAAGTTAATCATGATTTCGCCTCTTATTCGGGCTGGGTATATGGAGACAATTTCTAATTTCTAATTCATAATTTTTAATTTGAAATAAATGCTCTCCATTTTAAAAAAAGAATTCAACGGTTTCCTCAATTCGCTGATTGCCTATATCGTCATCACCGTTTTTCTGGTGGCGATCGGCATGTTCATGTGGGTGTTTCCGGAGAGCAGCGTGCTGGAATACGGCTTTGCCGATTTGCAGACGCTGTTCAACATGGCGCCCTGGCTGTTCCTGTTCCTGATTCCGGCCATCACCATGCGCACCTTTGCCGAGGAAAAGCGGGAAGGAACCATCGAACTGCTCCTGACCAAACCGCTGACAGACATAGAGCTTATACTGGGGAAATACTTCGCGGCACTGCTGCTGGCGCTGTTCGCGCTGGTGCCCACGCTGCTCTACTATTACTCCGTATATGATCTGGGCAGCCCGCAGGGCAACATCGACTCGGCGGCCGTGGTAGGTTCTTATATAGGTCTGGTATTTCTGGCCGGCGTGTTTGCGGCCATCGGCGTGTTTGCCTCTTCCATCTCCGACAACCAGATTATCTCCTTCGTGGTGGCGGTGTTCCTGTGCTACATTATCTATACCGGCTTCGATCTGATTGCCTCCATTCCTATATGGGGCAGCTACGGGTACCTGATCAGTCAGTTGGGCATCTCCTACCATTATACCGCCATCAGCAAAGGCCTTGTCGATTCCCGGGATGTGCTATACTTCCTGAGCGTGATCGCGATCATGGTGCTGGCCACCAAACTTGTCCTGAAGAGCAGAAAATGGTAACAGCGAAAAACAAGAGCAAGCGCAGCAGCGACATCCTGAAATTTACAATTTGGGTGGCGGTCATTGTCCTGCTGAATGTGCTGGCCGCCGGTTTCTTCTTCCGCCTCGACCTGACGGAGGATAAGCGCTATACCATTGCCCCGGTGACCAAGCAACTGCTGGGCAACCTGCAGAACGAGGTGGTGGTGGACGTGTACCTGGCAGGAGATTTTCCGGCGGGCTTCAAGCGGCTGCAGCAGTCGGTGCGTGAAACGCTGGACGAGTTTCGCATCTACTCCGGCGGCAACCTGCGCTACAACTTCATCAACCCGAACGAGATTGCGGACGAGAAGCAGCGCAATGAGTTCTATACCTCGCTGGCCCAGAAGGGCATCATCCCCACCAACCTTAAGGCGACGGAAGACGGCAAGCAGGTGGAGCGCCTGGTGTTTCCGGGGGCGGTGGTGAAATACAATGGCAAAGAGACCGCCGTAAACTTGCTGAAGGGCAACCTCGCCGCACCGCCGGACGAGCGCCTGAACCAGTCAGTGGAGGGGCTGGAGTATGAACTGGCCACGGCCATCCGAAAAGTAGCCTTTCCGGCCGATAAGGTGATAGGCTATATAACAGGGCAGGGGGAACTGGAGATGCAGCAGGTGACGGACCTGCTCGGCTCGCTGCAGGAGTTTTACCGCGTGGCCAGAGGCGAGCTTTCCGAAATCCCGACGCTGGAGGGGCTCGACCTGATCATAGTGGCCAAGCCTACCGAACAGTTTACGGAGGCTGATAAATATAAAATCGACCAGTTTATCATGAACGGGGGCAAGGCCGTGTTTTTTGTGGATGCCCTGAACGTGAACATGGACAGCGTGGGTGGGGGCGGGATGTTTGCGATGCCTTACAACCTGAACCTCGACGACCTGTTTTTCCGCTACGGCCTGCGCCTGAACCCGACGCTCATCATGGACCTGAACTCCGGTTTTATACCCATGGTGACTGGCTACCTGGGCGACCAGCCCCAGACGGAGATGATTAACTGGCGCTTTTACCCGCTCCTGAACAATTTCAGCGAGCACCCCATCACCCGCAACCTCGACGCCGTTTACGCCAGGTTTGTAGGCACCATCGACACTGTGAAGGCGGAGGGCGTCCGTAAAACGCCGCTTATATATACCTCGCCCTACTCCAGGATATTGGAGCCGCCCGTGCCCGTTACCCTGGAGGAGGCGCGCATGGAGGTGAAGCCGGAGCAGTTTCAGGCGGGTCCGCAGGCGGTGGGCTACCTGCTGGAGGGGAAATTCACTTCCCTTTTCCGGAACCGGCGGCCACCGCAGGGCGTGCAAGACCAGCAGGTGAAGGAGCAGGGCGTAGAGTCCAAAATCGCTGTTTTCTCAGACGGGGACCTGGTGCGGAACGAGGTGAACCCGCGGACGGGGCAGGCCTACGAACTCGGCTTCGACCGCTACAACAACATCACGTTCTCTAACAAGGAACTGGCCCTAAACACCATTCATTACTTGCTCGACGCGGAGGGGCTGATAAACGTGCGCAGCAAGGAGATACAACTGCGGCCGCTGGATAAAGTGCGGGTGCAGGAAGAGAAAACCTACTGGCAACTCCTGAACCTGGTTGCGCCCATTGTGCTGCTTGGTTTGTTCGGGGTGGCACGGTATTATGTGCGCAAGCGCAAATACGAACGGTTTTAACTTTATCTTCCTGTGCTACAGCCCGGCAGCAAAAAGGAGCGGCGAAAGGCGTAGGAGAAATGCGAAATATTTATAACTTTGTCAGCATAACCTTATAGGTAGCATAATGAAATTCATCGTCTCTTCCTCAGCTCTCCTGAAGCAGCTGTCCAGCATAAACGGCGTGGTCACCAACAACCCGGTGGTGCCCATCCTCGAGAACTTCCTGTTTGAGATCAAAAACAGCACCCTCACCATCACAGCCAGCGACCTGGAGACATCCATGATAACCGAGCTGCCGGTGGAGGCGAAGGAGAATGGCCGCATCGCCGCGCCTGCCCGCATCCTGCTGGAGACACTGAAGAATCTGCCGGACCAGCCGGTGACCTTCACGATAGACGAGGAGACCTACACCATCGAGATCAGCTCCTCGAACGGCCGCTACAAGCTGTCCGGCGAGAACGCCACCGATTTCCCGCGTGTGCCGGTGGTGCAAGGGGCCAATGCCATTGAGATTCCTTCCAACGTGCTGGGCAGGGCTATCAACAAGACGATTTTTGCCGTGAGCAACGATGAGCTTCGCCCGGCCATGACGGGGATTTTCGTGCAGCTGCGCAACAACAACGTGACCTTTGTGGCCACGGACGGCCACCGCCTGCTGCGCTACCGCCGCACCGACGTGGGCACCGCGCAGGAGGCCTCGCTGATTATTCCGCGCAAGGCCTTTATGCTGCTGAAGTCTACGCTTCCTTCCGAGGCGACCACAGTGCGGATGGAGTTTAACCAGTCCAATGCCTTTTTCAGCTTCGATAACATCCGCATGATCTGCCGCCTGATTGACGAGCGCTACCCGGATTATGAGAATGTGATACCGGTGCAGAACCCGAACAAGCTCGTAATTGACCGCCAGGACCTGTTGAGCTCTGTGAAGCGTATTGCCATTTACTCCAATAAAACGACGCACCAGATACGCCTGAAGCTGAGCGGATCCGAGCTGCAGGTGTCTGCCGAGGACCTTGATTTCTCGAACGAGGCAAACGAGCGCCTGACCTGCCAGTATGAGGGGGAGGACATGGAGATTGGTTTCAACGCCAAATTCCTGATGGAAATGCTCAACAACATCGACTCTGACGAAATTACCTTTGAGCTGTCGACCCCGAACCGCGCCGGGCTGCTGATGCCAATCGATAGCGAGGACAGCGAAAACGTGCTGATGCTGGTGATGCCGGTGATGCTGAACAACTACGTTTAAGTACGGCTGAGCCGGAGCGGGACATATATATAAACATGTCCCTCTTTCATTGTGAAATACCAGATACTTGTGAACCCTATATAAAACAGGAGCAGCGGTCTATATGGACCGCTGCTCCTGTTTTATATAGGGATATCTGCTTTATAACATCCCTTGTGCAGCTACCATTGCTTTGGGCATTGCAGTTCTTCTGACAATTTCACATTCCCCTGCCATCCTGAAGGTGGTACATCCCGCACTTATTTAGGGGGGTCTTGTGAGCAAGTAGCATCTGCTTAACCTCCCTTCACACAAGATCTATCCAAGATGACTGCAACGTAAAGCCATTGTTTCTTTTTAGGAGAAAGAGGGTATATTAGGTTTAATGCCTCGACCAGCAGTAATCCTATCCTCCCTGTATTTACACAGGGAGGAAGCAAATTAACGCTCCCCTTACCGCTCCTTCCGCACCTGTATATATACCGGGAAATGGTCGCTGTAGCCGCCTATATAGATGTCGCCTGAGTACGTGCGGATGGGGGTGTCTTTGTACTTGCCGAAGAGGAACTTTATCTCCTCCGGATCGTGTACGGCGGCCGAGCCCCGCACATACTGCAGCCCTGCCTCCCCGTTCAGCAGCGCCTTGGAGATGAGTATCTGGTCCGGCATCTGCAAATCGTTGCGGTTGGCGTAGCTGCCCAGCCCGTTCACGTAAGGCAGGAAGTGCGTGTTAAAGAGCTCCTCCTTGTAAGAAGGGTTCGGCCTGCCGGTGGCTTTCAGCACCTCCTGCATCACCGGCGTCCGTGGTTCTGTCCCGAAATCGCCCAGCACAACTATTTTAACATTTTCGTCAGCAGTTTGTTGTTTGTCTATCTGTTGGCGGAGCACGGTGGCTGCCTTTCGGAGCCGGTTTTCCTCGGCCTTCTTTGCCTTGCTGCCTGCCGGTTCGGGCCAGTGGACCACATAAATGGTGACGGGCTCGCCCCGCAGTTCGCCCTTTACCTGCAGCACATCGCGGGAGGCAAAACCCTTCTCCCCAAAATCAATGCGGAATGTCTCGGTTTGGGTAGGCTTGAACAGTTTTGGCTGGTACAGCAGCGCAACATCCAGGCCCTGCGCGTCGGGCATGTCTTGGTGGATGATGCCGTAGCCGGCCCTGCGGAGGGGAGCAGCATTCACGAGGTCCTCCAGCACCTGCCGGCTCTCTATCTCGCCCAGGCCAATGACAGCAGGGCCGTCGCTGCCGCCTATGCCGCTTATGACGCGGGCTATATGCTTTAGTTTGGTCTGGTAGCGCTCCGCTGTCCAGGCCCGGGCACCGGTGGGCGTGTAGGCATCATCGTTGGTCTGCGGGTCATTCGTGGTGTCGAAAAAATTTCCGGTGTTGTAGAAGGCGATGGTTTGAAGCCGCCCTTTGCTTGAGATGGTGGGTAATCTAGAGCAGGCCAGCAGGGTGCTCAGGGTAAAAAGCAGGAAGAGGGTTTTAATTCCGTGTTGCATCGTTTAACTTTGTACGCATATATCTGAATACGCATATTACGAGATTCCTATTCTATAAAGTTTAAAAATTGATTAAATGAAGAAGTCTGAAATATACGTGAGCATCGCCTTAGACGATAACCGGGTGCCGGAGGCCATCAGTTGGCGGGCCACTGACGCGGGCGAGAAAATCCATTTTGCCAAGGCCATCAACATCTCGCTCTGGGACCGGGACGAGGCCGGTACCATGAAAATTGACCTGTGGACGAAGGACATGCCTGTGGATGAAATGAAGTATTTCTACATAGACACCATGGGTGCCATGGCCCAAAGCATCGCCACCGCCACCAGCGACCAGGTGATGGCCAAAAAGATGCGTGACCTCTGCGAAGAGCTGATGAAGCACGTGGAGGAGCAGCGCAGCCAGAACGGGTAAGCCGCTACCATCAAAACAGCAAAGCCGCCTATATCAGGCGGCTTTGCTGTTTATGGGATATATGGCTCAAAAATGAAGCTTTTTATAATCGCTTTTATGAGCGAATACTGCTCAAAAAAAACTTTAGCCATATTTCCTTTAAGAGCAGTTTGCAGTGCAAAGGATTAACTCTAAACAAGAACTTAAAAATGTTCATTACCTATTAATTGCGCTTAATTTTTTTAAGCTGGGTGTAACGGTTTCGGAGCGTAAAGTTTC
Organism: Pontibacter russatus; assembly: GCF_009931655.1. NCBI lineage: Bacteria > Pseudomonadati > Bacteroidota > Cytophagia > Cytophagales > Hymenobacteraceae > Pontibacter > Pontibacter russatus. The sequence continues at coordinate 739,919 of NZ_CP047984.1, read as the reverse complement.
AAACTGTTATCAAGGTTGTTAAAAGTATAAAACTCTAAGTTCGCACTTCAGCCCACCTGACGCAAAACCCGTGTTATGCGTTTGCCATTTATCTTATCCGTCAATCTCAAACATTAGCCCTTTCCTTAGCTCAACTTCTTTTGTCCTCAAGTAGTTTACATTATCCGAAATAAATTTGTCATCGAACAAGTTGTCATACCATAGATTATGAATCATGCAATACTCTGTGAAAAAAGAATGTTTATCATTTTCCCAGTCATTTCCATATTCACTTAGCCAATTATAGAACAATAAAATTTGCTCGTGATTAGATAACTGTGCTCTTAGTATTCTTAAATACCTCATTCTCTCATCATAGTCTGTCACAATAGAGCTGTTGGCAACGGATTTTACAGTCAAATATAAATGTCTGAAATAATGACCAAGTCTTTGAGCATGACCCGAAAACGGCTTGTAATTAAAGTACAGTTTTACGTAAGGCAAAAACTCTTTTCTTTCCTGATTTTTAGTTACAGAATCTTTGATTGGATTTTCGTGCCTTCGTCTTGCTATTTTAAGCAGCTCTACAAATGTAGTTTCTGTGGGATATGCTTTCTCATATCTATCCAAGCCGGAAAAGAATAATTGGTAACATTTCTGAAATCCCACTTTATCCAGTTTATTGTCTTTTGTATAAAGGCTAAGAATACACTCAAATTCCGTCTGCATTACAACAAAAAGCTTTCTTCCATCTGTTGTCTTTTCAAATCGCTTTAATTGCGTAGGGGTTTCTTCAAAATCATAGCCATTAATCTTCATTTCAATTATATTTTCTCGATGCAGTTTCAACATCTCATAGAACTGCGATTCAAATTGTTGTAATTGTATCTGTCTGTTCTGACTATTAATTTGCTCTTGTAATTGGTTCTTATTCTCCGCTTGCTCCAATAGAAATAATTCTCGTTGTTGGAGATTGGCTTTATATTGAATATAAAATGCAAGTCCAGTGACGATTACTCCAGCAAGTGTAATAAATGGGTTCATAAGTCCACCTATGGTGTCTCCTATTTGTCCTGTTTGCGTATAGTCGTAGTCACCATTTACTGCTACTCTTGTAAACAGGAAAGGAGAAACAAATGAAATCAGCATAAGTATAAATGCAAGAACCAAGAGAGCTTTGACTTTCCAGTCAAGATTTGTAATTTTTGATAAGGTATCATTCGTCACTGTTGCTTCGGTCTTTTGTCCCAAATTTTTCTGCTTGTAGAGCAAATAACAACATGTCAGACTAAGTCCAAGTATCGCTATTGTGTTTATGATTATATATGTTGTCATTTAGTTGTCTTGAGATGGTGACGTTTAACTTTTGTATAGTAGGAGCACTGCTCCTGCTATATGCATTATATGTGGACATGGTACTGCCTATTCTTTGGTTATTCTGATGCGCTTCCCTTACGTTAGAACCATTTGGCGCAATACGGGTTTCTCCTGATCAAGATAAAGAGCATCGGCCAAGGCTCCTAATCAGATCCATAAAAGTATATATAACGCAGAACTGCTTCGTGTCCTCCTGCTTCGCATCAAAAGCAAAGGAAGCCCTGGGGCTCCCGTCCCACGAAGCAATGCCGTTACTGCGTTGCTGCTTAAGCCAGGAACTCCACTCTTTCCCGATGCTCCGGTACATTTGGGGATATATAGCAGAAAGCAGCGCCGTTGTCAGGTATTTTTGGGCACTTTATATATACCACACGTTCTCAGGGGCCACGGCTATATAAACGGTATCGCCTTTGGCGGCTTTGCTTTCGGCTGCTTTCACCTTGATAGTGGCTTCCGGGAGCAGTACTTCCAGCTCGTAATAGCTGCCGAAGAAGTTCACCTGCCGCACCTTTCCCGCAACACCCTGGTTTTCTTCTGTCACCAGCCGGATGTGCTCCGGCCGGAGAAGCATGTTTTTTCCGTTGAGGACAATGCCCGGCAAGCGGGAGAAAGCCTGTCCTTGAGAGGGGCTCAGCAGGTTGTAGTTCCCAAACAGACCGGCTATATAGGCGTTGGCGGGCTGCTGGTAAATCTGCACGGATGTTCCCTGCTGCAGCACCTGCCCGGCTTTCATCACCAGTATTTCATCGGCCCACGAGAGCGTGTCCAGCGGGTCGTGGGAGACAAGGGTGCAGGTGATGTTCAGCTCCTCGCCGATGTCGCGGATAACAGATTTGAGGATCGCCTTGTGGCCCATGTCGAGGTTGGAGTAGGGCTCATCGAGCAACAGCAGCCGGGGCGAGGCGGTGAGGAGCCGGGCCAGCGCAATCCGCTGCCGCTCCCCACCGGAGAGGTGGTCTGTCCGCCGCGGCAGCAAATGGCTGATCCGGCACACGTCATACAGTGTCTCCGCCTCCTCTTCCGATAAGGTGTTCGCATACCGGAGCACCTGCTCTACCCGCAACGATTTGGGCAGCTCAAACTGCTGCGACAGGTACGCGATGCCGGGGTGGCCCGGCACCAGCTTCTCGGCCGGGCCTTTTACCCTTATCCCTTCAAAAAACACATCCCCCGCACTGGGCTGTATATAGCCGGCAATAATTTTCAGAAGCGAACTCTTGCCCGAACCCGTCTCCCCGGCAATAGCGATTTTCTGGAACGCCTGCTGGGTAAAGCTGATATCTTTCAGGATGAAATCGCCTTCTTCCTGCAAACTGATACCGGAAACTTGTAGTAAACTCATAAGATTAAAGCGCCTGCCTCGCGGCTTCCGGCATCGTGCATTTGGGGAACCCCTGCTGTTTCTGAACAAACCCATATATAAGCCGCTTCGCTTCGGATGGAATCAAACGGGAAGGAAAAAACTTATACAGGACAAAGATACGCAAACTCTGGAGGTATATAGGATGGCCTGCAAAGCGGCGCGTGCATCATTTCCAGGTTGGCGCGGGATGCTTCTTTAAAATGGATTATGTATCTTTTAGCCTTGAAATTTTGAGAATCGTCTACTATATCCAGTCTGACAGTGATGAGAAAAAACTATATAAGTGCTGTTCTTTTGTTGCTCCTTCCGGCCATTGGTTTCCCCCAGGCAGGCCCAGTGGAGAGTTTCCCGCTTTCGTCGGTTACGTTGCTGGAGAGCCCTTTCCGGCAGGCCCAGCAGGTGGACATGCAGTATATCCTCGCCCTGGACCCGGACCGGCTGCTGGCGCCCTACCTGCGCGAGGCGGGCCTGCCGCCCAAGTCAGAGAGCTACGGCAACTGGGAAAACACCGGCCTGGACGGCCATATCGGCGGCCACTATCTCACGGCGCTGGCGTTGATGTACGCCTCCACCGGCAACGGGGAGCTGCAGCGGCGGCTTACCTATATGGTGGACCAACTGGAGGCCTGCCAGCGGAAAAACGGCAACGGCTATATAGGCGGGGTGCCGGGTGGCGAGGCCATGTGGCAGGAAATAGCCAAGGGAAACATCGACGCCGAAAGCTTCTCGCTGAACGACAAGTGGGTGCCCTGGTACAACCTGCACAAGACCTACGCCGGTCTGCGCGATGCCTACCTTATCGCCGGGAATGAAAAAGCGAAGGACATGCTGGTGAAACTCTCTGATTGGTGCCTGCAACTGACCGCCAACCTGTCTGATACCCAACTACAGGACATGCTGCGCAGTGAGCACGGCGGTATGAATGAGGTGTTTGCCGACGTGGCCGCCATCACCGGCGATAAGAAGTACCTCGAGCTGGCCCGCCGGTTCTCGCACCGCGCCATCCTGGAGCCGCTGCTCGCGGGGCAGGACGCGCTGAATGGCCTACACGCAAACACGCAGATTCCGAAGGTGATTGGCTACAAGCGTGTGGCCGAGGTGAGTGGCGACAAAGCCTGGGCTGATGCTGCCGCTCTTTTCTGGGACAATGTGGTGAATGAAAGAACCGTCTCCATTGGCGGCAACAGCGTGCGGGAGCATTTTCACCCGGCCAACGACTTCTCCTCGATGGTGGAGTCGAAGGAGGGGCCAGAGACCTGCAACACGTATAACATGCTGAAGCTCTCGAAGCAGCTTTACCTCACGAGCGGCAGCGCCGGTTACATCGACTACTACGAGCGGGGCCTCTACAACCATATCCTCTCTTCGCAGCACCCCACGCGGGGAGGCTTCGTGTACTTCACGCCGATGCGACCGCGCCACTACCGGGTGTATTCGCAGCCGCAGGAGGGGTTCTGGTGCTGCGTGGGCTCGGGGCTGGAAAACCACGGCAAGTACGGGGAACTTATATATGCCCACACCGGCGAAGACCTGATCGTGAACCTGTTCATTCCCTCCACCCTCGACTGGAAAGAACGAGGTATTAAAGTAACGCAGCGCACCAGGTTCCCTTTTGAGGAAGCATCTGATATAAAGCTGAGCCTGAAGAAACCCCAGCGGTTCGCCCTGCACATCCGCCGCCCGGAATGGGTGAAAAAGGAAGGGTTGAAGGTGCTGGTGAACAACAAGGAAGTTAAAGTGATAGCCGCTTCAGACGACTATATCACCATAGACCGGAAGTGGAAGCCGGGCGATGTGGTGTCCGTTTCGCTGCCGATGGAGACGAAGGCGGAGTACCTGCCGGACGGCTCATCGTGGGTGTCGTTCGTGCGCGGGCCCATCGTGCTGGCCGCCGTTACGGACACTACCAATCTGCAGGGGCTGCAGGCGGACGGTAGCCGCATGGGCCACATTGCCAGCGGCCCGCTATACCCAATAGAGGAAGCCCCTGTGCTGGTGTCTGCCGACAGCAACCTGGTGGCCGGGTTGCAGCCCGTGGCGGGCAAACCGATGACCTTTACTGCCTCCGACCTTATCGCTTCGGATGTTTACGATGATGTGGAACTGGTGCCTTTCTTCAAGATACACGACGCGCGCTATATGCTGTACTGGCCGGTGGCAAGCCCAGGTGAGCTGGAGGACCGTAAAAAAGCGCTTGCGAAAGAGGAGGAGGCAAAACGAGCCCTGGAGGCCAACACCATCGACCAGGTGGCGCCGGGCGAGCAGCAACCCGAGTCGGACCATAATTACAAGGGAGAAAAAACAGAGTCGGGCGTACACCGCGACCGCCACTGGCGCCACGCCAGCGGCTGGTTCAGTTACGACCTGCGGGATGTGAAAAAAGAGGCGCGCAAACTCCGCATCACCTACTACGGCCTCGACAAAGACCGCCGCTTCGACATATATGTGAACGGCAGGTTGCTTGAGACAGTGAAGCTGGACGGTTCAGAGGGGGATGCCTTCTTCGATGTGGATTACAATCTTCCGGAGGAGCTGGTGAAAGGGGTTAGCGACAAGCCGCTCCAGGTGAAGTTTGTGGCGCATGAAGGCTCCATGGCAGGCAGCATATATGGCGTCCGGCTCTTAAAGTAGTCCGGCGGGCTATATGGGCAATCCGGCTCATGACATGTTGGGCCGGGTGAGCTATATGTAGCCACAAGACCAAAACAAAGCAGCCGCCCCGGTTTCGGGGCGGCTGCTTTGTTTTTCTTAGGATGAAAAAGGCACTCATGACTTTCAGCCAAAAAGAAGATGTTGAAGTACAGCCTTAAGTTTATCTGCACCATAGCAGCAATGTGGAAACTTCCTGTTGCATGGCTAACAAGGCGGGCCAGGTAAAGGCCTGCTGAAGTTACGCACCAAGCTGTGCCAGCACTGCGACAAATGCAGGACGAAAAAGTAAGGCTGCAGGCATGGCCTCCTTATTTCGCCAGCCTCACGTTAACGGCATTCGGCCCTTTTGGCCCCATCTCCACCTCAAAGGTCACTTTGTCGTTCTCCTTGATTTTGTCTACCAACCCGTTCACGTGCGCGAAGACGCTTTCCTGCGTCACGTGGTCTTTGATAAAGCCATAGCCTTTCGACTCGTTGAAGAAAGCCACGGTGCCGTTTCTGATAGGGTCTTCCGGTTCCAGTGTCTCCTGCTTCGGAACCCCAATCTGGATGTCCTCCTGGTTTATCACCTTCTTCTTCTTCGTTGGGTCCGGAGGGGTAGAGGTGATATTTCCGTTTTCATCCACATAGGCGAGCATTTCGTCTACGCTCTTTCCTTTGTCAGAATTGGCCTTGCGCTCTTCTTTCTTCTGTTCTTTGTCCTTTCTTTTCTGCAGTCTTTTCTTTTCGTTTTCTTTTTTACCAAAAGTTGCCTGTGATCTACCCATATTCAGCTTTAGCTCTGTTCGTTATATTGTTTAGTTATGATTATATACGTACACCTTTGTTTCTCGGTCCTATAAATGACCTCGTCTTGGTGCAATTTTAATATGATGAAGTACCAGGCAGGGCTAACCTGCGCTTTCCGAAGAAGCAGCCTGCCTCCCAGATTATTGGCAACAAGTTAGAGGCAATATAAAAGGTCCCGAGTGCTGGTACTTGTGTTCTTTTACTTGTCCTGGCGCTGGCTTAGTAGCGGAACAGGAAGTTGGTGCCGTTGCGAATCCACTTCTCAAAAAAGGAATTGTCGTTATACTCGCCAGAGAGCAGCTCAAAGTCTTTGCTGTTCCTGTTGGGGCGGGAGCCCATAAAGCTCTGCAGCGAGTCCTGGTTGTTTGGTGTCCACTCTTGTCCTTTTTGCAGCGCTACACAGAGGTACTCCCGTGTTGTTGTGTCTACTAAATACTTTCTGTTCATCTTTTTGATTTTTAAATTGTTACACTTAAAACTCGGTAGGTATGCTCAGGGAGATGGGATTATGCTCTCCCGGAAAAAACTAAAAAAGCCTTACAGAACGTAAGGCTTTTTGATAATAGTCTATGCCGAAACTAAGCGCGCATTACGTTCACCGCGTTCAGTCCTTTTTTTCCTTCCTGGAGATCAAAGGTTACCTTGTCGTTTTCCTGGATTTCGTGTACCAGGCCAGATGCGTGTACAAAGTACTCCTGATCTGAATCTGTTTCTTTAATAAAGCCGAACCCTTTCAGGTCGTTGAAAAATTTTACTGTTCCGTTATTCATATTGTATTTTTATTATATACCTACTACATTTAAAAAGCGATATACGTTCATTATTTTTACAATGTACGAAAATAAGTTTACAATACCATATAAAATGACTATTAACGCGGACGGCGCTACGCAACCAGATGCCATCCTCATGGGGGCCGCCTGTAGTGAATCAGGCCTTGTGGGCACCCTGGCGGCGCAGCAACGGGCACAAGCCTTCCATAAAACAGCGGGACAGAATGAAGCTGTGAAAGCCTTTTTTCGCTTGCCGGAATCCTTGCTTTTCTGTGGGCGGGCTTAAAAAAGCAGCGGGCCAGAGAAAGCTTTCTAAGCTTTGACTGGCCCGCTGCATGCTGAACCGGGCTTATACAAAAAACCCGCTCTGTTTGCTTCAGAGATATCAAGTATTACTCATTCACATCAATCTGGTCGGTTTCCGTTTCTACGGTTGTATCAACATCCATTACAGTTTCCTCGACCTCGACCTCCGACACAGTAGTGTCACGGTCTATTACGGTACCGTCATCTTCTGTGGTGGCTGCGTTTTCGCCGCCGCAGGAGTAAAGGCTAAGCGAACTCAGAACAACAGCACCTGCAAATAATAGCTTTTTCATGTTTTACGTGTTTAGGTTATACAGTTCTATACCGTTTGGATGGTTCCTCCGGGTAATAATTTTTATATATATGCTCTACGTGTTACTCCTCCGAAAAGGTTTGCGCGGCCATCCCGGGGCGCTCTTTATTATATGCCCGGAGGCATCCGCAGGATTTATATGTAAAAGCGACCTTATATCCCAGCCGGAAACTTCACGATAATACCGTTGCCTTTTTTGCTGCCTTCGCTGGAGATATACAGCTCGCCGCCCGCTCCGAAGGTGAGCCCCTCCGGCTGGCGCAGCCGGTCTTTGTCTAAGGCAGATGTTTTGAGCACATGCCCCTGCGGGTTTATCGTCAGCAGGCGGTGGTTCTCCGCGTCCAGCAGGTATATCTCCCCTGTAGCCGGGCTGATTTCGAGCGAGGAGGGCTGCAGCACATCATAATCCGATTTCTTTTTCTTGCCTGGCTTTCCGATTTTATCCTGCGCGAGCGGTATGGTGATAACCGGGCTGGGGTTCATCTTTTTGTCAGCCAGCGTAAAAGCATAGATGCCTTTGCTGTCGCCAAGTTTCTCGTCATATCCCTTGCCGGCCAGCAGCAGGCGGTCGTTCTGCTTGTCGTAGGCCAGGCCTTCGGTGTCCAGCGTGGAGGCCAGTTCCGACTCGTACAGGGTCACTTCTGGCTTGCCTTCCTGGAAGTCGCGCACCTCATATATAGCGCCGTCGCTGCGCAGCACGAAGGCGGTGTTGCCAACCAGCGAGATGCCTTCGTAGTCGCCGGGCCCGGCGAACTTTATTTCCGCTGTCACCGCTTCCTGTTTCAGGTCATACAGGTATATGATGCCGTCTTCGTCCTGCACACTGGCAATCACGCCGTCCCGGAGCCAGGCGATGCCGGAGACCTCCCGCAATTCAGCCGGTAGTTTCCAGGTGACTTCCGGCGCCGGAAGCGGATCTGCAGTGGCCGGAGCAGCGCCCGGGAGGCTGGCAAGCGAGGCCTCCACTTTTACAGGGGTCTGCGGCTCGGCGTCTGTCTGCTGCCTCAGCAGCTGGCCTGCTTCATCAAAAAGCAGCAGCGTCTCCTCGTCTCCGCGCTCCAGCTCCACTTCATAATGTATTTTCCTGTTCTGATGCACGCGCTGCGCTTCGTCGAGCTTAAAATCAGCGTATTGCTGCAGGGCCTCCAGCGCCGGGCCAGGCAGATAGCGCTCCTCTATTGTTTCTGTGTACCTGATCAGCTTACCGGCTTCGCTGAACAGCGCGGAGCGCTCGCGATCGCCCATCTCAAACTCCGCCTCGTAGTGCTCCTGCTCTTTGTCCCACTCCACTTGCGCCGCCGCCGGGTACATCTCCGCGAAGCGCGATTTCACTGCCTCCGGCAGGTTCATTTCGGTCCACATGCTCTCACAGCCGCTCATCCCCAGCGTAGCCGCGATGATCAGATTATATGTTATCAGCTTCTTCATTGTCGTGTTTATTAAAATACAGTACAAGTTTAAACTCGCAATTTGAAGAGAATCTGAAGCGGCTGGTTTACACTTGCGTTTGAGGGAAGGCAATGCAGAGGCGGTGGGTGCCGTCGGTGTAGCGGTAGGAGGGGGCCAGGCCGTAGAGGTCGCAGATCTTTTTGACGAGCGCCAGCCCGATGCCCAGCGAGCCGGAGGCGTTGTCGCCGCTCATGAAGCGCCCGAACAGCTTGTCTGCCGGGCCCTGCAGCGCCTCGCCGGTGTTGCTCACGCAGAGCTTTTCCTGCTGCAGCAGCACCTGTATATGGCCGCCTTCGTGGTTGTGGCGGATGGCGTTTACCAGCAGGTTGGAGACCAGCACCTCAGCCAGGCCCCGGTTCATGCTTATATATACCGGCTCCAGCTCCGGTGGCAGCAGCGCAAGCCCCCGCATGTCGACCATCTCCTGCAACTGCTCCAACTGCTCCTGCACCAGTTCATGCAAAGGCACCTGCTCCTGTTCCCTGAACTCCCGGTTCTCGATGCGGGTGAGCAGGATGAGCGACTTGTTCAGGCGCGACAGCCGGCTGGTGGAGGCGTACATGTCCTCGAGCATCTTGGCCTGCTGCTGCGTCAGGTCCTCCGACTGCATGAAGAGCTCCAGCTTGCTGTTCATGATGGCCAGCGGGGTCTGTATCTCGTGCGAGGCGTTCTCAGTGAACTCCTTCAGGTTAAAGTAGTCGCTGTGGATCTTGTCCGTCATGCCCCGCAGCACCTCGTTCAGCTCCTGAAACTCGGTGGTGCTGCTGCGCACCAGCTGCAGGGGGCTGTACTGCGAGAGGCTGTAGCGCTTCACGGTGTTGAGCGTCTCGTAAAAGGGGCGCCATATATACTGGTTGATGACATAGTTGACGAGCCCGAGGCCCACCAGCAGCAACAGCAAAATCCAGCCCATGGCCAGCATCGTGCTCTCAAACAAATCCTGAAAATCGATGAGGGATTTGAGGATGGTGTACTCATAGGGCTGGCCGTCCTGGTAAGCGGTGAAGGTCAGGCGGCGGAAGGGCACGTACTCCTGGTCGTAGGTGCTGAAGATGAGCGTGTCGCCGAGGTCCTCGATGGTGGGGTTCACCGTGTCGGCCTCCCGCACAATAATGGCCTCTGATATACCGGAAGTCACGTTTGGCAGGCGGTTGTGCTCCCGGATGTACTCGAAGATGTTCTCCTTGTCGGTATATAACTGGTCGTCCACCTCGTCGTATATCTCGCTCTGCATGATTTTGTAAAAGCTGAGGCCACCCACCAGAAAGACGAAGAGCGACACCAGCAGGTAGTAGAGGCTTGTTTTGGTGAGCAGGCGCATCAGAAGCTGAACTTGTAGCCCAGGCCGTAGACCGTTTGGATATAATCCTGGCCGCCGGCGTCCATTATCTTGCGGCGCAGGTTCTTGATGTGGGTGTACACGAAATCGAGGGAGTCGAGCGCCTCGGCGTGGTCGCCCCACAGGTGCTCCGCAATGGAGTCTTTGGTGAGCACGCGCCTTTTGTTGGAGATAAAGTACAGCAGCAGGTCATATTCCTTCTTCGTCAGGTTCAGTTTTCTGTCATCCACGGTGGCCTCCGCCGCGTCCGGGTACACTTTTATGGCGCCCGCCTGCACCACCTTCTGCCCGTTGAAATTCCTTCTCCGGATAACGGATTTCAGGCGCGCGTTCAGCTCCGAGAGGTGAAAGGGCTTGGTCAGGTAATCGTCTGCGCCCAGCTCCAGTCCGGTTATCTTGTCGTCCAGCGCGTTTTTGGCCGAGATGATGATGATGCCGGTGTCGGGGCTGTTCTCCTTCAGCTGCCGCACAATCTCCAGGCCGCTGCCGCCGGGCAGGGTGATGTCTACCAGCACGCAGGCGTAGCTGAAGTCGGCCGCTTTCAGGTGCGCCTCTTTAAAGCTCTCCGCCGACTCGCATATATAGCCTTCCTGCCGCAGGTAAGCCACAATCGATTCTTTCAGCGCCTGCTCATCCTCAATTACCAGTACTTTCATATATCCAGATACGAAGCCGCAAGATATATGGCAAATCTGAAGTAATTCTGATGTGTGAGGAGAGGGGGCTTATGCTTTTGCCTATATAAATTAAGGCTTAAGTAAACTCTTGCCTTATTCTGCTTATACTTCCTGTTGCTGTTTATCCCACAGGACCAACTTCCTCTAAGTTCCATAGCTGGATATGTGCTCTCAGGCCGAGAGGCCTCGTTTTCCCTTGAAGCGCTGCTGGGGGTAGGGGCCCTCTATTTCGTTTCCTGCCAGGGGTTGGGGCCCCTTGTCAAGACGGCTGCCGCTCCCGCGGCGCCGGTAACTCTCGAGACGCTTCAAGGGAAAACTGGAAGAGTTCTCACTCCGTGCCATTAAACATATATAAAACCGGATATAAAATCAGACCTTTACTTTTTTCCACTTTCCCTTTCGGAACAGCCACCAGCTGACAAGCGCGTGCAGGGAGTGACAGATGGCAATGGCGATGAAAATGCCCGTGGCGGCAAAGCCGAGCGAGACAGCCAGCAGGTAGGCAAGCGGAATCTCGATGAGCCACAGCACCACCACGTTGATGATGGCGGGTGTGCGGGTGTCCCCGGCGCCGTTGAAGGCCTGCACCATCACCATGCCCAGCCCGAAGAAGATATAGCCCAGCGTGATGATGCCGAGCGCTTCGGAGGCGATGCGGATAACTTCTGGCTCTGAGGTGAAAATGGCGGAGAGGTGCTCTCCGAAAAGCAGGAAACTGAGCGTGACGGCGGCCATGAAAATAACATTGTAGCGCGCCGTCAGCCACACGGCCAGCTCTGCCCGCCTGGCCTTTTGCGCCCCCAGGTTTTGCCCTACCAGGGTGGCTGCCGCCGAAGACAATCCCCAGGCTGGCAGCAGCGTGAACACAATGATGCGGAATGCGATGGTGTATCCCGCGAGGGCGTTGCTCCCAAACTCAGCGATGATCCGCGTCAGGAAAATCCAGCTGGCTGAGTCGATCAGGTACTGCCCCATGCCCCCTGAAGACACTTTCAGAATCCGCGCGATAACGGCGAAGCTTACCACCATGTTCTCGCGCGAAATCTTTAGCAGGTGTTTGCCATTGAACAGGTGGTAGAGTTGGTACACCACCCCCAGGCTGCGCCCGGCCGTAGTGGCCCAGGCGGCGCCCTCCAGCCCCAAAGCGGGTATAAAACCTATACCGAAAATCAGGACAGGGTCGAGGATGATGTTTGCCCCATTGGCTATCCAAAGGGCGCGCATGGCCAGGTGCGGCTGCCCGGCACCCCGAAAGGCACCGTTGATGAGAAAAAGCATGATAATGGCAACGCTCCCCACAAAAATTACCCTGGCGTAGCCGATGCCACCGGCAACCACGTCAGGGGCGGCGCCCATCAGGGCCAGTATCTCACCCGCAAAGTATGTGGCAACGCCGCCGGTCAGCAGGGCCAGCACCAGGCCCGTCACCATCAGTTGATAAGTGATGCTTCCCGCTTTCTGATAGTTTTTCTCGCCGAACCTGCGCGACACAAGGGCGGTGCCTGCGATGCTGATGCCCATGCCCACGGCATATATAATCATCAGCACCGACTCGGTGAGCCCGACCGTTGCGATGGCGCTCGGGCCAAGCCTCCCGACAAAAAAGATATCGACCACGGCGAACAAAGACTCCATCAACATCTCCAGAATCATGGGAATGGCCAGCAGCACAATGCTCTTCCGGATACTGAGGGTGGTGTAATCCTCTTCCCTGCCTTTAACGGCAAGCGATATGAGGCGGAGGAAGTCTTTGATGCGAATCATATATGCGCAAGCTGTATGTAATCTTTTAACAAAGCCTGTTGCCAGTCTGGGTAATAAGGGATTCGGCGCCGCGATCTGTCCAATCGTTACCGACATCATCAGAATCAGGATTTGCAGGATTTATGGATGGACAGGTTAAACTTTTATAGCACATCAGCTACCTCCGCTTCCTGCACGACCGCTGTAGCACCTGTCGGCTTCTTCTTTACTCTCCGCATTTACGGGTAATGAGAAATTGTTGCCAACAGGCTGCTGCTGCCCCACCGAGTCCAGTGCGTCCGCTGCCATCATTATCAACTGGAGACATGAACCGAGGCGGACCCATCACTGCGCCAGCCGGTCAGCCTCGGTTCATACCTTGAATACAAGTTCCCGTGGCGCATCGTTTACATGGGTGATGACGAGCTCCTGCGCTGCGCTTCCGGTCTTATTTTCCGTAGCGGCTGATGTTGCAAACTTAGGGTATTCATACGAAACAGAGCGGGTTTATCCCGGCAATATATAGGGCTGGTTGCGACAAAAACGTATCTTGTATTCTCAAAATAAAATTCCTGCGAAGCCAGCGGGTTGGAGGTGTGGGAGGGGGGCCAGGTATATATAGGGAGTATGGTGGAGTCTTTTACAGGAATTGAATGCGGTAACATAAACATCAAGGCATATGAAACATATCTCGATTCTGGTACCCAAAGGCGCTATTTTAGGGAGCGTGGAGGGGCCGCGCCAGGTTTTTACGGAGGTAAACAAGTTTATGGGCAGCATCGGCAGGCCGGCTATGTTCCAGGTGCAGCTGGTGGGCCTGACGGAAGAGGTGGCGGTGTGCGGCGGGAGGTATACGGTTTACACCGAGGCGCAAACCAAAGACATTCAGAAAACAGACCTGGTTGTCATCCCCGCCCTGGATGGGGATATGGCGCGGGTGCTGGCGGATAACAAAGCCTTTGTTCCCTGGATTTTAAGGCAGCATGAGGCTGGGGCGGAGGTAGCCAGCCTGTGCGTGGGCGCGTTTTTGCTGGCTTCCACCGGGCTGATAAACGGAAAGAAGTGCGCCACGCACTGGATGGCCGCCAACGACTTCCGGCGCATGTTTCCGGAAGTAAACCTGATGGAGGACAAAATCATCACGGACGAGCAGGGAATCTACTCCAGTGGCGGCGCCTTCTCTTACCTCAACCTGATTCTATACCTCATCGAGAAATACGCCGGGCGCGATGTGGCCGTGTTCATGTCGAAGGCATTCCAGATTGAGATGGAGCGCCGCAGCCAGTCGCCGTTCGTAATATTCACAGGGCAGAAGTCGCACGGGGATGAGGCGATAAAAAAGGCACAGGAGTTCATCGAGCGCAATTTTCAGGATAAAATCACCGTCGATGAGCTGGCAGACATGCTCGCCCTGGGACGAAGGAACCTGGAGCGTCGGTTCAAGAAGGCAACCTCCAACACGGTGGCGGAATACATACAGCGGGTGAAAATCGAGGCGGCCAAGCAGCGCCTGGAATCATCCTCCGATAACGTGAACGAGGTGATGTACAACATCGGCTACACCGACACCAAGGCTTTCCGGACGACCTTTAAACGCATCACGGGTTTGTCTCCGCTGCAGTACCGCAACAAGTATAACCGCACGGTCAGCCTGGTCGCCTGATGAATTTTAGGTAAGGCTCTCGAGGCGCCGGGTGATTTCCTCCACCAGGTCATCACACCACCGTTGCGCGGATTCTGCTGTTTCGGTCTCCGCCCATTTCTCAAAATAGCGCTTCTCAACCCATATAGTATTCTTGTCAGGACCTACTTCGTAGGTGCTGTGGCCTAATATAAAAAGGAGGTCTTTGGTGATGTTAAAAGGAGGGGCGGCAGCGCTTTGGAACCCCTCGAGCCGCAGCTTCAGGCCCATGAGCTGCACGTTCCCGTTCTCGATGCCGATGGGCGTGTCCTCATCCGCATCCGGAGACTTCGTCCAGACATCCACCACGCGCTCCAGCCCGAAGTCGTGGAAGAGGGGCGTGATTTCGGTGAGGTTGCCGTGGATGCGGGTTGCCAGCATCGGCAGTATGTTGTCGTACAGGTGTTGGATGGCGTCCTTGTCCCGGGTGTGCTGTTCGTCTTTCATGCCGTTTTATTTATTCAGCCCGCAATTTAGCTATTCCTGCGGTGGGATGGCACGCTGTCCCGGTTGCCCTTTAATCTGACAGCTCCCACAGTTTTTAAGTAACATTCCGGCAACTGCTGCCTGATATGAAATTTTATTTTTGCAGCATTGGTTAGCTGATTGGCGATGTGCCTCACGATATATGGAAATGACAAAAGCAGAGTTTGACGACAAATTCACAGGCACCCTCGATGCCCTGGTAGAAGCCATGGCCGAGAACCCGGAGATAGACCCGGAGAAGTTTTACAGCATGACCAGTATTCTTGAAAACCTGCGCTTCTTCAGCCCGGTGCTGTACGGGGCGATTCGGAAGAAAAAGAAGTAATGAAGGTTGTGGCGGGTATATATGAAGGCACCGAGGCACAAATTCATATATCTGTATATATCTGCTACAGAAAAGCCACTTCTATATATGAGTTAGCGGTAATAATATGACGACACAACCGAAACTTAACATAACGACAGAAAGAGCGACTGACTTGCTAAAAGACGGACGACCTCTGACTGATTTTTATGTTGACGGTGAACTAAAAATTGAAACGTCAGACACTTGGGACAAAGAAGTTGTTTTTGAGAACTGTATTATTGAATACTTTTCAGGTAGTGTAACGCAGTTTGACCAACCTGTAAGACTTATAAACTGTCATTTCAAAAAATGCCAATTCGTTTTCACTTACTTTTCAGGCGGACTGACAGTTGACAATTGCACTTTTGACAATAACTTGGACTTTCAAGCAGGCGGACATAACAAGACAGGAAATCCTGTAATCATAACCAACAACGACTTCAAAGACTTTGTAAACTTCTTTGACTGTTGGTATGAAAACGAAGTAACAATCAGCAATAATAAATTTCACAAAGGGACAAATTTATTGGGTAAGCCATATAATATTCCCGTGACCTTTGACAAAGAACCAATTATCAAAGATAACATTGGAAAACTTGACTTAGACCATGAAGGAAAAATTAGTGAATAGCGGGTAAGCAAAGCTGCGGCTGCGCCTTGCTCACCTAATATATACATCCGATATGTTAAAGCTATGCAAAGCCACTTTTATATATAGAAGTGGCTTTTTCATTTCTGCCCTGCTTTACCAAGCCTTCTCGTTTTTCAGGTCCTTCTCTTTTTTCAGGCTGAAGACGCGGGAGATGTTGAAGCCGAAGTAGATGTCGCCATCAGACCAGACGCCCGTGTTCTGCGGAATGAAGAATTTCTCGACCATGCCCTGCGCGTTGGTGAAGATGAGCTGGAAAACATGGCCTCCGGTTTCGATGTCGAAGCCGAGGGAAAGGGAATTTATATAGTCGTCGGCCGTTTCTCCGGGCAGCACATAATAATACTCCGCATTGAAAGAAACGCGTTTGGTGAGCTTGAACCGCCCCCCGGCCCCAACCGCGAACACTTCGTTTTCGTCCTGACGGGTAGCGACTCTGTTCCGGTGTACCCAGGAGGGTGCCAGCTGCAGCGACAGGCGCTCATTGAATTTCCGGGCCACCAGCAGCTGGCTGGTGTAGGCAAGCCGCGAGGAGAAAGGGACATCCCGCTCCGGGTTCTCGTTGCGGAGGGTGTTGATGGCCGCGCTGGAGAACAACGTGAGGGTAACAGGCACTGCTCCCTGGCGCTGCTGTAGCAGCTTGTACTTCAGAAATCCGTCGTATGTTTTTTCAAGCGAGCTGCGCCCGATACCCGCCGTCAGCCTGTCGGTGATGCCATATTCCAACGCCAGCCGGATGGTGGCCTGGTCGAGGCCGAAGAGGTTGTAGGCGCCGCTGTTGAGGGTGCCGAAGCGGTGCGATATAAGGAACAGCAACTCCTGTTGCCCGTTCGTCTCCACGCTGTGTCCGTTCACGAGCCGGGTTGCTTTGAATGCGCCCGTTACCTTACCGGTGTCCGAGCTGTCAGCGGCCTCGGCTAGCGACAGCAGGTCGTCCTGCGCCTGCAGTGCGGGGGGCAGCAACACCATATATAAACTGAAGAGCAGGTACTTTAGATGCTTTGTCATGGGTTGTCTCCGGGATAAGGTTGATACAGCAGGTCCACATATACAGTCACCTTCTTGGCAATGTGCTCGCGCACCAGCAGGGGTATGGTGATGTCGAAATCGGCTGGTGCCACCACAAACTCCGACTTGCCCAGCACCTTTCCGTTTTTGACTTCCAGCGTGCCGGGGGCGCTCACTTTTTTCTCCACGCCGTGTATCGTCAACTCGCCCTCCACCTGCACCTTATATAGCGCGTCTTTTGTCAGGTCCACTTGCTGCGGGTTGTTGAATTTACCGCTGAAGGTGGCTTTCGGGTATTTGTCTGACTCCACGAAATTCTCGTTGAAGTGCTGCTGCATCAGTGATTTACGGAATGAAAACTCTCTCATGGGAACCGAGAAAGCCATCTCGCCGGTGGCAAAGTCTATGAAAGAAACCACCTTTTTGTTATGGGCCTCAATGTCCTCCATCGGGGCACTGGAGAAGAACCAGATATAGCCAGTCTTGGTGAAGTAGCGGTTTTGCGCCGCCACTTCACCAGGCAGCAGCGCCAGGTACAGCAGGGCCAGAAGCAGGTAGGGTTTCATATGCATGCCGGTTTAGGGTTAGTTGTCTTTCGCGCCGTCATCCACCCATTTTTTAATCTTAGCGATGTTGCAGTCAGACAGTTTGGCTCCGCCCTGCGGCATGGGCTTAAAGCCAGCCGCGTGCGAAATCGCCCCGACCAGCGATCCGTTGTCGGCCTGCTTTTTCACACCGGCGTAGGTGTCTAATATTATACCGTTGGTGGCTACGGCCGTGCTGTGGCAACTGTAGCAGTTGGCCGACAGGATGGGCTTCACGGTACTGGCGAAGGCAACATTCCCGGTGTTGCATTGCTGCGGTTGCGGCTGGGGAGTCACCTCCTCGTCGCTGTCGCTGGTGCAGGCCGCCGCCAGCGACAGCAGGAAAATTGCCATCACGAAGGAATATATATGTACACTTTTCATGGCTGTAGGCTAAATAGGATATATCAATTGTGTGAGGCAAGCGGGGTTACTCTACCTGCCCCCTGATTTCTCCGCCTGGTAGGGCAGCGCTGTGTATGTTCACGTACCACAGGCCAGCCAGCAGGTCAGCCTCCTGGGCTTCTGTGAGTGCAGGTGTTTCCCCCTGGATGGGGCTTGAGTACGGTGAAGCGCCGATGGGAACTTCTACGCCGCCGCTCACGCCCGGCGCACCCTTGTGAAAGTGCATGTTGGTTGGGGTGATGTCCTGATAGGTGATGGTATAAGAAAGGATGTTGGTTTCCTTGTTGTAAGTGCCGGAGAAGGTGCCCGTCGCTTCTGACTCGTTCGCCGGCACCTCCTGGTCGCCGGTGATAGCGATGTCATCAAACTCAACCACGTTGAGCATCGGGTCCATGTCTTTGTCGTCATCGTCGTCGCAGCTGCTGATCGGCAGGAGCAGCCCGAACAGCAGGGCCACCCAAAGGTTGTGGTGTTTCAGTAGATTTTTCATGGTTATAGAGGTTAGGTTTTCAAAAAAATCAGCAAAAAGAAGCCTTCTAGCACAGTGCAGGCTGTGTTACCAAGTGTAAAGTATCTATGTGTAGGGTTACTTTCTCAGAGGCAGGGTATAGCCTGCGGTGAAGAAGACGCCGGCGCTCGTCAGTTTCACATGTCCGGCCCCGATGTCGGCCAAGGGTATTTTCACAAAGGGCTCCGCCCCGACAAACAGGGAGGGCGTGAGGTGGTGCGTGTAGCTCAGGCTGATGTTCTGCACTTTAAACCAGTGCCGGTTCTGGTTCCGTACCTCCCATACCTTTTCGTATTTGCCGTAGCCACTGCCATATATATAAGTGTACTTTTCATCCAGCATGATATAGCTCGACAGGCCCGCCTGCACCGCCAGGGTGCTTTTGTTGCGCTGCAGCAGCCGGTACTCCAGGTTCAGGGGGATGTCCAGCACCTGGCAGCGGGCGTCAATGGCGTCCGGCAGCTTCCGTCCCTGCCAGTAATCAGGGCGCGGGTTGTAGTCCTGGGGCGAGGCGCCATATACCTTGTTCGCCCATACCACGCCGGTCACCAGGCTCAGCCGCTCCGTCAGCGGCACGCCCACCACCACCCCGGCATTCGCGCTCACGGCATCCGGGTTCTTAAACCTGACAGTGGTGAAGTCGGGGGCAGCCAGCAGGGCAACCCGGATGCTTCTGAAAAAGGGTGAAGCTTTTTTTTCTTTACTGCTGTCTGCCGCTACAGCGGGCGTCGACTTCTCCCATACAGCACTATCCATTGCCTCAGCAAGCGACTGCTGCGCTATATAGGGCCCGGCTGCTGTGTCGGCTATGCTGCCAGCCTCCAAGGCTGCTGCATAAGCCGTGTCAGCTATATATCCTGCTGTAGCCGGTAAGGCATATGCCGGTTGCTTTGCTTCCTTTTCTGCTGGCTGCATCACGGCTGTTTCCTCATATACTACCGGATATACTGCCGGTGGCCTGCCATATATAGCTGGCGCAACTGCAGCCTTTGCTTTTACTGCCGGAGCAGAAGCGGCCGTTGTTAACTTTTCAGCCTCTGCTCTTGGTTGCTCCGTACCAGCACCTGCCACTTCCGGATTTTCAGCCACATGCGCCGGTTGCTCTTGCGGGGCGATGGCTGCAGCCTGTGGCGTTTCGGGGGCCACAGCAGCGGTTTCGTTTTGGGCAGGCGTAACGGAATCATCTTTCAGTTGTAATACCAGAAGCGGCGCCAGCAGGAGTAACAGCAGCCCGAGCGGCCAGTACCGCCTGTACCAGGGGGCGCGCACCGTTGCCTGATCCAGCTTCCGTTCCATCGCCTTCCAGGCTTCCGGGTCGAAAGGAGGGTCCAGGTGCTCGGCAGATTTCCTGAACAGGTTGTCGAGTTCCTCGTCAGACATTTTGTTTGTACTCATCTATCTCCGCTCTTTTTAAAGCCTCCCGTAAGTTTGCCCTGGCTTTTGCCAGGTTCGATTTGGACGTGCCCACCGCGATGCCGAGTGTCTCCGCTATTTCCTCGTGGGTGTAGCCGTCTACCACATACAGGTTAAACACCGCCCGGTAAGCAGGCGACAGGCGCTGCACCAGCCCAATCAGTTCCTCGTAGTTCAGCTGCTGCTCTACGCTGTAGCTTTCAGCAGCGGGTGCGGCCTCCTCTATATCGTGCAGGTGGTAGTGCTTCAGGTTGTGCCGGTAATTGTCCAGCGCGGTGTTTATCATGATGCGTCGCAACCACCCTTTAAACGGTTTGTTGCTGTCGTACTGGTTCAGCCGCGTAAACACCTTCAGAAACCCGTCATTCAGCACCTCCCGCGCCTCTTCTGCGTCTTTTGAGTA
This sequence comes from Pontibacter russatus, assembly GCF_009931655.1. Lineage (NCBI taxonomy): Bacteria > Pseudomonadati > Bacteroidota > Cytophagia > Cytophagales > Hymenobacteraceae > Pontibacter > Pontibacter russatus. The sequence goes on along the minus strand of NZ_CP047984.1, from coordinate 719,676 downwards.
GCGCACGCAGATGCTCATGGCATAGCCATAGTAAAGCTGGTATAGCTTTCGCTGCGCTTCGCGGTCCTCTGTCAGACATCCGCGGAGCAGGGCCGTCTCTGCTGTGGTCTCCGGTTCGCTCACTTTTCCAGGATTTCGCTCCCATCACGGAAGAAAATTCCGGATGGTTGCCTTGCCTCTGATAGAAAATTTTCTAAAGAAATTGATATGACAGATACGGAAATTCTACCTGCGAAAGCCATCCTTCGGTGATGTGGGCAAGCGATACAAACGCAAGCTCCCTTCAATCAGGTTTTTTCAGGAGGACAACGGGAAGAAACACCGTGATTTAGTTCAGTGCGCGGACAAAATCAACTTGCACTATCCATAAAACCACCGCATATATAATTCACCTGTAAATCAACTATATACAAATCTGTGTCTTAAAATTTGGGTTCTTTTCATTATGTCCGAATGCTTCACATGCATACACAGGCCATAATTTAAAAAGTCAGCTTCCTGTGTTCATTCCTGCCTGTAACTTATCCTGTGCCGCATGAGTTATGTTTATTATCTAAATAGTGATATAAATCAACTTAAATAGTGACATAGATCATTATATATAATATATATTATATATATTTTTGATCAATAAATCATTGTTTGGTCATTAAGTGTCGATACGCTGATGTGGAAGCCCACCGTAAAAACGCTCAAAAGCGCCTTTACCTCCTCGCTTTTGTTCTCCAGTTTACTTACACCTCCAGTTTACTTACACCTCTTTTCTTTTCGAACTTCACCCTGGAAAAGCAGAGCCGTGAAAAACTTAAAATCATCGTGAAAGAGCTCACCCGGCAGGTGAACGGAACTGCTGTGGACCGGCTAGAGAGCGCGATAACAGGCGATGTGCAGTTCGAGAAGGTGGCGCTGCCAAACACCACCGACCGGCACTCAAGCCTTACCATGGGCCCCGATGGCAAGTTATATGCCTGCACAATCGACGGACGGATAAAACGCTTTGCCGTGCAAGCCGACGGAACGCTTGCCGATCCAGAGGTGATTTATTCGCTGCAGGACGCCTCCGGCCAGCGGATTCCCCGGCTCGCCATCGGACTTGCGTTTGACCCAGCCGCCACTGCCGACAGCCTGGTGGCGTGGGTGACCCATAGCACGTTCACCTTCACCGAAGGGCCGGACTGGGACGGCAAACTGACCCGGCTTTCCGGCCCTGCCCTGGAAAACGTGCAGGATGTGGTGGTACATCTGCCGCGCTCGGCCAAAGACCACCTCACCAACAGTATCGCCTTCGGACCGGACGCAGCGCTTTATTTTACCCAGGGCAGCAACACGGCAATGGGCAGGGAAGATGAAACATGGGGGAACCGGAAAGAGCACCTGCTGTCGGGTTCGGTCCTGCGCCTGGATTTGGCTAAATTACAGGAACTGCCACTCGATGCGAAAACCTCGGAGGGAGGCACCTACGATCCCTACGCCGGAAACGCACCGCTCACTATATATGCCTCAGGCATACGCAACGCCTACGACTTGCTGTGGCACAGCAACGGCGAGTTATATGTGCCTGTCAACGGGTCCAGTTCGGGCGGCAGCACCCCCGCCTCTGTGGCCGGCGCACGCCGCATGGACGGCAGCCTATATACCGGCCCCGATGTGCCCGCGCTGACGAATGTGGAGCAGGCGCAGAACGACTTTCTGTTGAGGGTAGAGAGAGGGGGGTATTACGGGCACCCAAACCCCGAAAGAGGCGAGTTTGTGATGAACGGGGGAAACCCGGGCTTTGGCGAGGATCCGGCCGAACTCGAGGCATACCCTGTAGGCACACTGCCCGATGCAAACTGGAGGGGCTATGCTTACAAGTTCCCGGTTCATACTTCCCCAAACGGCATCATCGAGTACCGGGGAGACGCTTTTAGCGGAGCGTTGAAGGGAAAAATATTGGTGGTCCGGTACATTAACAACAGGGACATTGTGGTACTGGAACCCGGAGGGAGCGAAAATGACATCATAAGAGAGTCTCAGGGAATCGCCGTTCCCGGTTTTTGGGGGTTCATCGTTCCGATAGACCTGACAGAGGACATTAAGACTGGGAATATCTACGTATCGGAGTTTGGGGGAGACGGTCAGCTATCATTGCTCCGGCCGCTCCCAGGTGAAAAAGCAGAGATGGCTACAGCCCATGTGAACAAATGAAAGGTACGCCTGTCTATATAAGAAGCAGATATGGCTGCTCCCATATAGACAGGCATGATACGATAAAGACCTAACAAAGGTATAGCAGGCAGAATAGAAGTACTCTTCAACTACAAACCGCAGGGCGGCCCTCGCTACGACAGCTTCTCATTGAAGAAATCGATGGTGCGCTTCCAGGCGAGTTCTGCCGCCGCTTTGTCGTAACGCGGCGTGGTGTCGTTGTGAAAGCCGTGATTAGCGTTCGCGTACATATAAGCGGTATAGTCCTTCTTGTTCGCTTTCAGTGCCGCTTCATACGCGGGCCAGCCTTCGTTCACGCGGGTATCCAACTCGGCATAGTGCAGCAGGAGGGGAGCCTTTATTTGGGGAACGTCTTCGCTTGCTGGCTGGCCTCCGTAAAACGGTACGGCTGCCGCCAGTTCCGGAATACGCACCGCCATCATGTTCGAAATCCAGCCACCGAAGCAGAAGCCGACCACTCCCACCTTACCATTGCAGCTCTCGTGGTTTTTCAGATAATCATGGGCTGCTATAAAATCCTCCAGCATCTCGTCTCTGTTGCGTTTGCTCTGCATCTCACGGCCGTCGTCATCGTTGCCCGGATAGCCACCGAGCGGCGTTAAAGCATCCGGGGCGATGGAAACGAACCCTGCCAGCGCGGCCCTGCGCGCCACGTCCTCTATGTGCGGATTCAGACCCCGGTTTTCATGCACCACCACAATGCCGCCGAGTTTCTTTGTCGCACCCGCCGGCATCGACAGCAGCGCTTTCATCGTTCCGCCACCTTTCGGGGAGGGATAATGGATGTATTCTGATTTTAGGCGCGGGTCATCTGCCTTCACCTGGATGGCGCCCTTGTAATCGGGCATCAGAAAACTCATCAGCGACGCCACGGTAAGACCGCCCACGGCATATAGGGACAGCTTTTGCATAAACTCGCGCCTGTTGACCCGGTTGTGGGCATAGTCATCGTACAGGTCAAGCACTTCTTGTTTGATGTCTTCTCTTTTGATTTCGTCCATGTTCGTCGGCGTTCGTGTTTACCTACAATTTAAGAAATTCCACTGTATCTGATTCTTCTTTTACCTCTTTGGGGTCCTGCCTGCTATCAAAAAGGTATGTGATGTAAATTATCTGCTCTTTAACTTCATAGAAAATTATTGTTTGCCTGGTCAGCACAGCTTTTCTTAATCGTGGCGTTGTGGGCGAGGCAGGAAAAACATGGGGAATTTAGAAATGATTTCTATTTGCGCTGATAGTCTTGCCTTAAACTTGTTGACTTCCCTTTCTGTCCAGTTCGTGGAGATATAGCTGAGTATATTTTCTAAGTTTTCTATGGCTTTATCGGTCCATAAAACGGAGTGATTTATAATCCGAACCTTTTTTTGACTTCTTCATGTGGAGTAATCTTTCCTTCATCAATATCTTTCAGGCCTCTTCCAATCCCTCTTCTTTGTTCCGGTGATAAATCCTCCCACCAATCTCCGCCTGTTTTAGAGTCTTTTACAACCTTCAGATATTCAAGAGTGTCCTCATTATCTAATTGAGCTAACCATTCTATTAATTCCAGTTTTATAGCCTCAAGTCCCATTTTCGTTGGTTTTATTCAATTGTCAATATAGTAAATTTACACGCCCTCAAAATTCTGAATATTATTTACAAGCCACTCAACGTGTTGCAGCTATTCGAAGGTGGCGATTTCGGAGCACTTCACTTTTAAACAAGTAGAAACTTTGATAAAAGCACAAAGCTTGGTTTAATCACTGAACCGCCACTTTTGGGTAGCTGCTGTTGGTGGCTGCCTTTCTTTTCATAGTATCAAATTTCCTTTTAATAAAGATTCTGCAAATTCTTCTTTACCTAATTGATTCTTCATTGTCAGAACGTATGAATAAGGGCTATTTCTTTTTGTCTTATGATACTCTATTCCCTTTAATGTCAGTTTGCCTGCGGCAATTGCCACAAGTCCAGCACCTGCAACTACCCAGCCAAGTCCAGAGGCAAATGAAGGAACTGACAAAGCCATTAAAGTTAGTCCTGTGTCAATCTTCAATGATTTAAATACTCCCTCGATGTCTTTTGTTGACCTTTCTATTTGGTCTTTTCTGAAGTTCAAAGCGTCTTTTAGAGATTGTTCATCTTCAATTTTATATAGGTCTTTGACCAGTTCATTTATGTTTAGATAGAACTGTTGTCTTTCGTCTTTATAATTGTTCCTGAATTCAATAATCTGTTTCGTTTTAATGCTTTCTAAATTCTTGGGAATAACAGAGTGAATAACCATTGAGGCTAATGTTTCGCTTATATCCTTCTTTCCTCTCTCTCTTTGTGCTTCTCGAACAATCGCTTGAAAGTTTGGGTGGTCAGAAACTATAGGTAAAGATTTGTTCGTTGCTATACAGTTTGCCAGTCTGGACATATACAAGGCACCAGTTACCGAATCAAACTCTACCCAATCTTCAAATTCATACGAGAATTTCTTTATGGGTAAATTAAGCCTTGGCAATTCTTCTAAAAGCTCTCTACCCATTTTCATTACATGAATTGGATAAGTATCTGTTGGTTTTACAAATCTTGAAACACGCTGAAAAATTTCATTTCGTTTCTCTTTATCTGAGAGTTCCGATTTTGCATATTTTATGAATTCGTGTGCGATTTGGTCAGCGTAATGGCTTGGTCTTACACTTCTAACAAATAAAGTCTCTTCATTCGTGGCTGTATCATTGATTCTTTCAATTAAGTCAACTTCTTCAATTAGGTCGTCACTCGGAACAATTCTGTCAATACCGTCATAATACAACGCTGCAAATTTTAACCAATTATGGTCGTGGAAGTTAATATGCGGATAGTATAATGCTCGGCCAAATGGTATTGTCATTTTTGTTGTTTTTAAGGTTGCCACTAACGTCTGGATATACGTAAACCTACGGTTATCTGCATTTATGCGGAGGTGGTTTTACCTATGATTAGCCTTACATGCTTTTCAAAAACAGGAAGTATATCCATCCTTGCTTATCCAGCTTAGATTTAAACCTCCAACTATACCTCCTAAGAAAGCGAATTATATATACATATCCTATATACACAACCAGCACCGGTAGAACCTGACACTTCTACCGGAATCAGTACTGCGGTATATATCCGGCGCAGTAGCTACAAGACTCCTGTCGGCATCAATGAAGCCTGCAAAATATGAGGAGTTACTGCCGAAGCATTCATATCACTGAAGGCTCAGCGTGTGAAAGCTGTTGAGCATGGTGGTGATGATGTTGAGCAGATAAGCGGGGTAGATGCCGATGCCGATGAGCAGGAAAAGCAGCACCGCCAGCGTGCCTACGCTGGCCAAGTAAATAGAGGGACGCAGGCGCTGCCGTGGCTCCATGCCTTCCTCCGTCTGCTGAAACATGACGGCGACGATTTTGATGTAATAATACAAGCCGATGGCGCTGTTAATGGCCAGCACCACCACGAGCAGCCACAGTTGCGTGTTCACGCCTGCCGCCAGTATATAAAACTTGCCCACGAAACCGGCCGTGAGCGGAATGCCCGCCAGCGAAAGCAACATGGCCGTCAGCACGGTGGCCGCCCAGGGACGCCGCCAGAGCAGGCCCCGGTAGTCAATCAGCAGCTCCGCATCACGCTCTTTCCCCGACAGCATCGCCACAGTGCCGAACGCCCCGACGGTGGTCACGAAATAGGCGACGAGGTAAAACGTCACCGCTTCCACCCCCATCTGGTTGCCTGCCAGAAAAGCCACCATCAGATAGCCCAGGTGCGAGATGGAGGAGTAGGCGAGGATGCGCTTCACGTTGTTCTGGAACAGCGCCAGCAGGTTGCCCGCAAACATCGAAGCGATGGCTACAATGGTGAAGATGAGCATCAGTGTTGGGTACCGGAAGCCATCCACCTCCATGAAAAAGCGAATCAGCAGGCCCAGCATACCGCCTTTCGACACGGTGGCAATAAAAGCGGAAACCGGGGCAGGCGCGCCTTCATACACATCCGGCGTCCACATATGGAACGGCACGAGGCTCAGCTTGAACCCGATGCCGATAATCATCAGGCCGAAGCCGGTGAGCAGCAGGAGCGGTAATTCCTCAAAGGCCGCCATGGCCACGGCTATTCCCTGAAAGGTCATACTGCCGGTGCTGAAGTACACCAGCGCCATCCCGAACAGCAGGAAAGCGGAGGAGAAGGCAGCCAGGATGAGGTACTTGATGCCGGCTTCGTCGGAGCGCTCGCGGGTGCGCAGGTACGAGATAAGCGCGTAGAGCGCCACGCTCAGCACCTCCAGCCCCAGAAAAAGCGAGGCAAAGTGCGTGCTGATGACAAGCGTGCAGGCCCCGAGGGTAGAGAGTATCAGCAGGATATAGTACTCTTCCTTCTGTTCTTCGCGCTGCTCGAAATACGCGTAAGACAGCATGCTGATGAGCAGCGCCGTCGCCAATATTAAACCTATATAAAACACGCCAAATCCGTCAATCACCAGCAGCGGCTCGATTTGATAGGGCGCTGCAGCCCGTATATCGAACAGCGACAGGAACGCGGCGACAAAGGAAACCGCCGTGATGACATATATGATTTTATGGTTGCGCCACGCCGAAATCACCAGCATGATGATGAGCACGGCAAAGATCAGGATGAGCAGCGGCATCAGGTGGAGAAAATCGTTCTGGCTCATGGGCTTGTGGCTTTATATATAACTTACTTCTTATGGCGCGAGCTTCCCCGCTTGTTTCTGCTATTGCTGGGCCTCCCCGGGACGTCGCACGGGACAGGCCAGCCCTGTCGGGTTACAAACCCGACATTATGGTAGGACATAAGTTTAAAAACTTGCGCCATTACCCGATGGAGTTCCCATCAGGTGAGAATTTTCACTTTTCAATCCGTATCAGAATCTGATGGTATACATTGTCCGGCTTTTCGGTTTGTAAGGCGGCAACAGTGGACACGCTTTTCTCCACTGCCGGGGGCATTTTATAGGCCTGCAGTTGCGCCTGTATGCTTGGCTGGGCCGTATCCAAAACAGGCTGCGGGTAGAGGCCGAGCCATAGAATCACCACCACCATCGGAACGGCAATCAGCATCTCGCGCGGGTTCAGGTCAGGCAGCAGGTGCTCTGCCGGGGCGGGTTCAAAAAACACCTTTTGCATGATGCGCAGCGAGTAGGCCGTGGCCAGCACCAGCCCGATAGTCGCAAACACAGTCAGCCATTTGTTGGCCTGCCAGGCACCTACCAGCGTCAGGAACTCCGCGATAAAGTTGCCCAGGCCTGGCAGCCCCAGCGACGCCATCACGAAAACCATCGCAAACACGCCCAGTTTCGGCGCCTTCGACCAGAAGCCGCCCATCACATTCATGTCGCGGGTGTGCAGGCGCTCGTACAGCAAACCCGCCACGATGAACAGCGCGCCGGTGCTCAGGCCATGGGCAAGCATTTGCATCACCACGCCCTGCAGCGCCAACTCGTTAAAGGCAAACACGCCCAGCAGCACGAAGCCCATATGGCTGACGCTGGTATAGGCCGCCAGCCTTTTCAGGTCGGTTTGGGAGTAGGCGAGTATAGCGCCATATAAAATGCCAACCACGCCCAGCAGCATGGCCCAGGGAGCAAACTCTACGGCAGCATCAGGGAAGAACGGCAGCACGAAGCGCAGCAAACCGTAAGCCCCTGTTTTCAGGAGCAGGCCCGCCAGAATGATACTGCCCGCCGTAGGTGCCTGCGAGTGGGCGTCGGGGAGCCAGGAGTGGAACGGCACGGCTGGCAACTTCACCAGGAAAGCCGCCAGGAAGCCGAACATCAGCAAACGCCCGGTACCCATTGCCAGCGGCGTGTTGAGCAGCTCGAAGTAGTTGAAGGTATAGGTGCCCGTCTGGCTGCCGTGTATGAAGTAGAAAGCGAGGATGGCCAGGAGCATGAGCAGGCCGCTGGCTTGCGTGAAGATGAAGAATTTATAAGCGGCGTAGTTGCGGTTTTCGTGGCCCCAGATGCCGATGAGGAAGTACATCGGGATAAGCATCACTTCCCAGAAAAAGTAGAACAGGAACATATCAAGTGTGAGGAACACACCCGTGATACCCGCCAGCACCCACAGCAGATTAAAGTGAAAGAAGCCGGATTTGGTCTGAATCTCCCGCCACGACACCAGCACCGCCAGCAGGCCCAGGAAAAATGTGAGCAGCAGCATCAGCAGGCTCAGGCCATCCAGCGCCAGTATGAAATTCACGCCCCACTGCGGAATCCAGGGGATATGGAGCCGGAGGAGCCAGGGCGAAGCGCCTAAAGTAGCCGCCGGTACGGTCAGCCATATATAAAACACCAGTACAAAATCAAGGAGCACGGCGAAAAGGGAAATCCAGCGGGGCAGCACCGGGTGCCACTTCTTGGAGAGCCAGGCCAGCAGTCCGCCAGCCATCAGAATTACGATTAGCCAGAGAAGGATCATAGCAGCAGGCTTATAGTGAGAATCATGAGAGCACCGACCACAATGCCCATCACATAACTGCGCAGCACGCCGTTCTGGGTGGCAGAAAGCATCACATGGAAGCCCTCCGCCATGCGGGAAACCCCAGTATAAAAACTGTCGACGATATCGCGCTTGTTCAGGGTGGAGAGGAACACGTAAGGCCGCACGAACAGGGTGTTATAGAGGGCATCAAATCCCCATCCGGAGTGCCAGAAGCGGTGCAGCGCCATGGCCGTGCCGGAACTTTCCAGAATTCGCAGCAGCGACGGGCTTTTCAGGTAAAAGAGGTAGGCTATATATACCCCGCCCAATGATACCACCGCAGCTAAAAGCTGGAACAGCCACTCGTTCGCTGCCAGCGTTTCGTTGGCCGTGATGGCGGGCAGCACCGGTGCCAGCAAATCCGAAAACAGCACCACATGCCCGAAGTTGTGCGGCAACTCAATGAACCCGCCCACCACGGATAGTATGGCGAGGATGAGTAGCGGAATGGTGATGGCCTTGCCCGGTAGGTGTCCCACATGCGTTTTGCTCTCGCCGTAAAAGGTCATAAACACCATCCGGAAGGTATAGATGGAGGTGATGAACGCTCCGGCCAGCCCGGCTATATAGAGCCAAATGTTGCCGTTCTCACCGGCCAGCGCATACCACAGAATCTGGTCTTTGCTGTAGAAACCGGCGGTGACGAGAGGCAGGGCCGCCAGCGAGGCTGCGCCAATCAGAAAGGTCCAGAACACGACCGGCATCTGCTGGCGCAGGCCCCCCATTCGGCGCATGTCCTGCTCGTGGTGCAGCGCCAGGATAATGGCCCCGGCACACAGGAAAAGCAGCGCCTTGAAAAACGCGTGAATCATGAAATGGAAGATGCCCGCCGACCAGGCGCCCACGCCCAGGGCCAGGAACATATAGCCAATCTGGCTGATGGTGGAGTAGGCGAGCACCCGCTTCAAATCATATTGCGTGAGGGCGGAGAAACCGGCAAGCAGCAGGGTGGCAGCCCCCACAACAGCCACCAGCAACTGCGCCAGCGGAGACAGCTCAAAAATGACGAACATGCGGGCAATGAGATATACCCCGGCCGTCACCATGGTGGCGGCGTGGATGAGCGCCGAAACCGGGGTTGGACCGGCCATCGCATCGGGCAGCCAGGTCTGCAGCGGCAACTGGCCCGACTTTCCGACGGCTCCGCCTAACAGCAGCAGCGCCACAATCAAGGTCATCTCAGAGCCAACGGCCCAGGCTTCCGGCGCTTCGGAAAGGATGGTTTGGATATGGAGCGTGCCGAACGCCTGGAACAGCATGAAGAGCGCAATCGCCATGGCAGTATCCCCGACGCGCGTGATGATAAAGGCTTTCCGGGCGGCATAGCCGTTGGCAGGCTCCTTGTACCAAAAGCCGATGAGCAGGTAACTGCACAGGCCCACGCCCTCCCAGCCGAGATACAACAGCAGCAGGTTATCGGCCATCACGAGCATCAGCATGGAGCCTACAAACAGGTTCATGCAGGCGAAGAAGCGGGAGTAATCCGCATCCTCAGCCATATAGGCGGTGGAGTATATATGGATGAGAAAGCCGACGAAGGTGATGACGAAAATAAACACCATCGACAGTGCATCGAGGTGAAAGGCGATGGAAGGAGTAAAGCCCGCCACGCTGAACCACTGCCATACGTCCTGATGGTAGAAAGCCGGGCGTTCGGTTAGAAACTCAATCCCTAAAAAGATGGTGACGAGCGCGGAGACTCCCACACTGCCCACGCCCAGCACCGCCACCAACATGCGCGACAATCGGTTGCCAAACAGTATCAGCAGCAGCGCCCCTAAAAACGGCAAAGCGGGAATCAACCAGAGTAAATTTTCCATAGTCTTATCCTTTCATAAAGTTGGCGGCATCGCTGTTGAGCGTCTTGAGCTGGTGGTATATCTGGAGAATCAGCGCCAGCCCAACGGATACCTCGGCGGCGGCCATGGTGAGTATGAAGATGAACATGATCTGCCCGTCGGGCTGCACCCAGCGCGTGCCTGCCACGATGAAGGCCAGTCCGGCAGCGTTCAGCATAATCTCCACCGAAATGAGCATGAAGAGGATGTTACGGCGAATCAGCACGCTGATGAGGCCGAGCATGAAGAGGATGCCTGCCAGCAGCAGGGCGGCTTCCATATAGGAGGTACTCATGAGGCGGCGCTCCTTTCCTGTAAAAACCGGTGAACAACTTTCTTCTTCTGCCTGCCCAGATGGTAAGCTCCCACTATTCCGGCCATCAGCAGGATGCCGCTCAACTGCACCCCCAGTATATAGGGGCCGAAAAGCGCCAGCCCCACCACCTTGGCGTCAACGGCCACCACGGCACCGGCCTGCACCGTGTTACCGGCCATAAATATATATATAAGCTCGGCCAGCAGCACCGCCGAAAGAATCGCCGGACCGACCCAGACCGAAGGCTGCAGCCATTCCTTTTCCCGCTGCACATCCTCCCGCGTCAGGTTCAGCATCATTATCACGAAAATGATGAGCACCACAATGGCCCCGGCATATACAATCACCTCCAGCGCCGCTATAAAGGGAGCGCCAAGGGTAAAGAGAACGACGGCCACAGCCAGAAAAGACACCACCAAATAGAGCAGGGCATGAATCAGGTTGAAGCGCGTGATGACCATGATGGTGGAGAGAATGGCAACCGCTGCGGCTATATAGAAAGTCAGTTCCATGGTTTTAGGGGATTAAGCTTTTGATGTCTACCGGCGGGGCTTCGTTTTCGGCCTCGCCCTTGCCTTTTCCGCCGATGGCCATGCCGGCCACCTTGTAATAGTTGTAGCCGGGGTACTTGCCCTCGCTGTTGATGAGCAGGTCCTTTTTCTCATATACCAGGTTCTGCCGGTTGTACTCGCCCATCTCGAAGTCGGGGATGAGCTGGATGGCGTAGGTGGGGCAGGCCTCCTCGCAGTAGCCGCAGAAGATGCAGCGCGAGAAGTTGATGCGGAAAAAGTCGGGGTAACGGCGGCCGGTCTCGTCCTCGGTGGCCTGCAAAGAGATGCAGTCGACGGGGCAGGCGGCGGCGCAGAGGTTGCAGGCCACGCAGCGTTCGCCGCCGTCCGGGTCGCGCGTCAGCACAATGCGGCCCCGCCACCGCGCCGCCAGCTTTACCTTCTCCTCGGGGTATTGTATCGTTTCGCGCTTATGGAACGCATGCAGAAACGTGAGCCACATACTGCGCAACAAACTAAACATAGCTGCTCCTTTCGTTTTTTATAATTCCTTTTTTACTTATGCTGTTCCGGGTCAAACCACCCCTGCCCCTCCTTGTCCAAGGCGGGGAGTACTACTTACTCCTTCTCCTGCATCGTTCTATTGCACCGGGATTTACATTTTTATAAATGGTTTATATATGGTTTAATAACTTAAATGCCATTCGCTATTCTGAATAACTTATATAGCACCAATTCCGACTCCCCTCCTTAGACAAGGAGGGGTAGGGGTGGTTGGATTTTTTCTCCCCCTATTTATTCACTCAATCACTCATTCAAAACTCCTCAATCACCCCTCCCGCCACAGCACCACAGCGGCCGTTACCATCAGGTTCAGGAGCGTGAGGGGCAAAAGCACCTTCCAGCCATATTCCATCAACTGGTCGTACCGAGGGCGTGGCATGGAGGCGCGCAGCAGGATGAAAACACACAGGAAAAAGAGCGTCTTCAGGATGAACCACACGATGGGCGGCAGGAACTCAGGGCCGAGCCAGCCACCGAAGTACAGCGTAACCAGCATGCAGGATATAAGCGTGATGCCCATATACTCGCCTATGAAGAACATGCCGAACTTCATACCTGAGTACTCCGAGTGGAAGCCTGCAATCAGCTCACTTTCCGCCTCCGGGATATCAAAGGGCAGGCGGTGCGTTTCGGCGATGCCCGCGATGAAGAAGATGACGAAGCCAAGGAACTGCGGGATGAAAAACCAAAGCCCCCGCTGCGCCTCCACAATCTCGCGCAGGCTGAACGAACCGCTCAACAGCACAACGCCCATCAGCGACAGGCCCATGAACACCTCATAGGAAATCATCTGCGCCGCCCCGCGCATGGCACCCAGCAGGCTGTACTTGTTGTTGGAGGACCAGCCTCCCAGGATGATGCTGTAGGCGCCCATCGACGACATGGCCAGAAAGAAAAGCAGGCCGATGTTCAGGTCCGCCACAATCACGCCCGGCGCGAACGGAATCACGACAAAGCTCATCAGCACCGTGACCACCACAATGGCAGGGGCCAGCACAAACACGGGTTTGTCGGCAAACGGCGGAACCCAGTCCTGTTTGAAAAACAGCTTGATGGAGTCGGCGGCCACGATGAGCAGTCCAAAGGGACCGGCGCGGTTCGGGCCGTACCGGTCCTGGAACAGGGCCAGCAGGCGCCGCTCCACCCAGATAAGCGCCGCCGCCACGTTCAGCATGACGAACAGTACGCCGCCGATAATCAGAAAGTAGTTTGGGGCTGCTTCTTCCATGTGATGTCTCTGTTTAAGTTGGCCCAGGCGGGTAAATCGGCAAATGGGATGCCGGGCAAACCAACTGGCAAGCCAGCGGTTCCGCTCGGTATGGTTGGGTTTATATCCACTGGCAACTGATATACGTGGCCCTCCAGGGCGAAACTCAGGTCCTGTCCCTCTTCCAGTTTCAGCCGTCCGGCATCTTCCGCGTTGATGGCTATATAGGGGGCCGGGATGCGCTGCATGATAGAAGGCGAATGGCTGCTGAGCTCTTCGGAGCCGAACGTGTGGTGCAGCGGAAGCACGTACAGGTGGCCTTCTATCGGGACAAAATTTTGTGGCACCACCGTGGACAGCGAGGCAGTTCCGGCTGGCGCTATCAGACGCACGCCCGGATCGCCGCCCTTCAGGTGGCCGCCCACTTCCTGCTGGTACTTGTTCGTGGCCTGCACCGAGTTCCAGCCCGGCGCCCAGAAAAACGGAATCATGGAGGAGGGCGGCTGTCCGCGGTAGCCTTCCATGGTATAGGAGAGGGCGGAATCCGGGTCCAGCGGGGGCTTCGGCTCGCTCACATCCTGATTGGCCAGCATGGAGGTGCGGCCGCTGAAACGGTGCGGCGCGCGCGGTATTTTTTGCCCGGCAATGCGGAACTCGGAAGATGGCGCAGCTTTCTCCACGCCCCTGAGCAGCGGAATTTCCTCGGCCATGGACTTCACAATATCGTCGTAGCCGTGCCAGTTGCTGATGCGCTCATCCCCCATAATGGTGCCCATTTCCGCCAGCCAGTGCCAACTTTCCTGAATCTCCTCGGGTGTGGGGTGCACCTGGAAAAATCGCTGCGCCCGCCCCTCGTTGTTGACGAGCGTGCCGTCGGCTTCGGAGAAGGGAGCGGCGGGTAAAAGGATATGGGCCCGCTCGGTGGTGGCGTTGTGGAGGTGGTCCAGTACGATTACCTGGCTGCAGCCATCCAGAAACTGAGACACGGCTGAAGCGCCCGCCAATCGGTACAAATCGCTCTCAAGGATGAGGACGGTATCGGCATAGCCGTTCAGCACCGCCTCAAAAGCGGACTCCAGTTTGTGGCCCCCGAGCATGGCCAGACCCAAGCTGTTGCACTCCGGCACCACCAGGCTGATGCCTGCCGCTTTCTCCCGGGCGCAAAGCGCATTGGCGATAGTGGCGGCGGCTTTCAACACGCGGTCGCTGCCTGAAGACGTGCCGGAGATAATCAGCGGGTTTTGAGCGGCCAGCAGGCTATCGGCAATCTGCCGTGCCAGCGCCTGTTCCGCCTCACTCATATCGCTCACTTCCGGAGAATCTGCATGAATAAGGTTGGCAACAGCGAAGCCCAGGCGCGAAATGGCATCCGGTGTATCGAAAAACGTTTGCGTGGCCAGTTCGTCCAGCTTGGTGGGGGTATAGTGCGCTATATATAGCGGGCCGTTGTCTGTCTGCACCAATTCCCGTACCGCCGCATCCTGCCACACCGGGACGTTGGCGGTGGAGACGGCCTCCTGCAGCGGCTGCTGCCGCACCGACTGCCGCACTGCCAGCGCCAGCATGGGCGCAGTGTTTATCAAATCCTCCCCCATTATAAAGACGGCATCCGCTTTCTCCACTTCCCTTAAAGATGGTGTGCGCGCGGCGCCATTCCGCAGAATATCCAGCGCCATATCTACCAGTATATGGTCTGTGTCGGATACGCCATGATGGAAGTTTTCTTCTCCAACTAAAGTTCTCAGCACATAATTTGATTCGAGGGAAGCGCGGGGAGAGCCGATACCAATGGCACGACCTGCTTTCACGGCTGAGGCGGCGGCTTTGAGCGCGGTGTACTTGTCGGTGGCTTCCGGCAGGTGGCTGCGCACCAGCGGTTTTCGGACGCGGCCCGCGCTGTTCACAAATTCATATCCGAAGCGGCCGCGGTCGCAGAGGAAATAGCCGTTCACCTCGCCATTGTAGCGGTTGGTGATACTGCGGATGGTGCCGTAGCGCTCACCGGCTGATATGTTGCAACCCAGGCTGCAGTGGTGGCACACCGAAGGAGCCATTGTTAAATCCCATTTGCGGGTATAATGCTGCTTCAGTGTTTTGTCCGTGAACACACCCGTAGGGCATACCTCCGCCAGGTTGCCGCTGAACTCGCTTTCCAGCACGCCGTCTTCGGCGCGGCCAAAGTATAAATGGTTGTGGGCGGCAAACACGTCCAGGTCTTTGCCACCGGCATAGTCTTTATAAAAGCGCACACAGCGGTAGCACTGGATGCAGCGGTTCATTTCGTGGTTAAGGAACGGGCCGAGGTACTGGTTGATATAGGTGCGCTTGTCGAAACGGTACTCCCGGTAGTTGTGGCCGGTCATCACCGTCATGTCCTGCAGATGGCAGGCGCCGCCCTCGTCGCAGACGGCGCAATCGTGGGGGTGGTTGGTCATGAGCCAGCCGATGATGTGCGCCCGGAATTCCTTCGCTTCCATATCGGCAATCGATAGCCGCATTCCGTCCCGCACCTGCTCCATGCACGACATGAACAGCTTGCCTTTGGTGTCGTTCTCGTCTTTATATACCTTCACGGCGCACTGGCGGCAGGCCCCGATAGAGCCCATGGCCGGGTGCCAGCAGAAGTAGGGCAAATCCTTGCCGAGGGTGAGGCAGGCCTCCAGCAGGTTCTTGCCTGCTTTCACTTCGTAGGGTTTGTTCTCTATATAGATGGTTGCCATGCTTTGCTCTTGCTCCAGGGACAGTGGTGTTCGTGAATGTGCCGTTCAAAATCCTCTCTGAAATATTTCAGAGCGCTCTGCAGGGGTTCCATGGCACCGGGCGCGAGGGCGCAGAAGGTGTTGCCGGGGCCAAGGTATTTGGTATGGAAGTCGAGGCTGAGGAGGTGTTCGGGCTTGCCTTCGCCTTTGTCAATGGCGAGCAGAATTTTTTCTACCCAGGGCAGCCCTTCGCGGCAAGGGGTACAGAAACCGCAGGACTCCTGCGCGAAAAAATGCTGCAGGTTCAGGGTAAAGCCGACGGGGCAGGTCTGGTCGTCCATAATAATCATGGTGCCGGTGCCCATCCGGCTGCCCGCCGCCTGGATAGAGCCGAAGTCCATCGGCACATCCAGGTGCTCCTCTACCAGGAAGTCGGTGGAGGCGCCGCCGGGTAACAAGCCTTTGAACAGATAGCCATCCTGCATACCCCCGGCGTGTTCTTCCAGCAACTCGCGTATCGTTACGCCCATCGGCAATTCCCAGCAACCGGGTGTTTTCACGCGGCCGCTCACGCCATATAGCTTGGTGCCCGCATCCGGACTTTTGCTCAGGCTTTTGAACCACCCCACGCCGTTGTTCACGATATGGGGCAGGTTACAGAGCGTCTCCACGTTGTTCACAATGGTTGGCTTTCCGAACAGGCCGCTGACCTGCGGGAAGGGAGGTTTGGCTCTGGGGTTGGCGCGCTTGCCTTCGAGGGCGTTGAGCAGGGCAGTTTCCTCGCCGCACATATAGCGCCCCACGCCGGTGTGCAGGTGCATCTCCAGGTCAAAGCCGGAGCCCAGGATGTTCCTGCCCAGGTAGCCTGCCTCCTTTGCTTCATATATAGCCTGCGTGATTTCTTGTGCAGCCAGCTTGTATGCCCAGCGGAGGAAGACATAGCTGATACTGGCCTGTATGGCGTAAGCGGCTACAATCATCCCTTCGATGAGTTGGTGCGGGTTGCCTTCCAGCAGCACCCGGTCTTTGAAGGTGCCGGGCTCCATCTCGTCGGCGTTGGCCACCAGGTATTTGGGGGTGGCTGCTTCCGGCCCCATGGGCACAAAGCTCCACTTTAGGCCGGTGTTGAAACCCGCGCCGCCGCGTCCTTTCAGGTTCGAGTCTTTCACCAGAGTTTGCACCTCAGCAGGTGTCATCTTGAGTGCTTTGCGCACCGACTCATAGCCGCCCACTTTCTCGTATTCTTTCAGGTTGAGCGGCTTGCGGCCCGGTACTATGTGTTGGGTAAGCGGCTTCTCCATAGGCCCGCTTTGGTTTTAGGTATACTTGCTCAGTATCTCATCCAGTTGTTCCACCGTCAGGTTGCGGTACAAATCGTTGTCAATCATCAGGGCGGGGGCACGGTCGCAGGTGCCGAGGCAGCAGTTGGGGAGCAGGGTAAAGCGGCCGTCTGCTGTGGTCTGGCCGTATTGTATATTGAGTTTTTCGTAAAGCTGTTCACGGATGCCTTCGTAGCCCATCACGTAGCAGCTGATGCTGTCGCAGAGCAGTATCACATGCCGCCCTACCGGTCTCCGGAAAATCAGGTTGTAGAATGTCGCTACGCTGTCCAGCTCTGCCGTGGACATGCCCACATACTCCGCCACGTCCTGCAGGCTCTCATCCGACACCCAGCCATGGCTTTGCTGCACAATCTTCAGCGCCTCGATGCAGGCGTTCTTGGGTGAGGGCACCAGCCCGATTTCATGGTCAATCTGGTGTTTTTCTTCTATGGTCAGCATATATAAGACTCTGGTATCAAGACGTAAGACACAAGAATTTAATTTGTGCTCCTGCTGGCCCGGTCTTACATCCCGAACCAGCGGAGACTTTATTTTTATGCTTATCGATGACTCATCTGCTGATGCGAGCTTGCAGCTCGTACCTATTTATTAAATAACGCTGATGGTATATCGGTACGAGCTGCAAGCTCGCACCAGCGGGGTATCATAGATTATGATTAGTTTGTATTTCCCATCATTGCTAATTCCTAATTTCTAATTATCGCTTTAGCGATCAATATCCGCCAGCACGTAGTCCATCGCACCCAGGATCGACAGCAAATCCGCCACCGTATACCCCTTGGTTATATAAGGCAGCATCTGCATGTGCGGGAACGAGGGGGTGCGGATGCGCAGGCGGTAGGGAGAGGTGTTGCCGTCGCTGGTGACGTAGTAGCCGTTGGCGCCCTTGGTTGCTTCAATGCAGCTCATGGCCTCGCCGGCAGGCATCACGGGCCCCCAACTCACCCCCAAAAAGTGCGTGATGAGCGTTTCGATGTCGTGCATCGTGTGCTGCTTGATAGGTGGCGTGGTGAGCGGGTGGTCGGCTTTGTACGGACCTTCCGGCATGTTTTTCAGGCACTGCTCGATGATGCGCAGGCTCTGCCGCATTTCCGCCACGCGTACCACGGCGCGGTCGTAGCAATCGCCGTTGGCGGCGGTGGGTACTTCAAAATCGAATAGCTCGTAGCCGGAGTAAGGCTGCTTTTTGCGGAAGTCCCACTCAAAGCCACAGGCGCGCAGGTTTGGCCCGGTCACGCCCCATTCAATGGCTTCTTCTGTGGTGAAAATGCCGATGCCCTTGGTGCGCGCCTTGAACAGGCTGTTCTTCATCACCATGGCATCGTACTCCTTCAGTCGTTTCGGGAAGTAATCAATGAAATGCTGCACCAGCGTTTCCCAGCCTTTGGGCAGGTCCTGCGCCACCCCGCCGATGCGGAACCAGTTGGGGTGCATACGTCCGCCCGTGACGGC
This sequence comes from Pontibacter russatus, assembly GCF_009931655.1. Lineage (NCBI taxonomy): Bacteria > Pseudomonadati > Bacteroidota > Cytophagia > Cytophagales > Hymenobacteraceae > Pontibacter > Pontibacter russatus. The sequence goes on along the minus strand of NZ_CP047984.1, from coordinate 701,052 downwards.
CTCCACGATGTCGAAAACCTTTTCACGGTCGGTGAACATATAGAACACCGGAGAGAGCTGGCCCACGTCCTGCGCGAAGGTGCCGTACCACACCAGGTGGCTGGCAATGCGGAACAATTCGCACAGCATTACTCTGATGACTTTCACCCGCTCCGGTACCTGTATACCAGCCAATTTCTCCACGGCCAGCAGGTAAGCAAGGTTGTTCATCACGCCGCCCAGGTAATCGACGCGGTCGGTGTAGGGGAGATAGGTGTGCCACGACTGGCGCTCGGCCATTTTCTCCTGTCCCCGGTGGTGGAAGCCTATATCGGGTATGGCATCCACAATATCCTCACCGTCCAGTTGCAGCACAATGCGCAGCACACCGTGCGTGCCGGGGTGCTGCGGGCCGATGTTGAGGAACATGAAGTCGCTGTCTTCGCTTTGGCGTTGGAGGCCCCATTCTTCCGGCTTAAACTGCAGCGCCGCCTGCTCCAAATCCATCTTGTCGTCATATAGCGCGAAAGGGCCCATCTCGGTGGCGCGGGCCGGGTGTTCCTTGCGGAGCGGGTGGCCAACCCAGGTGCGGGGCATCAGGATGCGGTACAGGTGCGGGTGCCCTTCGAAGCGGATGCCGAACATGTCATATACCTCGCGCTCGTACCAGTTGGCGTTGGCCCACAGGCTGCTGATGCTGGGCACCACCGGAAACTCGTCGCGGTAGCCCACCTTCAGCCGGATAAAGCTGTTGCGGTCGAAAGAAAAGAGGTGGTAGATGATGGTGAAGGCGTAGGGGATATGGCCGTTGTCCCGTTTGCGGGTGCGCTCGTCGGTGGCGGTCAGGTCGTAGAGCAGGAGGTAAGGCTGCGGGATTTCCTTTTTCAGGAATGCCAGCACCTCCCTTATCTTGTCATGGGGCATCCAAAGGGTGAGGATTTCATCCCTGGTTGTTTGTGGGGTAAAGGTGTCTGCCCCGAACCGTGCCTGCAGTTGCTCCAGTGTACCGCTTCCGTTTTCCATATATGGAATTAGTGTGTGCCCGAAAATGCTACCTCATCTGTTGTATTTTTTGCTTATGCTACTTGTATATATATAAGTTGCTGCAGGCTTGTGTCTCAAACACTCGCAGAGCCCCCGAAATGCTTCGGGGCAGGTGCGCACGCTGCGAGGTTTTATGGCTGCTGCGGATTCCTTCATCTAAAGCATCAGAGGCCATAAACTTCTCTAACTCCCAAACTTTCTAACTCTCTAACTTCCTACACCTCATCCGGCGTTCTGAATGCTGTCATGTTCGCCCGTGCCTCCTGCCTTCTTTCCCGCACGTCTATTTTGGCAGGCCTGATGACGCCCTGCTCCCCGATTGTCCAGCTCAGCGGCCTTTTCTCTTTGCCCACCGACTCTGACAGCAGCAGCAGGCCTTCCATGAAGGCGTCGGGACGGGGCGGGCAGCCAGGCACATACACATCCACCGGCAGAAATTTATCCACCCCCTGCACCACGCTGTAGATGTCGAACATGCCGCCGGAGTTGGCGCAACTGCCCATCGAGATCACCCAGCGCGGCTCCATCATCTGCTCGTGCAGCCGTTTGATGATGGGTGCCATCTTGATGAAAACTGTGCCGGCGATGATCATCACATCGGCCTCGCGCGGGGTGCCGCGTATGACCTCCGCCCCGAAGCGGGCCAGGTCGTACTTGGGCGTCATGCTGGTGGCCATCTCCACAAAGCAGCAGGAGAGGCCGAAGTGGAAGGGCCACATCGAGTTCTTCCGGCCCCAGGCCAGCAGGTCCTGCATGGTGCTCAGCACAATGCTTTGCTGCACCGTCTCCTCGTAAGAACTGGTGCCGCTGGTTGCGCGTGCGGGGTCATCGGGTTTACTCAGCCACCACTTCATAGGCGTTAATCGTAAGTCTTAGTCCGTTAATCGTGCTCAGGTATGGAAAAGCCTTGCGGCTGAAATTAAGCAGGCGGCTTTTGTGTCAGGCGCTTGTAGGCCGCCAGTATCTTGTTGCCGTCGGGGCCGAAGTCCAGGGCGCCGTTGCGCCACTCATATACCAGCACCACCACCAGCATCAGCATGAACACCGCCACGCCCGCATAGCCGTACCAGCCCAGCTCCCGGAAGGCGATGGCCCAGGACAGAATAAAAACCGTCTCCACGTCAAAAATCACGAACAGCATGGCCACGAGGTAAAACTGCGAGGAGAAGCGGATGCGGGCAGAGCCTGTGCTCAGGATGCCGCCTTCGTAGGGCTCACCGGTGGCACGCTGGTGGTGGCGCTGGCCCAGTATATAGGAGAGGCCGAGAATGATGCCCACCAGGCTGAGCACAATGGCGCCATATACCACCATGGGCCACAGTAATGTTGTGTTTTCCTCTGACGCGTACATATGCCTTTTCGCCTCCCCGCGAATAGCTGGTTGATAAATAGGGATAACAGGTATATGTGCTTATACCTGCACTCCTGCGTGTGCCCTGTCAGTGGCCGGTGATGTAGTGCTCGAGGTTTTCGATGATAAACTTCTGGTCCTCGATGATGTACTTCACAATGTCCCCGATAGAGATAAGTCCGACAAGTTCGTTTTCTTCAAGTACAGGCAGGTAACGGATGTAGCGTTGGGTCATGAGCGACATGCATTCTTCCACCGTTGCATCCGGTGTTACGGAAATCGGGTGCTCGCTCATGATGTCATGGATAAAGGTGTCTTTGGATGACTTCCCTTTCAGCATCACTTTGCGTGCATAGTCCCTTTCCGTGAAGATGCCCACGAACCTCCCGTTGTCTATCACCAGGAGAGAGCCGACGTCTCTTTCCACCATCAGTTCGAGTGCGCGATAAACGGTGGCGTTTGGATCTATAGAGAAGGCGCTGCTGCCTTTTTTCTGTAGAATATGCCTGACTGTACCCATGCGGCCTCCCTTTGCTAAGATGTGTAATTGGAAAATATTGCTTATTAATGTTCCTTATACGGGACGAATTAAATTAGGTAAACTATTTATATAGAAAATAAATATTTACTTATATTATTATTTAAAGCTACCGCCTGAAGCCGCTATATAGGCGCCCTGAGAAGGGGATGTCCTAAGCTGTTGATTATGAACAGCCATATATAGCCGGTTGAATTTTCTGATAAGGGTGGGTCAGGTATGGGGCAGTGATTAAATGTAACAATTATATTTCATATACCAAATATCGGGCACATATAAATTCAGCCATTATACAATTTTGTCCGATTCTGTCTGCTCTACTTGCTGGCACAGGAAGATTTGAACGCCTGCTTTCCGCAACGTGTGAGAGATGCTGCGCTTAAAATAGCTACAATCGGCCATATAGGGCCGCCCGCGTCCGGGGGTGCTGCTCAGGCCTCTTCTCTGACGAAGCGCAGGTAAAACGTGGTGCCGACGCCGGGAGTGCTGTCTATGCCGATGGTGCCGCCCAGGGTCTCTACCTGTGCTTTCACCATATATAGCCCGATGCCGCGACCCTCTGCCCGCTTGTCTATCTTGCCGTAAAGCTTAAATAGGTCGTTCCCGAACTTCGCCAGATCAATGCCTTTGCCGTTGTCGCGGAACTGGATAAGGTGCTGCCCGCCCTCGGCAGCGTACGTGATGCTGATGTGGAGCGGCCTTGTAGGGTCGCGGTACTTCAGGGAGTTGGAGAACAGGTTGTGGAAAATGCTGTATACGTACGCCCTGTTGGCCCGCAGGCACGCCTCCTCCGGAACATCCGCCTGCACGGTGGCCGCCGCTTCCTCTATGCGGTCCTGCAGGCTGCGCACCACCTCCCCGCAGATAGAACTGATGCAGACCTCCTCATCGAACCCGCCCGTGCTGCTGTCGCGCAGCGACAGGATCTCGTCGAGGTCCTTTATGACCGTGCCGAGGTTCCGGGATGTTTCCCGAAGCTTTTGCAGCACCTTCAGGAAGCTTTCGTTTTTGACGTCCATGTGCTCCAGCAGCGACACCAGCCCCACGATGTTGGCCACCGGCGCCCGCAAGTTGTGCGACACGATGTAGTTGAACTGGTGCAGCTCGCGGTTGTGCCGTGTCAGGTCCTCCGACAGCCGCCGCATCTTCTTCTCCGCCTCTTTGCGCTCCGTCACGTCGTACTGGATGGCGAAGTACTGCGACACCCGGCCCTCGTCGTTGAAGATGGGGGAGATGTCCATGTAAAACCAGAACTTCTCGCCGCTCTTGCGGTAATTCTGGATCTCGAGCGAAATGGGCTCGTTTTCCTCGAAGAGGCGCTTCATCGCCAGAATATGGTTCGGGTCAGTCTCCGGCCCCTGCAGCAGCTCACCCGGCTTTTTACCGATGGCCTCCACCATGCTGTAGCCCGTCACTTTGGTGAACTCGCTGTTCACCCACTCCACGCGCCCGGCGGCGTCCGTAATCACCACGCAGCTCACGGCCTTGCTCGCTATCAGCGACAGCTTCTCCAGCTCTTTCAAAGCTTTTCTCTCGGCTGTGACATCCCTGGCGATCCCCAGAATGGCCACCAGCGCCTGGTCTGTGCATACCGGTATAATGGTGAAATCAAGTGTTTTAGTCTTGCCGTGCTTGCTCACCACCTTGCCCTCCAGCGCAGCGGCTTCGCAGTTCCGGGCTTTGTTAAGGGCCTTGTTGGCCTCGAAGGAGAAAGAGGGCGCGATAAACCTGGAGAAGTGCTGCCCCACTATCTCAGACTTGCCGTAGGAGAGGATGCGGCAGACGCTGGAGTTTACCTTGTCGAAAACGCCGCCGGGCGTTAAAGTAAACACGGCATCGGGATGCGCCTGGAAAAGGGACGTGTAGAAATTGTGGCTCGCCTCTAGAGAGGAGAGCGCCTCCTTTTTCGCCGTGATGTCGCGGGCGTCTATGACATAGCCGTTCACAAATTCATCGTCAGTCGCGTCGGTGATCAAAGCCTCCATCCAGCGCCAGCTTCCCGCTTTGGTCCTGAGCCGGAAGGAGGGCACCGCCACCTCGCGCTGTGTTTGCAGCAATGCGAAAGCGTCCTTCATGTCCTGCAGGTCCTCGTTGTGGATATACTCCAGTGCGGTTTTGCCCAGCAGTTCCTCGGGGCCGTAGCCGGTCAGGCGCTGCACGGATTGGCTGACGTATTGATATATCCCGGCACGGTCCACAATGGAAAGCAGCGCCGCGCTGTGCCGCACGAGCGAATGGTAAAACTCCGGCGAAAGTTCGTCCTGCTTCATATACTGCCCTGCCTTTGTGCCTTATTGTCCGGAACCATACACTTATATTTATGGAATGATTTATAATATATACATAAAAACATGGAAAAAAACCAGAGGTAACATATGTAAAATTCGATACTATTCTTATATAAAATAGGTTTTAATTTATGAAGTGATGCATAATAAATTTTATTTTAAGTATATATAAGATGTTGATTTTAACATAGTTATGCTTTAAAAATATTATGGTATGGCGTGAAATAAAGTTGAGGTACATGCGTAACGGGTAGGTATCCGGAGTTTCATCATAAAAATCCATATGGGCAAGCGCCGCTTTTACCAAACTCCGCCTCAGCACATCGAACTCAAAGCGGCGGCCTCCTGTTTCTCTAAAAAGCAATGCCCTGTCCTGTTGCCCAACCTTGGGTGGCAGGCGTTATGGCAGCATTGTACATCAATCCTATCGTTTCCTTGTACCAGATGAGAAGCTATATATCCCGCACGTCGTCCAGGCCTGAGGCCAGCGCCACGAGTCTGCGCAAATTACTCCGGCAGCTGAGCCTGTGTGCTGTTGCCGCGTTGCTGCTGGCCATGCTGTGGTCGGCGGGCAAGCCGCTTGCTGATACGGTGGCCCCCATTGTGCTGCGTGCCGAGCCGCTCCCTTTCACCCCGAAAGAATTTTATATAGCCAGCGTAGTGGATGAGCGGCAGGAACGCGGGACAGTGGCTTCGCTTATCCCTTTGCCGGCCGCGCCTGGCGCACCGCTTGGCAAGGCACAGCCCGTAGACCTGCAGGGCGGCGGCCTGGTGGCCATCCGCCAGTTTGTGCAGCAGAGCCTGCCCCACAACAAGGAGCTGCGCCCGGTGGTGGTTCGCCTGAAAGAGTGCCGCGTAACCGAGACGGCGGGTGCCAGGGCAGGGCGCGTGGACGGGCATGTGGCCGTGGCGATGGCGTTCGAGTACGAGCGCGACGGCCAGACAATCCCGCTGGTGGAGTACAAGGGCGGCGCCCGCTACGACAGGCCCGCAAGCCAGCACGAGGTGGTGGAGCCGGCGCTGCGGCGCTCGCTGTCGGACGCCCTGCTGTACCTGAACACCTGGATGGACCGGGAGGCGGAAAGCAACGAGAAACTGGCGAAGGCGCTGAAGGTGACATTCCGGGACCACACCCTGGACGCAGGGGACGACACCGTTTTCTACACACCCGACCGCCCCCTCGCCTGGGCTGATTTCCAGGGGAGCCCCTCCAAGCCGAGCAGTTTCGCCGCCTCCGTTTTCCCGAGCTTCGCCTATGAGGGGCAGCCGGAGGTAAAAGACGGCGTCATCCACCTTAACCTGGTGATGAAGGTATATGTGCTGAAAGGCTCCTCGTGGGTGAAAGCCCCCGCCCGCAACGCCTATAGCCTCAACCACGAGCAGCGGCACTTCGACATCGTGAAGCTGGTGGCGGAGCGGTACAAGCGGAAGCTGACACCGGAGCGCCTGACGCTGGCGGATTACAACAGCATCATGCAGTATGAATACATCGAGTCATTCCGGGAGATGAACCGCCTGCAGGAGCAGTACGATAGCGAGACCCGCCACGGCACGGACGAAGCCGCCCAGTCCAGCTGGAACCAGCGCATCGACGGTGAACTCCGGTTGTTTAACTTAAAGTAAGAGATAGGCAGCTATATATGGCCCGGCTTTCTGACCATCGTCCGGCGGGGGCGGTGTGTGCTTCCATATATGGATAGCTGCTTTCCGAGCGCTTGCCATCTCAAGAAGCCCCGCTATATTAAAAATAGGCAGGCTCTCTGGGGAAAAAAATTACAGACCCTCAACCTGTTACTTTCCGCAAAAACCTTTACATTTGCGCCAAACTGTTTATATATTTAACATATTTTGAAACTATGGCGGAATTAAAGCAATATTTAAGAACAGAAATCGACAGACTGCAGATGACTGTTGTGAAGCAACTAAACAACATCGACGAGATAAAGTCTGTTTTAGGCACTTTCGAAAAAATGAACGACGTACTGAACCATGCGCCGGATATTTCCCTGAATGCCGGAGCCGGTGAAGTGAGCAAACCGAAACGGGCCTATAAGAAAAGAAACAAGGCGGAATAATCGGGGATGGGAAATGCGAACCGGAGCTACTGTAAGAGGTAGCTTTTTTTATTTGCATTTATCCGAACCCGGTCTCCTCCTGTAAAATAATTGCATCGCTTCCCATCATCATATTAGCGGGTAAGCCCGATTTCCTGCGTGCGCTAACTACTCACCGAGAAACTATATATCCTATAAGGCTCCTTCTCAGTAATGGCGGGGCCTTGCGCCAGTCATTCTGGAACGGGTAGTCTTGCGGCGGGATATGGATCAATTTTGTATATTTGGGAATGATGCAAAAATTTAACCTCGCCCCATTTAAAGATTTCCTCAAAACCGGATCAGCGGGTGGCCTGATCCTGATCGCCTGTGTGGTGGTCTCTTTGCTACTGGCAAACTCCCCTTTGGGACCCGCGTTCGAGCGTTTTCTGGCACTTGAAATAGGCTACTCGTCTGCATTGCTGCAACTGGAATACCCCATTTTACTGTGGATCAACGACGGTCTGATGGCGGTGTTCTTCCTGCTGGTGGGGCTGGAAATAAAGAGAGAACTGGTAGAAGGGGAGTTGTCCTCTTTGAAGCAGGCCGCGCTGCCGGTGTTCGCCGCCATCGGCGGAATGCTCGTTCCCGCTGTTGTCTATATGCTCTTTAACCAGGGCACAGAAACTGCGGGTGGCTGGGGTATCCCCATGGCGACCGACATTGCCTTTGCCATCGCCGTTATTTCGCTGCTGGGCAAAAGGGTGCCGCTCTCCTTAAAGGTGTTCCTGACCGCACTGGCCATTGTCGATGACTTGGGGGCCATCCTTGTCATCGCCCTGTTCTACTCCACGGAAATGCACCTGAATTATCTGTTGTATGCCGGAGTAGTATTTGCCTTGCTGATTTGCTTTAACCGTTTTGGCGTCAAGAACATATGGCTATACCTGTTGCCGGGAGTGGTGATGTGGTACTTCATCCACCATTCAGGCATACATGCCACCATCGCCGGCGTGCTCACGGCCCTGACGTTGCCTACCACCCCTGATGAGACGGAATCTCCGCTGGAGAAACTGGAGCACGCCCTGACCAGGCCGGTAAACTTCCTGATCATGCCCATCTTTGCCCTGGCCAACACCAACATCAGGTTTGAGTCTGAAATGCTGGAAGGGCTGACGAGCAGCCTGGGCCTGGGCATCATCTTCGGCCTGATGGCGGGCAAACCTATCGGCATCCTCTTCTTTTCCTGGCTCTCAGTGAAGATAGGCATAAGCACGCTGCCCACAGGCACCAGGTGGGTTCAGTTCCTGGGGCTGGGCCTGTTGGCGGGAATTGGGTTTACCATGTCTATCTTCATCGCCCTGCTCTCCTTCAGCGAGCCTGCTTTTCAGACCCAGGCCAAATTCGCCATTCTCATCGCCTCCCTGCTTTCCGGCTTATTGGGGTTCCTGTTCCTAAAGAAGCTGGGCGCGAAGGGCAACCTTGCCGAAATGCCTGAATGAAATTGACCCAGCCATATGCTTAGCTTTTGTTCGACCCGCCCGGGTGCGAAGCCTTATATATATGAGCGCTATAAATAACGAGCCTACGCAAAGCACGCTATATGGGCTGGTCGATATTATACCAAGACAGGCTGCTGGAAATTTGAGTAAGCCTTTTCGTTTTTTCCACTAGGGTTTATGAGGATACTCAAACGAATAAAATTTACAAGTGAAGCAGGAAGATGCCGGTACTTTTCTCATGGCACGTAAGCCATATGACATTTCGCTTTTAAAGTGGATATCACCCTTCTGGAACAGCATGTATGAATCAGGTGGGCAACTGCAATACCAGTACGCATAAAGGCTGCTTTGATTGCCGCTGCGCTTTGGTGCACGATGGGCACGTTTGCAGATACCTCGTCTGAGCCAGCGCAATTTTATCTTGAACAATGCTTCAGGAATAAATCCTGCGTATATCATATATCAACTTATAGTAAATAAAATGAAGATAGCCATCACAGGAGCAACCGGACAGTTAGGACGCTTGGTAGTAAGCAAGCTCAAAGAAAAAGTATCTGCCGATACCATTGTTGCCTTAGTTCGCACACCGCAAAAAGCTGCGGGCTTAGGTGTCGAAGCCCGCGAGGCTGACTATGAAAAGCCTGAAACACTTGGTCGCGCTTTACAGGGTGTGGACACCCTGTTGCTTATTTCCGGCAGTGAAGTCGGCAAGCGGGCTGCTCAGCACAAAAACGTAATTGAAGCAGCGAAGCAGGCTGGCGTAAAGTGGGTGGTGTATACCAGCCTGCTGCACGCAGACAAGTCAACACTGAGCCTGGCAGCAGAACACCTGGCCACCGAGCAGGCCCTGAAAGAATCGGGCATCCCCTATACCCTTCTGCGCAACGGCTGGTATACCGAAAACTACACAGGCTCTATTCCTGGGGCGCTGGCTGGAGGTGCATTTGTCGGAAGCGCAGGCGAAGGTAGGATTTCCTCCGCCGCACGGGCCGATTTTGCAGCGGCCGCCGTTGCCGTTTTGACAAGCGAAGGGCACCAGGGCAAAACATATGAGCTCGCCGGAGACGAGGCATATACGCTGAGCGACCTTGCTGCGGAGATTTCCCGGCAGACCGGGAAAAATATCCCTTATAACAATTTGCCTGAAGCGGAGTACGCAGGTGTGCTTGCCAGCTTTGGTTTGCCGAAAGGACTGGCACAGGCGATTGCCGGTTGGGACATGTCCGCATCGAGAGGAGATCTGTTTGATGACAGCCGTCAGCTCTCCGAGCTAATCGGAAGGCCAACCACACCAATGCCTGACACCGTGGCTGAAGCCTTGAAAGGAGTAGCCTGAGCATTTGATTCCTTTTACACTAAAAGTCCCTCAGTTGCATCGGAGGGGCTTTTGTGTAGGCTGAAGGAGCGAGCGTTGGCGCCTTCTCCTCATTGATTTGCCCTTGCTGCGTGATTAGCTGGTGGTGAGGGATGCGGAGAAAAAAGATCCGCCACTTTTTAATTTAAGCCTGCTGAGCATATACGGCGCTATCGCCGAAACAGCCCCCATTGTCTGGAACCGGAGTCGGAAGTTTTGGCTCTATGCAATACAAGAAGATGAAATAGTGTGGATTGAAGCAAATCCTTTTTTATCTTACCGTATGAATGCAACCTCTTTATAAAAAACATGAGAAAAAATCCATTAACGAAAACGACATTGACCCTGGTAGCAGGGGCTCTGCTTACCTTGACCTCCTGCGCGGAAAACCCCTCGGATCAAGACCAAACCGTTAAAGACGAGCGTGAAGATACACCTGTGGCGGCCCCACCGGTAGAATCCAAAGAACCCAACACGGCTTACGAGCCAGCCTTTCAGGGCCAGACCAGAGTTGCAGGGGTGAAGTCAGCCACTGCCTATGAGGGAAAAGTGCTGACAGACGGTCTTCAGAACCCATGGGGCCTGACCAGCATGCCTGATGGCAGACTGCTTATTACCGAGAAAGGCGGCACGATGCGCATCGCTTCTTTATCAGGGGAACTGAGTGACCCTATCACTGGCATTCCGAAAGTAAATGCCGAGGGGCAGGGTGGCCTGCTCGGCGTCAGGCTTGATCCGGACTTTGAGCAGAACAGGATGGTGTACTGGGTTTTCTCGGAGCCGCTCCCGGGGGGTAACCTCACTGCCGTAGCCAAAGGAAAGCTGTCGGCAGATGAAAAAAGGATTGAGGGGGCAACTGTCATATACCGCGCCACCCCGGCCTACAACGGCACGCTGCACTACGGGGGAAGAATCCTTTTCGATCAGGAGGATAATCTCTTTGTCAGCACTGGTGAGCGCTCCGACACCGTCACGCGGCCGCAGGCGCAGCAGCTTGATTCCGGACTGGGGAAAATTGTACGGATCACCAAAGAGGGAAAACCCGTTGGCGGAAACCCTTTTGAAGACAAGGCGGGGGCAAGACCGGAAATCTACTCCTATGGGCACCGGAACGTGCAGGGCCTTGCCATTCATCCGGAGACGGGGGATCTATGGGAAAATGAATTCGGCCCCAGGGGCGGCGACGAGCTCAACAGAATTGAAGCTGGCAAAAACTATGGCTGGCCAATCATCACATATGGGATTGAGTACAGCGGAGAGAAAGTAGGGGAGGCCATACAGCAGAAAGAAGGGCTCGAACAGCCCGTTTATTACTGGGACCCAAGCATCTCTCCAAGCGGGATGACTTTCTACAGCGGCGACAGTATCCCGGAATGGAAAAACAACCTTTTCATCGGAGGGCTTAGCGGCATGCATATCATCAGGCTCGTAATTGAGGACGGCAAGGTAGTAGGGGAGGAAAGGCTGCTGGCAGATGAGAAACAGCGGTTCCGTGATATTACGCAGGGGAAAGACGGCGCCCTGTATGCAGTGACTGACCAGGGAAGGTTATACCGGCTGTACAAAAAATAGGAACTAATCCCTGTCCGGGCTTAAAGGATGCAAACAAGGAAGGCTCCACATCGCGTGGAGCCTTCCTTGTTTTTATAACGCCGATTAAGTAAAGTAGGGATAAAATAGCTATTCAGTACTGCTGCACGCACATCGTAAATTTATGGCCGATCATCACCACCCACTCTATTCTGAACACGAGTTTTTATATTGCCTGCCTGTCCTGTCTTGCCCCGTATTTATGGATGAGTGCCATCTGACCCGCGTGATAAGCGGTGTGTGACACGATCCTTCCGAGTGCCTCCGCTTTGGTCTTCGTGCCGAACTCCTGGGTGGTGACGGTTGACTGCCAATCGGCTTCAGACTGCTGCTCCAGGATAGACTTGAGTTTTTGACAGGAGAAATCAACATGCTCCTTCAACTCACTCAGACGAACCCACTCCCCGGTGTCCTTTTTGGCTATCACCGTCTTCGCCACCACCTTTACGTCCGGGGCCCCGAACACATTCTTGGCGAAAAGCAGCTCAACCTCCCCAATGTGCCGTATGAGGAAGCCCAGGCTGTTGGGAGAAGGCGGCAGCCTCTTTGTTAAATCTTCTTCTGTGATATCCTTTAACTGGTTTGTGAACCTGGTTCTGGCTTCCAGCCAAAGTTCGATGAGAATAGCTGACGTTGGCATTGCTTTAGAATAAAGTCAGGATTGTTGTGGAACATATAACTTTGTTACGGGCACTGGCAGAAAAGAGACTGACCATATCACCGCCAACCCTTCTTGATCTAACGTCTAATTTGGAGCCGGAGCCTCCTCTATGCTGTACCACTTCCTTTTGAACCAGAAGGCGGCAATGACCAACAGGATCAGCGCAGGCACCTACACCAACGGCCCGGTCACGCTGGCAAAGGCCTGACCGCTGTTGATGCCGAAGATGCCAATGGCGGTACAATATACCCAAACTGAGTTAGGTATTGTTTCATGGATGCAAGCTGCCTCAGATATAGTATACAATAATAATTTGTCTGTTAGAAAGGGCATTCAAACAAAACGGCTTGAAATTCCTTTAAATACTTTAAATCAAATTCTAAAGCACAAAATCTAATTATGGAAAAAGTAAAAGCAACAGCAGAAGGAGCAATTCCTGTGAAAGCGAAAGAAGTAAAAGCATTCGGCACAGAAGCCGCCGAAGCAGCGCTGGAACAATTGAACATCCAAAGAAGGAACCCCACGCCACACGACGTAGAGATCGAGATACTCTACTGCGGGGTTTGCCACTCCGACCTTCACACGGCCAGAAACGAATGGCACAGCACCGTATACCCTTGCGTACCCGGCCACGAGATAGTGGGGAAGGTGACAAGAGTCGGCAGCCATGTAACTAAGTTCAGGGAGGGAGACTTGGCAGCGGTAGGTTGTATGGTGGATAGCTGCCAGGAATGCGATTATTGCCACGAAGGCCTGGAGCAGTATTGTCAGGAAGGCAATACCGGAACCTATAACTCGCCCGATGCACACTTGGGCACGCATACCCTCGGAGGCTACTCTGAAAGCATCGTGGTGAATGAAGGCTATGTGCTGCGGGTGCCCGACAACCTTGATTTGGCAGCTACTGCGCCACTCTTATGTGCCGGCATCACCACTTATTCGCCGCTGAAGAAATGGAACGTCGGCCCTGGGCAAACAGTAGGAGTTGTTGGCCTGGGTGGTCTGGGGCATATGGCGGTAAAGCTGGCCAAGGCCATGGGAGCAGAGGTAGTTGTGTTTACCACTTCCCCCTCCAAGGTGGAAGACGCCAAGCGCCTCGGTGCCGATGATGTGGTGCTGTCGAAAGAGGCAGACCAAATGGCTAAGTATGCCGGCAAGCTCCACTTTGTGCTGGACGCCGTTTCGGCACAGCACGACATCAATGCTTACCTGAACCTGTTACGGGTAGATGGCTCGCTGGTACTGGTAGGCGCCCCGGAAAATCCGCTTCCCGTTGCGGCATTCAGTCTTATCCCTTTCCGTAGAAGCTTCGCCGGTTCGATGATCGGCGGCATAGCGGAAACACAAGAGATGCTCGACTTCTGTGGCAAACACAACATTGTTTCGGATATTGAAATGATCGACATGCAGCAAATCAATGAAGCCTATGAACGCCTGCTGAAAGGGGATGTCAAATATCGGTTTGTGATTGACATGGCATCGCTGAGGAATAATGACACCAAACAGGCTCATCAGGAGAGCTGATTGGAGAATCGCGAGGCGGATCCATAGAAATGTTAAGGGTGTTTGTGAAAAGAATCGGTTAATGGCTCAGAATTGGCCGCGATTGATTTGATTGGGCAGGGCGTTAGGTGGTATTGCAAACACCTAACGCCACATATAGGAGAGTTGCGACGGACTAAGGCCCGGAAGCAGAGGCCGTGTTAACCGGTGATCCCTACACGAACGGGCTCTGTTTGTGTCGCTCGCTTTTCTGGTTGAGGGTGCAAATATAGTGGCGGGTGCTGTATGCAAGGCGTATGCAAGCGTGAACTCGGGAATTAAGCCAAAGTTCTGGCAGGATTAAATCTTTTGTTTTTGTGGTCGAGAAAGGTGTAGGCGGTCAGGCCGGAGAGGATGTGGACCAGGGCGTTGAGCGGGTTTCGGTGACGGGTGTGGTCGATGTCGCAAACGCTCATCAGAATATCATTGACGGCCTCTATACCTCCCCTCTTCATCAGGTTGAGCTTGTCTGAGAGCGTCAGGAGCATGTTTTTCATGTTCTTCCTTATTTTAGCCACCAGGTGCAGGCCCTTCTCCAGCAGTTCCCCGAGCAGGGAGGAGAGGTAGCCTCTGTCCCCGTAGCACTTGCCCTTCAGCCCCTCGAGCAGGCGCCCCAGCACCTGGTGGTTGTTGTCTGCCACGTTAGCCGGTGTGATGAGCAGGCGCGCCAGCTCTCCGTGCTGGTTTATGACCAGGTGCAGCTTGAGGCCGAAGAACCAGCCGGTGGAGCCTTTTCCCCTTGAGGCTATCCCCTCGAAGACCCTGTGGGAGTGAATGCGCAGGTTGTCGCAGACAGGGAGCTTCTTGGAGTCTATGTAGTAGTGGCCGGTGCGGGCGGAGAGGCTGCACCGGCACTGGGCCAGCAGAAAGGCGTGGAAGCAGGCCTGGCGGGCCAGCGAGAGGAACTGCGTGTAGGAGACGGCCCTGGGAAAGAAACTCCTCAGTTCTCCGAGTACCAGGCGCCGGTAGTAGTACTCGAAGCACTTGAAGCCCGAGAGGTGGTAGAGCACCAGGATGGTGAGCACCTCGCTCTCGGAGAGGGAGGGCTTCCTGCCGGCGGGGTGCTTTTCTAAGAGCCCTTTTGGCAGCGGATGGGAAGTGAAATAATCCTCAACCTCCTTACAGAAATCGTCAATGAAGCAGAACACTTCTACCACCCTGGCAGTATCTATGATAAAGTGCATAAGGCTAAGGGTTTAGGTGAAACATAAGGCAATATTTCTACCTGATCCTTAGCCTTTTTTGTTGCGCAAGTACTTGATTTAAAAATATTTAATTCCCGAGTTCACGTTATGCAAGAAAAAAGCGCTTGTTGCAACAGAGTGGCCTGAGCAGCAGCGGGAATTATATGTGCTCCTGCGCTGAAATTTACTTCTCGAAGGAGATCACGCTGTAGAGTTCTGGCTCCAGAAAAGGGCCTCCGGGGTAGCTGGCGGTATAATCGAAATTGATCCAGAGGTCGCCGCCCGTTTCATGGAAGTGAATTTTGCTTCCCGCCACCTCATCCGGGAACAGGGTGCGGATAGCAAAGCTGACTTTGTCCAGGTCTTCCACCGCGCCAACCTTCACCTCGGTATACATATGGTTCGGAGAAATGACCACCCGTGCCTCGCCGCCAATCGACATGACTGATGAGGCCATGAGGATGGCGTAGTCGTCGCAATCCCCTGCCAGGAGGTTCATGCTCTCAACGGGAGGGGAGTAATAGTCCATGCCCAGCGGGTCGTTCACGTATTTCCAGTTCAGCCGGATATGCTTGAACAGGGAAAAGTAGCGGGTCATTTTACCGAACTTCTGGTAGTACTCGTCGTGAAAGTAGCGGGTGGAGTTCTTGACACTGAAGTCGCGCACCCTCGGGTGTGTGGGCTGCATGGCACTTTTTACCCGCTGGGTCTGAAAATAAGTGCCCCGAACAGGTTTAAAGTAAGAAACCTTGTGCGGGTTGCTCGTCATGTTTACCAGCAGGGCGTTGTAATCATCATATATACCCTCAAAAGTCTGATCCTTGAAGGTGCTGTTATATATAAAAGTACCCAGTATTGCGAAAAACATGAGCATCACGAGTTTCCGGCTGAGTTTAGTGGCAACAATAGAGATAACGGCCGAGAACATGAGGCAGAGCAGGAAGTGCAGCTCATAATCCATGGAGTTGTAGGGCGGTATATAAAAGCTGAGCAATACAGCCATCGGGAACACGATGATGATTTGGATGAACCGCACCGCAAAGTTCACAAAGCGTGATATGTGTAAATTTTGCGACATAATTTTCTGATTTACCGGGCGTTTGATCTGGCTTTCTATAGACGGTAAGGGAAGCACCGGTATATAGCAGCCTGCTGTTATTATGACAACGCAAATTCCAGTCCTTTTTACTCCTTTGCGCACCCTTTTTTTGAATTTTTTTCAAAGGGCTGGTGTATGAGGGGCTTCCCGCCGGTTCTGCGGGAGGCAGCGGGGGAGCGGCGATGCAATTGCATGGCGTTAATGTGGAAGTGGCTGGGAGGGGAGGAGGTGCGGAGGCTCGGGAATATGATATGGCTTGCCGCTGCCTATAAAGGCTGTGAAAGTGACGGCAAAGCTATATGCACGGTTGCCTGCGCCAGAATTGCCCTCCAAATGGGGCGCATGTCCTGGCGCAGGCAATCGTTCATATAAGCCCTACTGATACTGGATATACAGCGGCTCTGGCTCCAGCGCGAGCACTTCCTCAGGTGTCATTAGGCGCCCCGGAGGCCGCTTTATATCGTTCTTGTAGAAAATCTTGAAGCCTGTGAATTGCACCGGCTCCTTCTGGATATAGCGGCGGTACGTGTCTCTTTTGAGGGTGGGGCCGCCCCAACCATCCATGTGCATGACAACCTGTACCTCCGGTCGCAGCTTTATATCCTCCGTGTTCGTGACCATGCCCTCCGTAAATCGGTGTACGATCAGTATTTTGGGGGGCAGGTTGTGTTCTTTTGTCAGGTCAGCCAGATACTGCGTGGCATAGTTGATGTCGGCGGCATCGTATGTGCCGATGCGCCGCCCCGGCACGCCGCCGTTTTTCATCGAGAACTCGGGATCAATGCCCAGGTGTACCTGCGGCAGTTTCAGATATTTCTCCAGTTCCGGCAGTTCCTCCTGCAGCGTGCTCTGCCCCACCTGTATGTCCAGAAACACGATGGCGTCGCGTTTTTCCGCTGTCTCCAGCACCCCGTCAATCATTTTGTCGGTCATGCGCAGCCTGTACTTTCCTCCGGCGCTGGGCTGGCCCTGGGCCGTCACCACAATTACGTGGAGGGCTGGCTGCACCGGCGTAAGCGAGTCGGCCTTCGCCCACTTTGCCACTTCTTCATCCAGTTTCTGCAGCATCTCCTCCGGAGGGAACTCTCCCAGAATGCCCATGCGCGTGGAGAGCGGGTTGCCGTAGTAGGCCAGTATGCGCTTGTGAGGCAGGATGGCGCCCGGCAGTGGCCTCGGCCCTGGAAAGGCATAGGCCGCAGTGTCCGGTTCGGGCACTGGGGTGGCGGCAGGTACAACTGGTGTTTCCGCCAAAACCGAGTCTGCTCCCGTGACAGCGGAATCCGGCTTTTCAGACAGGGCGGTCAGCGTTTCTTCATGCCCTGCGGCCTGGGCCCCTCCCTCCGGCTTCCTTTCCTCGGAGCAACCGCCCGCAAGCAGCACCGCGCACAAAAGGGCCGCAGAACGAGCGGCATACGTGAGGGGGCGAGGGTTTGGTGCTCTGAGAGGTGCTGGTTCCGGCGTAAGGGCAAGCGGGTTCTCCTTGCGGAGTATTCGGTGCAGTTTCATCAATCTAAGTATCGTATGGTAAATTGGTCTGAATATAGCCTATTCGGCGCAGGTGTGCTACTGGCTGCTGAATTACTTGGTGAAAAAGTCACGAATGGGTATAATGCCGCTTCAGCCATAGGCTCAGTCCCGTCAGCCCGGGAAACAGCACGCGCTCCGTTATGTTAGCCTGGTCCAGTTTGTCGCGCACTTCCCATTTCAGCGAAGCGGGGATGATGACCCTGAAATACAGTTCCGGGTGCTGCTGCAGCCAGACGCCCAGATCCGCCTTCACGCTCGACATCATGGAGAAAAGGGCATACTGGTGTACAATCCGCTGGTCCAGGGAGGGCGGCTCCAGGAAGAGCACGAAATCTCCTTCCTGAAAGCTCTGGAGTGCCTTAAAGGTGGGGGCCACCGGCTCCAGCACTTCTGCCGTAAATACATTTGAGCCCTCCTCCTCCAGCGCCTTCTTCAGGGGCACGGGCAGGTACTTACTCGTCTTGACGTAGTTGATGCAGATCACACTCGCGTCCTGGTCGTATTTGGACAGGTCGGCGGTGGCAAAGTGCAGCGCGACGTAGGGGGAGTAAGTCCAGTCGAGGAGGCGGGTGGGCAGGCCGTGGTGCTGCGCCACCGCCAGCCAGTTCCAGATGGAGTTGCCGGGCGGGATGGCGTCGTAATGGGCGTATTTCCGGAAGTTGCGCAGCAGGTGCGGCTCCAACTTGTCGTACCCGCTCCCGATGCGCATGATGCTGGTCTTCAGGTTAAAGTCATTGCTATAGGAGCCGCGGTACACATACGGCGATCGGAACCGGCCGATGTGTGGGTCCCAACTATGGCGAAACAACGCCTCCTGCAGCTCCAGCCATGTTTTCACGACAACGTCTTTTCCCGTTTCCATATATGAAGGGTGTAAGGTTAGAATCAGTAAATAATCTGGGGGCTGGATTTATCATACTGCTGCGCCCGCTGTATGTTTCAGGCCCGACTTGATATATGGCAAGTGGCAACATATATGACCCGTGGCAACAGGGCACGTGCAGGATCAGATGGAATTCATATATTCCCTGAGAACTCTTCGCGTGAGTTAATCGCGGCGGTGGTCTCCGTTTTTGCGTAGTCACCCGGTGCCCCCGTACGCCTTATAGGAGTAGCTATGATAAAAGAACAGATCATTCGCACAATGTGCCACCGGCGACCAGGCCTCAGTGGACGAGGTGCTGGCCTACCTCGATAGGCGCGACCTGGAGAAGCTGTAGCCCTAATTTCTACTTCAGGTGCCGGTGCTTGCGTCGCACAATTTCCTGCACCGGCACATTCTCAATCTTGCTCTCCAGCCACGAAATTATGTCGAGGTACAGGAAAGGGCGCTTCTCGTACGGGTCCGCCGATATTTTGAGGAGTTTCTCCTTCAGGCTGATGAAGGCGTCCTTCAGCTCGTGCGGCGCCACGTCCCCCAGGCTTCGCAGGAACCTGAATATCTCCACCTGCATCTGCTGCTGGTCGTTCATCTTGCCCAGAAAGCGGTACACCGACCGGATCTGGTACTCCAGCCCTTCGTCTTCCCCTGCCTCGTAATGGGCAATCAGGTTGAGGATGCGCGCGAAGCACTGCAGGTCCTCCCGCAGGCTGGTGTCTTTGTACTGGATGATCTTGTTGAGGTACTCAATGGCCTTGTAATTGTCGCCGCTGCCAAAGTACAGGCTCGCGATTTTATAGTAGAACGTGAGCATGCGGTGCGGGTCCAGGTGCGAGCGGTAGCGGTTCAGGTTCTCCAGCAGTTCGGGTATTATTTCCAGCCCCTCCGTAAAGCGCCCCTCCAGAAAGTAGCTGTTTATCCGGTTGGTATATATAAACAGGAACAGCAGCACCTCCGAGTTGGGGCTGGGGCGCCTGTGCTCATCCACGGCAAAGCGCTCCAGCTTGTGCAACACTTCCATAAATTTGCTGTAGTAGAGCATGTTGTAGAGCGCCAGCAGCAGGTTGTGCAGGCCCTTTATATATAAAGTGTCCTGTTTGTACTTCATGTCCGGGTACTGCTCAAACAAATCTACCCACTTCTGCGCATAGCGGTAGCAGGACTTAAAGTTCTGGTTGATGTAGTGGTACCACACGTGCGCCTGGCAGTAGTACAGCTTTTCGTAGAAGCCTGCCTGCCGCATGTCCACCTGCGGCAGATTCTCTTTGAAGAACTGCGTGGTGTGGATGTAGTCCTCCTCGTTGCGGGAGTGGCCCGTTTTTATATATAAGCCATACAGGCGCAGGGCAGCGTTGGAGAGCGCGTGAATCTGTGACACGTGCCGGGCGGTGTCGATGGCCTCGGCGGAGAGCGACTCGGCCCGGCCCTCGAGGCTGCGCGTGATGTACTGCGACTCGATCATCTTCTCGAAGTCCAGCGCCATCAGGGCGATGTGCGGCATCTGGCCGTGCAAAGCACTTACCTTCACCTTCTCCAGCATCTTCAGGCTCTGCTGGTAAAAGCCTTTGTTGTAAAGCACCCGCGCATAATCCAGCTGCTCGTGCAACTGGATGTCGGGGTTTTGGCCGGAGTGGTAGAGGCGCAGGCTGGAGAGCAGCTGCTTGTAGAGATTGGCCTTCATGTTGGCCAGCTGCGTCTTCTTCACGGCGGGTGCATTTTCCAGCACCTTCTCGTCATCATAAACCGCCTGCCCGTCCATGGCGTCGAACAGCTGCAGAAACTTGAGCCCCTCCGTGGAGCCCTGCCGCTTGGCAAACAGCCGGAAATGCCGTTTTTCAGTTTTGGTCAGTGACTTAACCAGTTGAAAAACAGGATCGGTGTTTTCGTTAGACATTGTATAGGATTATTGTGTAAATTCCTGTGGCACAAGGAACTATAAACGTGCCTGATGCGATTGGAAATAACAGGCTATTCCAAAAATAGTTTTTGTTGCATCGGCTTTTAGGTTTACTTGCGTGCTAAGTACTGAATTAATTTCTGTAATCAAGATCAAATTAACTATGTCGGCTCAAAAAATACAAATCTTTGACACCACCCTGCGGGATGGCGAGCAAGTGCCCGGTTGCAAACTCAACATGGATGAGAAACTGGTAATTGCACGGCAACTCGAGCTACTGGGAGTGGATGTGATAGAGGCAGGTTTTCCTGTGTCGAGCCCCGGAGATTTTGAAGCAGTGAAGGCCATTGCCGCCCAGGTGAAGGAAATCACCGTGTGCGGCCTTTCCCGGGCTGTGGAGGAGGATATACGCGTGGCCGCCCAGGCGCTGGCCGCCGCCCGCCGCCCCCGCATCCACACCGGCATCGGCACTTCCGAGTCGCATATAAACTTTAAGCTGCGCAGCACGCAGGAGAAGGTGCTGGAACGGGCCGTGGCCGCGGTAACGCTGGCCAAGAGCTTCGTGGAGGATGTGGAGTTTTATGCCGAGGACGCCGGCCGGACCGGGAACGAGTTCCTGGCGCGGGTGTGCGAGGCGGTCATCAAAGCGGGCGCCACCGTGCTGAACATCCCCGACACCACCGGCTACTGCCTGCCCGAAGAATACGGCGCGAAGATAAAGTACCTCTACGAAAATGTGAAGGGCGTTGACAAAGTGCGCCTCTCCACCCACTGCCACAACGATCTGGGACTGGCCACGGCCAACTCTATTTCAGGCGTGGTAAACGGGGCGCGCCAGATAGAGTGCACCATCAACGGGGTAGGGGAGCGTGCCGGGAACACAGCCCTGGAAGAGGTTGTGATGATCCTGCGCCAGCACCCGTACCTCAACCTCGACACGAACGTGAACACGAAGCTGTTGGCAGAAACCTCCGCCATGGTGTCGCACATGATGCGCATGCCGGTGCAGCCAAACAAGGCCATTGTCGGGGCCAATGCGTTCTCGCATTCCAGCGGCATTCACCAGGACGGCGTCATCAAGCACCGCGAGACATATGAGATCATCGATCCGCGTGATGTGGGCGTGCCGGATTCTTCTATCGTGCTCACTGCCCGCTCCGGGCGTGCCGCGCTGGCCTACCGCCTGCAGAAAATCGGGTATAATTTTGATAAGAACACACTGGACAAGGCTTACGCCTCTTTCCTGCAGGTAGCAGACCGCACCAAAGAA
Organism: Pontibacter russatus; assembly: GCF_009931655.1. Taxonomy (NCBI): domain Bacteria; kingdom Pseudomonadati; phylum Bacteroidota; class Cytophagia; order Cytophagales; family Hymenobacteraceae; genus Pontibacter; species Pontibacter russatus. Next base: position 679,313 of record NZ_CP047984.1, on the reverse strand, counting down.
GTAGTGGACACAGATTTGCATAACTTAGTAGAACAAGAGAACCTGGTTGCTGCCAACTGACATGAAGAAAACATTATTCGACAAGATATGGGATGCGCATGTGGTCCGCTCTATTCCGGGCGGACTGGATGTTTTTTATATAGACAAACACCTGATACACGAGGTGACCAGCCCGCAGGCCTTCGATGAGATAGCGGCGCGGAACCTGCCTCTGTACAGGAAGAACCAGATTGTGGCCACTGCCGACCACAACGTGCCAACTATCAACCAGCACCTCCCCATACAGGAGCCGCTCTCGCGGATGCAGGTGGATAAACTGACCGAGAACTGCGCCAAGCACGGCGTAGAACTGTTTGGACTTGGCCACGAAAACCAAGGAATTGTGCATGTGATCGGGCCGGAGCTGGGCATCACGCAGCCGGGCATGACGATTGTGTGCGGCGACAGCCATACCTCCACGCACGGCGCTTTCGGAGCCATCGCCTTCGGCATCGGTACCAGCCAGGTGGCGCAGGTCATGGCATCACAGTGCCTCCTGCTAAGCAGGCCAAAGAAAATGCGCATCACTGTGGATGGTGACCTGGGACGCGGCGTATCCGCCAAAGACCTGATTTTATATATCATCTCGAAGCTGGGCACGGGTGGCGCCACCGGGTACTTTGTGGAGTATGCCGGCAGTGCCGTACGCTCCCTGAGCATGGAAGGCCGCATGACGGTGTGCAACATGAGCATTGAGATGGGCGCGCGCGGCGGTATGATTGCCCCCGACGAGACGACGTTTGAATACGTGAAGGGCCGGGAGCACGCGCCGAAAGTCGAGCGCTGGGAGCAGGCGCTCGCCTACTGGAAAACGCTGTATACGGAAGATGGCGCTTCGTTCGACAAAGAGTATTTCTTTGATGCAGCCGATATCTCCCCGATGATCACCTACGGCACCAACCCGGGCATGGGCATTGCCATCAATTCCGCTATTCCGGTGGATGTGCCAACGGGTGAGGCCGCCAGCTTCGACAAATCGCTGCAATATATGGGCTTTCAGCCGGGCGAGTCGCTGATTGGCAAAGAAGTGAATTACGTGTTCATCGGCAGCTGCACCAACTCCCGCATCGAAGACCTGCGGGTAGTGGCCGAGTTTGTAAAAGGCCGCCATAAGGCAGACCATGTGGAGGCGATCATTGTGCCGGGCTCCAAGCACGTAGAGATGCAGGCAAAGGCCGAAGGCATCGACAAACTGCTGGCGGAGGCGGGCTTTACGCTGCGCGAGCCGGGTTGCAGTGCCTGCCTGGCCATGAACGAAGACAAAATTCCGGCGGGCGCCTACTGCGTCTCCACCTCTAACCGCAACTTTGAGGGCCGCCAGGGCCCCGGTTCCCGCACCTTGCTGGCCAGCCCATTGGTAGCTGCCATCACCGCCGTGGAAGGAAAGATTGTCGACATCACCAAATACCTGAATTAATGGAAAAGTTCGAGATAATTGAGTCGGGCGCCGTTCCGTTGCCGATAGAAAACATAGACACAGACCAGATCATCCCGGCCCGCTTTTTAAAGGCCACCTCCCGCGAAGGGTTCGGCGAGAACCTGTTCCGCGACTGGCGCTACGACAGCAACGGGAATCCCAAGCAGGGTTTTGCGCTGAACAACCCGCGTTACAGCGGTCAGATACTTATCGCTGGCAAAAACTTTGGCTGCGGTTCCAGCCGCGAGCATGCGGCCTGGGCCATATATGACGCCGGGTTCCGGGTGGTGATCTCCAGCTACTTCGCCGACATCTTCCGGGGCAACGCCCTCAACAACGGCCTGCTTCCGCTGCAGGTGTCGGACGAGATGCTGCAGCGCTTGCTGGAGCAGGTGGAGCGGGAGCCGCAGACGCAATTTGTGGTGGACCTGCTGAAGCAGGAGCTATATGTCCCGGCCTGGGAGGAGCGGGTTTCCTTTGACATCGATCCCTATAAAAAAGAGTGCCTGATTAACGGCTACGACGACATTGATTTTTTAGTGAGCCAGAAAGAGGCCATAGAAGCATACGAAAGCACAAGAGCATGGGCGTATTAAATAAGAAGATTGCCGTGTTGCCGGGCGACGGCATCGGCCCCGAGGTCTGCAACGAGGCCATCAGGGTGCTGGAGGCGGTGGCCGAAAGGTTCGGGCACAAGTTTGAGTTTGAGAAGCACCTGATGGGCGCCTGCGCCATCGACGCCACAGGCGACCCGCTGCCGGATGAGACGCTGAAGGCCTGCCTGGAGGCGGACGCCATCCTGTTGGGTGCGATCGGCGACCCCAAATACGACAACGACCCTTCGGCCAAGGTGCGCCCGGAACAGGGACTGCTGCGCCTGCGCAAGTCGCTGGGGCTCTTTGCCAACATACGCCCCGTCACGGCCTATGAGGTGCTGCTGGAGCACTCGCCCCTGAAAAACGACCGCATCGCCGGGGCTGACATGCTCATCTTCCGGGAACTGACCGGCGGCGTGTACTTCGGCGAGAAAGGCCGCACCTCGGACAGCGCCTACGACAACTGCACTTACAGCCGCGAGGAGATTGAGCGCATTGCGCAACTAGCCTTCCAGGCGGCGGCGACAAGACGGAAGAAACTGACACTGGTGGACAAAGCCAACGTGCTGGAGACTTCCCGCCTATGGCGCGAAGTAGTGCAGGGCATCGCCACAGGATATGCCGACGTTGCCGTGGATTATCTGTTTGTTGACAATGCCGCCATGCAGCTTATCCTGAACCCAAAACAGTTCGACGTGATTCTGACAGAGAACATGTTCGGGGATATCCTGTCGGATGAGGCTTCCGTGATTGCCGGTTCGCTTGGCCTGCTGCCGTCAGCCTCCGTTGGCAGCCTGGTGTCGCTGTTCGAGCCGATACACGGCTCTTACCCGCAGGCCAAGGGCAAAGGCATTGCCAACCCGATAGCGGCCATCCTGTCTGCGGCTATGCTGCTGGAGCACTTCGGGTTGCAGCAAGAGGCAGATCTGGTGAAAGAGGCGGTGCATTTTGCACTCGAAAAGAAAGTGCTGACGCCGGAGCTAAACGCAGCCTCTCCTTATACCACAGAACAGGTGGGCACTTTCATCTCCTACTGCGTGCTGGACGGAGCAGAGACCGGCCCCTACAAGTACAACATGGAGGTAGGCCTCAGCACGATTATATAAGTGTGCAGTTCCTCAGTTGCACCATTTCATATATAGCATCTTAGGTTATATATCATCCTTGTGTATTGTTGTAAGAGGAGAATGCAGTGTAATTAGCAGCTATAAAATTTCGCTTCCGGCGTATAAATACGTACCTTTGTTCAGAATTCATGCTAAATCTAACAGTCATCCGCCATATTATCCTTATTCCCGTGATAGACTCATGGGGAGTGGAGATGGCTTGCTGATTTTTGTACGAACAGAGCAAGTGCTACAGGCAGCCATCTCTTACCGGGGATGGCTGTTTTTTTTTTGTTGCAGCAGGCAGGCAGGGAGAGCTATATATAGGCGGGTAGGTTTCACCCTAAAAATATTTAACAGGTGTAAATGCAGGCACTTTTTTTCTTTAGACAATGTATGGTTTAAATATATAATGTATTGGTAAGCAGTTGTTTAAAAACTTTTTCTTAGCTTTTAGAAATAGTACGCATTTGAAAGACACGTTTTAGCTGCAGCAGCAGAATGGTGAACTTTAGGACAGTGAAAAAAACAGAACAGTATATATAAAACATAATTGGTGATGGTGCCGCTGATGGAATATGCCTTTGACGGGCAATTTTTCAGCTGCCGTCCCTCATCCGAAACAAAAAACAAACCCCATGGCCTTAAACAAATACAGCCGCATTTACACACAAGACGACAGCCTGCCAGCATCGCAGGCCATGCTGATCGGATCCGGATTGTCAGAAGAAGATTTGCGCAAGCCTTTTGTCGGTGTCTGCTCGACGGGTTTTGAGGGCAACACCTGCAACATGCACCTCGACGGCCTGGCTGACGAAGTAAAGAAGGGGGTGAACCAGTTGGGAATGGTGGGATTACGCTTTAACACCATCGGGGTGAGCGACGGTATCACCAACGGCACCGAGGGCATGCGCTATTCGCTGGTTTCAAGGGAGGTGATCGCCGACTCCATCGAGACGATAACAGGAGCACATAACTACGATGCGCTGGCCTGCGTGGTGGGCTGCGACAAGAACATGCCGGGCTCGCTTATCGCCATGGCCCGCCTCAACAGGCCTTCGCTGATGGTATATGGCGGCACAATCAAATCAGGAAACTTTAAGGGAGAGAAACTGAATATTGTATCCTGCTTTGAGGCATATGGCAAGAAGTTGAACAACAACATCACCGAGGAGGATTACCGTGGCATCATCCGCAATGCCTGCCCCGGGCCGGGTGCCTGTGGCGGCATGTACACCGCCAATACCATGGCCTCCGCGGCGGAAGCGCTCGGCATGTCCATCCCCTATACTTCCTCAACGCCGGCCGTGAGCCAGGAGAAAATGGAAGAGTGCCTCCACACAGGTCACTACCTGCTGAACCTGCTGGAGAAAGACATCAAGCCCCGCGACATTCTGGTGCGCGAGGCCTTCGAAAACGCCATGGTGGTGATTACGGTGCTGGGCGGTTCCACGAACGCTGTGATTCACCTGATTGCCATCGCCTCTGCGGCGGGGATCAACCTGACGCTGGAGGATTTCCAGGCGGTGAGCGACCGTACGCCGGTGCTCGCCGACCTGAAGCCAAGCGGCAAGTACCTGATGGAGGACCTTTGCTCGCTGGGCGGTGTGCCGGCCGTGATGAAAACGCTCCTGAACGAAGGCCTCATCAACGGCGACCTGCTGACCGTGACAGGCAAGACCATCGCCGAGAACCTGGCGGATGTGAAGCCGCTGGGTGAGGAGCAGGACCTGCTGCGTCCGCTCTCCAACCCTATCAAAGCCGACGGCCATATACAGATACTGTATGGCAACCTGGCAACCAGGGGGGGCGTGGCGAAGATTACAGGCAAGGAAGGACTAAAGTTTGAAGGCCCGGCGGTGGTGTTCGACTCAGAAGAAGAACTGAACGAAGGCCTGAAAGCAAGCAAAGTGAAAGCTGGCGATGTCGTCGTCATCCGTTACGTCGGCCCGAAAGGCGGACCGGGCATGCCGGAGATGCTCAAGCCAACCTCTGCCATCATGGGGGCTGGTCTGGGCGACAAGGTGGCCCTGATTACGGACGGCCGCTTTTCCGGCGGTACGCACGGCTTTGTGATTGGCCATGTGTGCCCCGAGGCCTTTGAGGGCGGCAATATCGCGCTGGTTGAAGACGGGGATATCATCACGCTTGACGCCGCTTCCAACACGGTACACCTGCACGTGGACGACGCCCTGTTGGCGCTGCGCCGCGACAAGTGGGTGGCTCCGGAGGCAAGGGTGAAAAGAGGCGTGCTGCAGAAGTATATCAGGACGGTGAGCGACGCAAGTAACGGATGTATAACAGATTTAGAAGAGGCTTATGTTAACGCAAGAGAAACAAACTCCAGAATTGCTTGAGGAAAAGAAGACAATAACGGGGAGTGAGGCGGTTATACGCGGTCTGCTGAAGGAAGGGGTGGACACTGTTTTCGGTTATCCGGGCGGTGCCATCATGCCTATATATGATGCGCTGTACGATTACTGCGACAAAATAAACCACGTGCTGGTGCGGCACGAGCAGGGCGGCATCCATGCCGGGCAGGGCTATGCCCGCGCCTCCGGCAAAGTGGGGGTGGTGTTCGCCACCAGCGGCCCCGGTGCCACTAACCTTATTACAGGCCTCGCAGATGCCATGATCGACAGCACGCCGTTGGTGTGCATCACGGGGCAGGTGTTCGCGCATCTGCTGGGAACCGATGCTTTCCAGGAGGCGGACGTCATCAGCATCTCGGCCCCTGTTACTAAATGGAACTACCAGGTGACAGACGCAAGCGAGATACCGGCGGCCCTCGCCAAGGCGTTCTATATAGCTAAAAGCGGCAGGCCCGGCCCCGTGCTGATCGACATCACCAAAAATGCGCAGTTGCAGCAGTTTACGTGCGGGGAGCATGTGCCGTGCGACCATATCCGCAGCTACCGCCCAAAGCCAATCATCCGGAAGGAGTATATACAGGAGGCGGCAGCCCTCATCAACCAGGCGAAGAAGCCGTTTGTGCTGTGGGGCCAGGGCGTAATTTTAGGGGCTGCTGAGCAGGAGTTCAGGCAGTTTATCGAAAAGAGCGGCATTCCGGCAGCCTGGACCATCATGGGAGCAGGCGCTTTGCCAAGCGACCACCCGCTGAACGTGGGGATGCTGGGCATGCACGGCAACTACGGCCCTAACGTGCTCACCAACGACTGTGATGTGCTGATTGCCATCGGCATGCGCTTCGACGACCGCGTAACAGGGCGCCTCGACAAGTATGCGAAGCAGGCGCAGGTGGTCCACCTGGACATTGACCCCTCCGAGATAGACAAGAACGTGAAGGCCACTGTGCCGGTATGGGGCGACTGCAAAGAGACGCTGCCGCTTCTCACGGAGCTGATAGAGGCGAAAAGCCATCCGGAATGGCTGCAGAAATTCAGGGAGTATGAGGCGCAGGAAGTAGAGCAGGTGATTCAGGATGAGCTGTTCCCGGCCTCCGGCGAAATGACGATGGGGGAGGTGATGCAGCAACTGAACGAACTGACCAACGGCGATGCCATCATTGTAAGCGACGTGGGCCAGAACCAGATGGTGGCCTGCCGCTACGCCAAACTCAACCACACGCGCAGCAACATCACCAGCGGCGGCCTGGGCACCATGGGCTTTGCCCTGCCTGCCGCCATCGGGGCCAAGTTCGGCGCGCCCGACAGAACGGTGGTGACCTTCGTAGGCGACGGCGGTATCCAGATGACGATCCAGGAATTGGGCACCATCATGCAGAGCGACGTGGACGTGAAAATCATCATCGTCAACAACCAGTTCCTGGGCATGGTGCGGCAGTGGCAGCAGCTCTTTCATGAGCGGCGCTACTCTTTCGTGGACATCACCAGCCCCGACTATATAAAAGTGGCTGAAGGCTATGGCATTGCCGGTAAAAAAATCACCGAGCGGGAAAACCTCAGAAGCGGTCTGCAGGAAATGCTGACCCACAAAGGCGCCTACCTGCTGGAGGTGATGGTGACCAAGGAGAACAACGTGTTCCCGATGGTGCCCCAGGGGTGCAGCGTAAGCGAAATCAGATTGAAATAAGGAGGTAAAGGCATGACGAACCAAAATCATATAGACAGGCAGGAGTTCAACATCACGGTATATACCGAGCACCAGGTGGGGCTGCTGAACCGGATTGCCACCATCTTCTCGCGCAGGAAGATGAACATCGAAAGCCTGAACACTTCTCCGTCTGAGATTGAGGGCATCCACCGCTTCAATATCGTGATCCACGAGACGGAAGACGTTGTCCGCAAGCTCACCAGGCAGATAGAGAAGCAGGTAGAGGTGCTGAAAGTGTATTACCACACCAACGAGGATGTGATCTGGCAGGAGATGGCGCTCTACAAAGTGCCAACCGACGTGATTGCGGAGAAGGCGCTGGTGGAGCGGCTGCTGCGCGAGAACGGCGCCCGCGCCGTGGTCATCCGCAAAGACTACACGGTATTCGAAACGACCGGCCACCGCGAGGAAACCGACAACCTGATAAAGGTGCTGCAGCCTTACGGGTTGATTGAGTTTGTGCGCAGCGCCCGTATCGCCATCATCAAAGGCAGCGAAGGCTTCAACAGGAAGCTGCGCGAGTTTGAGCGTGCCGAGCCCGGCAGCGAATCAGTTGAAAACGAGTACCTCAACAGCCGGGAAAAAATCTTCTCGATGTAAGGCATATATAGAGAAAGACAGAGGACGAAAAGCATTCAATAATAATTTAACGCTTTCCTTTGTCAGGATTTCTATCGTAAAAAAAATTATAAACAAGTAAACTAAAACCAGCTAAAACAAAATGGCAACTATCAATTTTGGAGGAGTAGACGAAACAGTAGTTACACGCGAAGAATTCCCGCTTTCGAAGGCACAGGAAGTGCTGAAAGACGAAGTGATTGCAGTGATTGGTTACGGTGTGCAAGGCCCCGGACAGGCACTGAACATGAAAGACAACGGGTTTAACGTAATTGTTGGGCAGCGTAAAGATTCTCCTTCCTGGGAAAAAGCTTTGGAAGACGGCTGGGTAGAGGGCGAGACCCTTTTCTCTATAGAGGAAGCCGCAGAGCGTGGCACCATCATCTGCAACCTGCTTTCCGATGCCGGTCAGATAGCGCTTTGGCCGGTGATCAAAGAAAGACTGAAGCCAGGCAAAACACTGTATTTCTCACACGGCTTCGGCATTACGTTTAAAGAGCAGACCAACATTGTGCCACCTGCCGATGTGGATGTGATACTGGTTGCGCCAAAGGGCAGCGGTACCAGCCTGCGCCGTTTGTTTGTGAGCGGCGGCGGCCTCAACTCTTCTTTCGCGGTGTTCCAGGATGCTACAGGCAAGGCCTATGAGAAAGCCGTTGCCATGGGCATCGGCGTAGGTTCCGGCTACCTTTTCGAGACTGATTTCAAGAAAGAAGTATATAGCGACCTGACAGGGGAGCGCGGCGTGCTGATGGGCGCTTTGGCGGGCATCATCGAGGCCCAGTACCAAGTGCTGCGCGAGCGTGGACACTCTCCGTCTGAGGCCTTCAACGAAACCGTGGAAGAGCTGACGCAGAGCCTGGTGCCGCTGGTAGGCGAAAACGGCATGGACTGGATGTACGCCAACTGCTCCGTAACAGCCCAGCGTGGCGCTTTGGATTGGAAAGGCAAGTTCAGAGAGGCTACCCTGCCTGTTATGAATGAGTTGTATGAAAGCGTGGCGTCCGGCAAGGAAGCAGCCCGCACCATCCAGCGCGGTTCCACGCCGGGTTACAGAAAAGAGCTGGAGGCAGAACTGAAAGAACTGCGCGAGTCAGAGTTATGGCAAACGGGAGCAACTGTTAGAAAACTGCGCTCCCGATCAAAGTAAATACTAATGAATAAGGATATAGTCGCTTCAGACAACGTAGTTTCCCTGGAGAATGTAGAGAAGGCCGCCAAGAATCTGAAAGGAGTCATCAACAAGACGCCTTTGCTGCAGAACCACTGGCTGTCGCAATTGTACGAGGCCCAGGTGTACCTGAAGCGGGAGGATTTGCAGGTGGTGCGCTCTTACAAGATCAGGGGCGCTTACAACAAAATGAGCACACTGCCGAAGCAGGCGGAACGGGAGATTGTATGCTCCAGCGCCGGCAACCATGCCCAGGGCGTGGCTTACGCGTGTCAGTTGCTCGGCCTGAAGGGCTATATCTTTATGCCAGCCAACACACCCGCCCAAAAGGTAAACAAGGTGCGTGGCTTCGGGAAGGAGATGGTGGAGGTGGTGCTGACAGGGGCCACCTACGACGATACCTTTAAGGCGGCCAAGGAATTTTCCGACAGCCGTGGCAGCACCTTCATACCGCCCTTCGATGACATTGCCATTGTGGAAGGGCAGGCCACCGTGGGGCTGGAGATTCTCAAAGCCGCCACATTCCCGATAGATTACCTGTTCATGCCAATTGGCGGCGGCGGGCTGGCCGCTGGTGTTTCCAGCGTGTTTAAGCAGCTCAGCCCTGCCACAAAGCTGATAGGCGTGCAGCCGCAGGGGGCACCGTCGATGTACAACTCGCTGAAGGCCCAGCAGCGCCTGGCGCTGGACACCATCGACAGCTTTGTGGACGGCGCAGCCGTGAAATGCCCCGGCGAGCTGACTTTTGAGATATGCCGTGAACTGCTGGACGATGTGGTGCTGGTGCCGGAGGGGCAGATATGCGTCGACATCCTGAAGATGTACAACGAGGAGGGCGTGGTGCTGGAACCTGCCGGTACGCTGTCTATATCTGTGCTGAAGTATTACACCGACCAGATCAAAGGCAAAAACGTGGTCTGCATCATCAGCGGCAGCAACAACGACATCACCCGCATGGAGGACATCAAGGAGCGGGCGATGCAGCACCAGGGGCTGAAGCATTACTTCATGATCACCTTCAACCAGAAGCCCGGCGCCCTCCGTACTTTCGTGAACAAGGTGCTGCACCCGGACGATGACATCATCCACTTCCAGTACATCAAGAAAAACAACAAGGAGAAAGGTCCGGTTTTTATTGGCGTGGAGGTAAAGCACGCGCAGGACGTGGAGGATATAAAACACAGGATGACCGAAGAGGGCTTTGGCTACGAATACCTGAACGGGAAGCAGGACTTCCTGAACATGTTCCTGTAATAGTTAGTTGTTCATATACAAGCAGCCGCCCTTTCTTCTGGAAGGGCGGCTCTTTTTATTATAGGTATGAAGACTAAATTGTATGGAGACTAAATTAGTTTGACTTTTTTGTTGTCATCCTGAAAATGGTACATCCCGCACTTGATCCGGGGGATCTTGGTTGGGAGCGGTAACTGCGCTCCATCAATGCTATTGAACCCAGGGCATATATAACGCGAGCGTCCTCGCTCGTGTCTGCTATCCTAGGGCCCCGGCCTGCGTTCATATATATGTTACACCCATATATAGGCTGTTGTAATATATAGGTTGAATTCATATATAGTTCGAGTTCATATACAGGCTGCATATATAGCTTGGGTAGTGCCTAAGCTGCTATATATACTCCACAACATAAACACAGCCCATCAAAACAAACCAAGTTGCCTGCCGCCGCGCTGGCAGAAGTGGCTGTAGTCATAGGGCCTGGTGCTGCGGCCTCCCATATATTTCTGCCTGCTCATCCGGAACAGCCTGCCGATGGCCTCCGCAAATTTTCCCTCCCCCGCATGCGGGTGCCAAAGCGGCTGTCGTTCATCTGACCGCCGTGGCAGTCGGCTATCTGCTTCAAAACCTTTTCCGCCCTGTCCGGGAAGGTCTGCCTGATCCAGTCTTCGAAGATGGGGCCCACGCTGCCGTTAAGGCGCACGATGGTGTAGGCGGCATTGCAGGCGCCAGCTTCTGCCGCCTGCTTCAATATGGCCGGAATCTCGGAGTCGTTGAGGCCGGGAATGATGGGGGCCACCATCACATTTACCGGCAGCCCGGCGGTGCTGAGTTGCCGCACCACCTCCAGGCGCTTGGCCGCCGAGGCCGTGCGCGGCTCCAGCTTCTGGCGCAACTTCTCATCCAGGGTAGTGATGCTGATGTTCACATGCACAAGGCCAAGTTTGTTCAGCTCCGCCAGAAGGTCCAGGTCGCGGAGGATGAGCGCGTTCTTGGTGATGATGCTGACGGGGTGGCGGTACTGCAGCAGCACTTCCAATATCTGGCGCGTCAGTTTTTTCTTTGCCTCAATCGGCTGATAGCAGTCGGTGTTGCCGGCCAGCATAATGGGCATCACCTGCCAGTTTTTGCTCTCCAGTTGCCGCGCCAGCGTCTGTGGGGCGTCCTCCTTCACAATAATCTTCCGCTCAAAGTCGAGCCCCGCGCCATAACCCCAATATTGGTGGGTGTTGCGGGCATAGCAGTAAACGCAGCCGTGCTCGCAGCCCTGGTACGGGTTCAGAGAATAGCCTATCCCCAGGTCGGGGCTCTCCACCTTGTTCACCACCGTCTTCGGTCGCTCCGTCAGGAACTCGGTGTGCGTATTGGAGAGCATCGGTTCATCCAGCCCCTCCACGTGCGCCGCGACGTACTCCTGCTTTCGGTACGGGTTGGCTGGCTTGTACTGCGCCCCTCGGCCTTTCAAATAGTTTGCTGCTTTCATCTTCAGTTTTACTGATGCTAATATAATTAGTTTGCTAATATATTTGGTGTATATAAAAATGTTTTTTGAAAAAATCCTCTAGAAGGAACAGTGACAGGCTCTCTCAGGGAAAGGAGGACCTGGCCTTGGCGGTAAACCTGCGCCAGCGAAGGCAACAGCAGAAAAAGTGGCAGGCAGCTATCCTGGAAGATATCCTCATCCATGGAGCCGATGGCAGCTGTAGCAACATAAGGCCCGCCACACCGTAATCCTATGCAACAGGGCTATTGCCTGCAAAAGAGCTATCGCAGCCGCTATAAGTACTAAAACTATAAACTATGAAACAGGAATCCGGAGCCACTTTGCCCATCTGGGAGAAAAATATCACCTTGCCAAGCACCTCGCAACTGCAGGAGAACCTGACCTGCGATGTGTGCGTGGTGGGTGCAGGCATTTCAGGCCTGACCACGGCCTACCTGCTGGCGAAGGAGGGGAAACGTGTGGTTGTGCTGGAGTCGAAGAGCATCGGCGGCGGCGAAACCAGTCGTACCACGGCCCACCTCTCCAACGCCCTCGACGAGCGGTATTATAACCTGGTAAAGCAATTCGGTAAAGACGGAGCCCGGCTGGCTGCCCAGAGCCACGGCAAAGCCATCGATAAGATAGAGGAAATTGCCAAAGACGCCAACATCGACTGCGATTTTGCCCGTGTGGACGGTTACCTGGTGGCCACCACCCCAGAGGAGGAGCAACTGCTGCTACAGGAACTGGAGGCCCTGCAGCAAATAGGCTGGCACGACGTGGTGCTGCGGAAGCAGTGCCCGGCCCCGTACCTAACCGCCTTGCCCTGCCTGCACTACCCTAACCAAGGGCGCATCCACGCTATGAAATATATGGCAGGACTGGCGGGCGCCATACTCGATAAGGGCGGAAGGATTTTTACAAGTACACACGTGGTTAGTTTTGAAACTGGTCCGGTAACAACGGTAGTAACGGAGGGAGGACACGCTGTTTCGGCAAACCACCTGGTGGTGGCCACCAACACACCCGTGAATGACAAGGTGACCATGCACACCAAACTGGAAGCGTACCGCACGTACGCCATCGGGGTGCGGGTGCCCAAGAACGCTGTGCCAGACGCCCTGTACTGGGACATGAAGGACCCTTACCATTATATCCGGCTGCAGCGCAGCACCGGTGCCGATATGGATTATGACGTGCTGATTGTGGGCGGCGGGGACCACAAGACGGGGCAGGACCACCACCTGATCAAGCACTTTCAGGAACTGGAGCGCTGGACGCGCCTGAATTTCCCGGAGTCGCAGGAAGTGGAGTACCGCTGGTCGGGGCAGGTGTTCGAGCCGGTGGACGGCCTGGCCTATATAGGCCGCAACCCCGGTGATGCGGACAATGTCTATATCATTACCGGCGACTCAGGCCACGGCACCACCCACGGCACGATCGGGGGCATGCTCATCACCGACCTGATCATGGGCCGCCAGAACCCGTGGGCCAGCCTGTATGACCCCGGCCGCAGCCCCATGAAAGCGGCAGGCGAATACCTGAAGCACAACCTGAATGTGGCGGCGCAGCTGAAGGAATACGTGACGGGCGGCGAGGTAGACGATCCGTCGCAGGTATTGCCGGGCACCGGCCGCATCCTGCGCGACGGGATGGCGAAGGTGGCCGTGTACTGCGATCAGGACGGCGTGCGGCATAAATTCTCCGCCGTCTGTACGCATATGGGCTGCATCGTCACCT